>JAZBOH010000044.1:0-17115 GCA_036351055.1 Lysobacterales bacterium
AGACGGTTTCGGCGCCCCGGTTCATGGCACGGTAGGCGCCACAGCAATACAGAACGATATCAACGCCGGCTTCACCCAGCTCCGGGGTCGTGAACAGGGGCGTATGGCCAAACTCGGTGATATTGGCCAGGATCGGCACGCCGACCGCCCGCTTGAACTCCGCGTACTGGGCGAGTTCCGTCATCGCTTCGGGGAACACCATGTCGGCGCCGGCCTCGACACAGGCCACCGCACGTTCAATGGCTTTTTCCATGCCTTCCACGGCCAGGGCATCGGTGCGCGCCATGATCACGAAGCTGTCGTCGCCGCGCGCATCGACAGCTGCCTTCACCCGGTCGACCATCTCGGCCCGGGACACGATGGCCTTGCCGGGACGGTGGCCGCAACGCTTGGCCGCCACCTGGTCCTCGATATGCATGCCAGCCGCCCCGGCTCGCGTCAGCGAACGAACGGTTCGGGCGATATTGAAGGCGCCGCCAAAGCCCGTGTCGGCGTCTACCAGCAAGGGCAAGCCACAGGCGTGGGTGATGCGGTCGACGTCGGTGATGACATCATCCAGCGAACTGATGCCCAGGTCAGGAAGGCCGAGCGAATTGGCCGCCAGGCCGCCGCCGGAAAGGTAGATCGCCCGGTGGCCGATGGCTTCGGCCATGCGTGCGGTAAAAGCGTTGATGGTTCCTACAAGCTGCAGTGGCGCATGCTGCGCCACTGCTTCGCGGAGTTTTTTTCCGGCTGGGGCCTGCACCATGTCAAAGCAGGTCTGCCACGGCTTCCCGCTCTTCGCGCAGTTCAGCAGCGCTTGCATCCATGCGCTCACGGCTGAAATCATCGACTTCCAGTCCCTGGACGATTTCGTAATCGCCGTCTTTGCAGACACAAGGGAAGGAGTAGATGATACCCGGCTCGATGCCGTAACTGCCGTCAGCCGGCACGGCCATGGACACCCAGTCGCCTTCCGGGGTGCCCAGCGCCCAGTTGCGCATGTGATCGAGAGCGGCGGAGGCAGCGGATGCTGCACTGGATGCGCCGCGCGCCTTGATTATGGCGGCGCCGCGTTGCTGAACCACCGGGATAAAGGTCTCGACGTACCAGTCCTGGTCCACGTCGCCCGCGACGCCTCTGCCGTCAACCTCGGTGAAACGAATGTCCGGGTATTGGGTGGAGGAGTGATTGCCCCATACGATCATCTTGTTGATCTCGGCGTGGTGTTTACCAATCCGGTCAGACATCTGCGCCAGGGCCCGGTTATGGTCCAGTCGCGTCATGGCGGTGAAGTTGCGCGGGTCCAAATCCGGCGCCGCCGCCTGGGCGATCAGTGAATTGGTATTGGCCGGGTTACCGACCACCAGGACCTTGATGCCGCGACTGGCGACCTTGTTCATCGCGGCGCCCTGGGGGCCAAAAATCTTGCCATTGGCTGCGATCAGGTCACTGCGCTCCATGCCCGGGCCACGCGGCATCGCACCCACCAGCAGGGCGTAATCGGCCTGGCTGAAAGCGACTTCGGCGTCATCGGTTGCCACGATGTCGGCCAACAACGGGAAAGCCGAGTCCCGAAGCTCCATCACGACACCTTCGAGGGCGCCCAGCGCCGGCGTGATCTCCAGCAGTTGCAGAATGACCGGCTGGCTCGGACCCAGCATGTCACCGGCGGCGATCCGGAAGCAAAGTTGATAGCCAATCTGGCCGGCTGCGCCCGTGATGGCGACTCTTACTGGACGGTTCATAAATGATACCTCGTGAAATCTGTCGGATTGAAATGTACCCCGGAGGTCCTGCATACAGGACCGCGGCTTAGCTGTATCATTGTAGCCGATAACGCCCCTGATTAGACTGTTTCAAACGTTAATGTTCTGCTTTTCTCGGAGTAATAATCATGTCGGTACCGCCGCTTTTGAACGGCAGGGTTCTCCTGTTCGCTTTAAACCTGAGCCTGCTATCCCTGGTCATCCTGGCAGGAACCGCCGTGGCCGCTGACCGCGTGACCGGAAAAGCCTTTGCGACGCGTTCGGAAGTTATCGCGCCGCACGCCATGGCTGCCACCAGCCACCCGCTGGCCACGCAGATCGCGCTAGACACGATGCGAAAGGGCGGCAATGCAATCGACGCCGCCATCGCTGCAAACGCGGCGCTGGGCCTGATGGAACCGACCGGCAACGGAATGGGCGGCGACCTATTCGCCATCGTCTGGGACGCCAAGAGCCAGGCCCTTTATGGGCTCAATGCGTCGGGGCGCTCACCGCGGTCACTGACCCTGGACTGGTTCCAGGAACAGGGCTACGACAGCATTCCGTCCTTCGGCCCCCTGCCCGTCTCGGTGCCTGGCGCGGTCGACGGCTGGTTCGAACTTCATGGGCGCTTCGGCAAGCTGCCGATGGAGGAGATTTTTGAGCCGGTCATCGACTATGCACGCAACGGCCACCCGGTGCATGAAACCATCCAGTTTTACTGGGGCCGTTCCGTTGGCCGCCTGGCGAAGTACCCGGGCTTCACCGAGCAGATGACCTTTGATGGCCGCGCTCCCGAGGTGGGTGAACTGTGGAAAAACCCGAACCTGGCCAATACGCTGGAACGCCTCGCCAACGAAGGGCGGGACGTTTTTTACAGGGGAGACATTGCGCGCATAATCGGCGATTACATGCAGGCCAACGGCGGTTTCCTGAGCTACGAAGACATGGCCACACACCAGAGCGAGTGGGTCGAGCCACACTCTACCAACTACCGAGGCTACGACGTCTGGGAACTTCCGCCGAACGGACAGGGCATCGCAGCACTGCAAATCCTCAATATCCTGGAGCAGCATGACGTGGCATCGATGGGATTCGGCTCGGCCGACCACGTACACCTGTTCCTGGAAGCGAAAAAGTTGGCTTTCGAGGACCGTGCGAGGTTTTATGCCGACCCGGCTTACATGGATGTTTCGGTGGATCGCCTGATCTCCAAGGATTACGCCATTGAACGAAACCGCCTGGTCGACATGACAAAAGCCGCCAAAGAATTTCCCCACGGTGACCCGGCTGTCCTGCGTGACGGCGATACGATCTACCTGACCACGGCCGACAGTGAGGGCAACATGGTCTCACTGATCCAGAGCAATTACCGCGGCATGGGCAGCGGCATGGCCCCACCCGGGTTGGGATTTGTACTGCAGGACCGCGGCGAACTGTTCACCCTCGAACCTGGCCACCCGAATTCATACGCACCGGGCAAGAGGCCGTTCCACACCATCATCCCGGCTTTCATCACCAGGGACGGCAAACCCTGGATCAGCTTCGGCCTGATGGGCGGCGGCATGCAGCCACAGGGCCACGCCCAGATCGTGATGAACCTGGTCGATTTTGGCATGGGCCTGCAGGAAGCCGGCGATGCCCCACGCATCCACCATTCCGGGTCCAGCGAACCGACCGGCGCCATCATGAGCGATGGCGGCACGGTCAACCTGGAAACCGGGTTCGACTACGAGGTGGTGCGCGAATTGATGGCACGTGGACACCGTATCGAATATGCACGCGGGCCTTACGGTGGCTACCAGGCGATCATGAAACACCCTGAATACGGTACGTATTTTGGCGCCTCGGAATCCCGCAAGGACGGCCAGGCGGCGGGTTACTGAGCCCTGTGCGCATTGTCGTCGACCGCAACATCCGTGGCGCCGAGGTCACCTTCGGGCGGCATGGCGAGTTGGTGCAGATGGACGGTCGTGACATTCGTAAGCCCGACCTGGAAGGCGCCGACCTGCTGATCATCCGGACCGCGACAAAAGCCAACGCGGAACTGCTCGATGGCACCGCGGTGCGCTTCGTAGGCACCACCTCGATCGGAACGGATCACCTGGATATTCCCTGGCTCGAACAGCAAGGCATCGCATGGTCCAATGCGCCCGGCTGCAACGCCGATTCCGCCGCGCAGTACACCCTCGCCATGATGTGGCTGGCCTGCGCGCGCCTGGGACGGAAACTCGAAGAGCAGCGCGTTGGAATCATCGGACGCGGCAATGTCGGCTCCCGCTTGCAGAAACTGCTGCAGGCCCTTGCCGTTGAAACGGTCGCCAACGATCCGCCGCTGGCGGACGAAGGCGAAAAGGGGCTGGTTTCACAAGCCGAGGCACTGGCCTGTGACGTGGTCACCTTGCACGTACCGCTGACAAGAGACGGCCCCTACCCCACCTTGCGCATGATTGGCGCCGAACAACTGGCGCGGATGCCGTCCGGCGCATTGCTGGTCAACGCGGCACGCGGCGACGTGGTGGACGGACCGGCCCTGCTGGACGCCGTACGCAGCTCCGGAACACACGCCGCACTGGACGTTTGGCCCGGCGAACCCCTGCTGAACCCGGAGTTGCTGGAACACGCCGTGGTGGCCACGCCCCACGTCGCCGGTTACAGCGACGACGGCAAGCGCAACGGCACCTGGATCGTATACGAGGCGTTCTGCGAGTGGTCCGGCGTATCCCCGGTTACCAGGCAAGGGTTCGAATCAGGCCGCTTGTCGCTGTCCATCACCAACGCTGAAGGCGCACTCACCGAGGCCCTGCAATCCGCCTGTTTCGTAGAGGTCCATGACCGGGCCCTGAAAAAACTTTCGCGCCTTGGCACGGAAGAGATCGCCAGGGGCTTCGACCAACTCAGAAAGGAATACCCCTTCAGGCGCGATTTCCATGGCTGGGATGTATCCTGCACAAACAGGGAAGCCGCCGCCATGCTGATGCGGCTTGGTTTTGAAGTGGAGTAATGGTGTGGAAACCCTTCTCCATTCAGCGTTCCGCGTTGACATTGCCCCTGGCCATCACGGCCGGCGTAATGGATTTGTCCGATATCTTCGCGATCTGCCGGATTCTCGGCTGCCAGGGCCTGCAGGATGCCGAGGCATATTTCCAGGAATTCCCGGCACCAAAATAACTCCATAAACGTACTAAGATTAGGAGTAAGGGGAAGTCTTTCTGGTAGCGGAGATTAACATGAAAACTTTCTTACTGATGACGGGCAGTGGCCCCCTGATGATTCTTACGTCGCATGGATCGATAGAGAATCCCATATTGCTGGATAAGCTGCTGGCAAAGGGTATTGACAAGTTTATTGCGTTCGAAGCCCCGCTGGACCTGGCAAAAAAGCGTTATGGCGGGCACTTCAACGTGGTCGCCAATGACCTTCGTGAAACCAACGATTTGCGTATCCTGGATTACAACGGCGACCGGGCTTTCAAGCTGTTTACTTTCAATGAATTGGGCGCTGCGCATGCGCACGAACCACCCCCCGAGGGACAGGTTGCGGCCTGAAAAGCAAAAGGCGTCCCGCCGGAGGGCGGAACGCCTTTTTTGGTCTATCTGGTGGATCTGGCTTACTCAGCCATGGCCAGTTCCGGTTGGGCCGTGGTCAATGAGTCTGCGAGCAAACCGCGGGCCTGCTGGTCAACACCCAGTTCCAGCAGAAAGGCGTCCATGGAACCGTAGCGCTCGTCGATGTTTGCGTAGTAGGCTTCCAGCATTTCGGGTCGCACGCCTACGATGGGAAACCAGGCCTCTGCGGACGGGCCTTTCCTGAAACTGTTTCTTCGGCCGGATTTTGCACCCTCCTTTGACATCAGGACGGCTTTTTCCTGTGAACGGCCCAATTCGTTGGTCAGCAGAAACTCTTCCATGATGGTTTCCCGATCCACGCCCAGGGCTTCCATGATCAGCGTTACCGCCACACCCGCCCGGTCCTTGCCCGCGTTACAGTGGATCAGCACGGGCCAATTGGATTGATCCAGCACCACGGCCATCAGTTGCTGGTAGCTGGCTATCCCTTCTTCCGCAATCATGTGATATCCCTCGACCATGAGCGCCAGCGATTCTTCTTCCGTGAACCGGTTCTTTCTCATCATGTTCCGTTGCTCATTGAACCAGTCATTGTCGGAGTCACCGACCGGGAAGTGGTGGAACTGCGGCGGATTGTCACCCTGCCATACCGTCGGAGAGCGGTCGTGTTCCTGCTGGGTGCGCAGGTCGATGACTGTTTTCAGGCCCAGTCCCTCAAGTTTCCGGAAGTCGGCGGCCGTCAGCCGCGACAGGTTTTCAGAGCGAATAATCTGTCCGGAGCGCAGGGTGCGCAGGTCATCAGTCTGGTAGCCACCGATGTCGCGGGTATTGGTGGTTCCTTTCAGGTCAATCTCCCGCTCATTTGCCAGCTGGCCGGCGAATACCGGATTGGCTGCCATCCAGACACCGGCGGCGATAACGGCCATGTACACGTTCTTGTTCATCTGTCGGGACAGTTTCCGCATCTGCACTTCTCCTGGTTTTCAAGCATGTCGAGACTGAATCTTAGGGTTCCGGAGCCGGGTTCGCTTGTCCTGGCCGGGCAATCGTTTGACATGCCCAAAAGGGCCTGCCGCAGGCTGGTATCGCGCCCGCGTCAAATTGCTAAGCTATTGCTTTTACACGGCAAACCCTGTAACGTGCGCGCGCGCCCTTGATAGGCTCCCAACCAGGAATTCACCGTGATCGAAAAGCTCCGTAACATCGCCATCATCGCCCATGTCGACCATGGCAAAACCACGCTGGTGGACCAGCTGCTGCAGCAGTCCGGTACGCTCGGCGACCGCGCTGCAGCACCCGAACGCGTGATGGATTCGAATGAACTGGAACGCGAGCGAGGCATCACGATCCTGTCCAAGAACACCGCCATCAGTTGGAACGACGGCGAGGAAAACTACCATATCAATATCGTCGACACGCCCGGCCACGCCGACTTCGGCGGTGAAGTCGAGCGCATCCTGAGCATGGTGGATTCTGTTCTGCTACTGGTCGACGCGGTTGACGGCCCGATGCCGCAGACCCGCTTCGTAACCCAGAAAGCCTTCGAAATGGGCTTCAAGCCGATCGTGGTCATCAACAAGGTCGACCGCGATGGCGCCCGCCCCGACTGGGTGCTGGACCAAACCTTTGAACTGTTTGACCAACTGGGTGCCAGTGACGAACAACTCGACTTTCCCGTGGTTTACGCCTCCGCCCTGCAGGGCTTTTCCGGGCTGGAAGATGACGTGAACTCGGGCGATATGACACCGCTTTTCGAGACCATTGTGAAACACGTCGCGCCGCCGCCGGTCAACATCGACGGACCGTTCCAGATGCGGGTCTCCACGCTGGATTACAGTTCCTATGTCGGCGTCATCGGCATCGGCCGCGTTCAGCGCGGCTCGGTCAAACCAAACCAGCAGATTTGCGTCATCGACTGCGACGGGCGCCAGCGCAACGCGAAGATCCTGCAGGTTCTGGGGTTTCACGGCCTGAAGCGCGTGGAGGTTCCCTCGGCGCAAGCTGGAGACATAATCGCCATAACCGGCGTTGAGAAACTACAGATTTCCGACACGCTGTGTGACCGCGCTGCGCCCGAAGCACTGCCCGCCCTGACCGTGGACGAACCCACCATCAGCATGACCTTCCGCGTGAACAATTCACCGTTTGCCGGGCGCGATGGTAAATTCCTGACCAGCCGCCAGATTCGCGAGCGCCTGATGCGCGAAGCCAGCCATAACGTGGCGCTGCGCGTCGAAGACACCGCGAACCCGGAACGGTTCAAGATCTCCGGACGCGGCGAACTGCACCTGTCCATCCTGATTGAAACCATGCGCCGTGAAGGCTACGAACTGGCCATTTCCCGGCCTGAAGTCATCATCCACGAAACGGAACACGGCCGCGAAGAGCCCTACGAGACCTTGGTCGCTGACCTGGAAAGCGATTACCAGGGCGGTGTGATGGAGCGCCTCGGCGAACGCCGCGCCGAGCTGCAGAACATGCAACTGGACGGCAAGGGCCGGGTGCGGCTGGACTACATCATCCCCGCCCGGGGGCTGATCGGCTTCCAGTCTGAATTCCGCACATTGACGGCCGGCACCGGGCTGATGTTCCATGTATTTGACCACTACGGCCCGTATCACCGGGGCGAGATTTCCAGGCGCAACAACGGGGTGCTGATCTCAAACGGCACCGGCAAGGCCCTGGCCTATGCCCTGTTCAACCTGCAGGACCGTGGCCGCATGATCATCGAGCCCGGCGTCGACGTATACGAGGGCCAGGTCATCGGTGTGCACAGCCGCGCCAACGACCTCACCGTCAATCCCCTCAAGGGAAAACAGCTGACCAATATCCGCACGGTTCTGAAAGACGAGGCGGTGCAGCTGGCCACACCGATAAAGTTGTCCCTGGAGCAGGCCCTGGAATTCATCGAGGATGACGAACTGGTAGAGGTAACGCCAAGCGCCATCCGCATCCGCAAGATCCACCGACTGGAGCACGAACGCAAACGCGCCAGCCGGCAGAAAGACGAAGATTAGGGCTACTTGAAGACCAGCTCCCGGCCCAGCCACTGCTCAAGGCGGGATTTCTGACGTGTACGGATCCTGTCCAGGGGGGCAATCGTGTAAATGGCGGGTATGGCTTCCCGCAGTTCGGCGCGGACGGTCAGCAAGCGCCCATGGCGCGCCAGGGTCAACTCGACACCTTCTTCCGGACGCAGCCGGGCAAGCAGCTTGTCGTAGTTCGATGCGTTGACCCGGTTGCCATCGATCGCGATCAGTTCATCACCGGGTAGTAGCCCGGCCTCTGCTCCCGAATAACCGGCCACGACCTGTTCGACAAGCAGTGCCGACCCTTCCCGGCCAACCTCGATACCCAGGCCCGCCAGCGGCGGACCGCTGCCGTTAAAGGAAGGGTTGCGATCGATACCCAGGCCGTACCACTCCAGGGCCGAATCCACGTCGGGGTCGCTGGTCTCACGAATCATTTCTTCGACCATGACGCGCACTTCCTGGCCCGCCACTTCCTCGACAATCTGCTCAAATGCACCCGGCGGGTATCCGCCATTCTGCCGGGTTCCGTAACGCAGGAACATTCTACGCATCACGGTATCCAGGCTGGCGTCGCTGTCTGTCGCCCTGCGAATGGCCGTGTCGGTTACGAAGCCAATCACAGCGCCTTTGCGATAGTAGGAGACGGTGCTGTTGATCGTGTTTTCATCCGTGCGGTAGTGCTTGATCCAGGTATCGAAGGAGGCCAGTTCGGCTGAACGAACCTCGCGCCCGGGCGTGGTTTCGTAATTCCGTATTTCCCGCGCCAGCGACTCCAGGTAGTCGGGCACGTCGATCAGGCCGGAACGGAACAGCAGCAGGTTGTCGTAATAGCTGGTCAGGCCCTCGGCCAGCCACAGTTCACGGATATAGGATTCCTGCTCGTAGTCGTACTCGGACAGCGCCGCCGGGCGCATCCGCCGCACGTTCCAGGCGTGGAAAAATTCGTGCGACACCAGGCCCAGCCAGCGCCTGTAGTCGTGATCGTCCCGCATGACCCAGGGATCGGTCATCAGAACCGTACTGTGATCGTGTTCAAGACCGGAGTGGGAGCCGACAAAGAGATTGAGGAAAAGGTATCGTTTTGTAAACGGGTTGATACCCCAGAATGCCTGCTGGGTTTTGATGATCTTCGCCGCGTCCTCGACCGCTCTTGCCCCGTCCCAGAAACGGTTTTCGCGCGACTGGACCAGCCCATAGGCTTGCCCGTCCACCTCGAAATGGTATTCGACCGTTTTGCCCGCGACGATGGGGCTGTCGACCAGTTCGTCGTAATCCCTGGCGATGAAGCGGTTACCGTCCCCTTCCCTGTCCATCGAGGTATGCACGTTTGGCCAGTCGGCTGGCAGGTTGACTTCCACCATCTGAGGCAGCGATCGGCTGGCGTCGGTGTAAAGAAATACGCCGGCGCCATTCAAAAGGGCCAACGATGAGTCCACCCAGTTGGCGCCTACATTCAGTTCACCGGCCCAGATATCGTAGGCCAGGGTGATCTCACCAGCCTCGTTCACCTCCGCCACCCAGCGGTTCTTGGCAATTTTTCTGGACGCGAGCAGGTCGCCGGAGGAAGCAGATACCACCAGTTGCTCGAGGTGGGCGGAATATTCCCGGACGAGATAGGAACCAGGCGTCCACACCGGCATGGCGAATTCAACACGACCCTGTTCAACGGGAAACGTCGACTCGATATGCACGTACTGGTTGGCGGCCCGCGCAAAACTGACCTGGTGGCGCACCTGGGAGCCTTCCATGGCAAAAGCCCCCGGCGACACCACCACCAGCAGCAGGCAGAAAAAGGCTAATACGATTTGTGTTTTATCGCTTATCGTTCCGTCCCGTTTCACCGGGCGCTGCCTGACGGGAACTTCAGGAAGCGTCGCGTTCGTGTTTCTCCACGATCAGCATGGCCATCTCGAGCGATTGCTCGTAGTTCAGCCGTGGATCGACGGTCGATTTGTAACTGCGCTTCAGGTCCTCGTCAGAGAGATCCCGTGCACCGCCGGTGCACTCCGTGACGTTCTCCCCGGTCAGTTCCAGGTGAACGCCGCCGAGGCGCGAATTGTTGGCCTGGTGGATATCGAAAGCCAACTCCATTTCCTTCATGATCTTGCGGAAACGGCGGGTCTTGATGCCGTCACCGGTAGACTCGGTGTTGCCGTGCATCGGATCGGAAATCCACAGAACCGGGCTACCGCATTCGTTTACGGCCCTGATCAGCCTTGGCAGGTGTTGCTCGATATTGGCTTCACCCATCCGGTGAATCAGGACGATGCGGCCCATTTCGCGGGTGGGATTCAATTTCTCCAGCAGGGCGACCAGCCATTCCTGGTCCATCCCGGGCCCGACCTTGATGCCGACCGGGTTGCGGATGCCACGGAAATATTCCACGTGTGCGCCGTCCAGCGCGGCCGTGCGCATGCCAATCCACGGGAAATGGGTCCCCAAGTTGAACCAGCCCCACTGCCTCGGTACCTGGCGGGTCTGGGCCTGCTCGTAATGCAGGTGCAGAGCCTCGTGGGAGGTATAAAAGTCCACGCGCCGCAGGCTTCCCACATCACGGCCGGTGATGGTTTCCATAAAGCGCAGGGACTTGCCCAGGCTTTCGGTGATTTCGTGGAACTCCGACGCGAGCGGCGAGTGTTCGACCCAACTCAGGTCCCAGTACTCGGTGTGGTGTACATCGGCAAAACCACCATCAACCAATGAACGGACAAAATTCATTGTCATGGCCGAGTATGCATGCGCTTCCAGCAAGCGGTTCGGATCGGGCACACGCGCTTCCGGTGTAAACGCGATGTCGTTGACCAGGTCACCGCGGTAACTGGGCAGGGTCACGCCGTCACGGGTTTCCATATCGGACGAGCGCGGCTTGGCGTACTGGCCCGCGAAACGCCCGATCCGGACCACCGGCATCTGCAGGCCGTGGACCAGCGCCAGGCTCATCTGCAGCAGCACCTTCAAGCGGTTGGTGATCAATGGTGAGCAAACTTCGGCAAAGTTCTCCGCGCAATCACCACCCTGGAGCAGGAAGCGCTTACCGGCCTGTGCCTCGGCAATCTGCTCGCGCAGCGCCAGGATTTCCCAGGAGGTTACCAACGGCGGCAGGTCGGCCAGCTTATTCAGTGCCGCTTGCAAAACCTGCTGGTCGGGGTAGTTAGCCTGCTGCAGGGCTTCGAAAGCCTGCCAGGAATCGGGAGTCCAGTCGTGAACCGGATTCGATGCCGACTCTTGCGCGCTCTGGCCGGAAACTGTGCTGTTCATTCTAAGCTGTCGCCTTATTGTTATTGGAAAAAATCAGGATACCCAGGGTACCAACGGTGAAGATCGCGAACCAGATAAACGCCCAGCCCGGTATGCTGATGCCGAGGAAGGTCCACAGCACCTCGCCACACTCGCCGGCACCGTAAAAGACTTCGCGCACAACGTCCAGGATCGGCATGGTGTCGAGCATGTAATTCAGGCCCATGCCACAGTCGGAGATCTCCCCCGCGGGCAGATTCTGCAGCCAGACATGCCGGCCAGCGAGCCCCATGCCTAGCAAACCACCGACCATGAGCAGCAGGCCGAAAATCCACTGGCCCGTTTTACCGGGACCGTGAATGGCCGCCACCAGGCCCAGCACGCCAATCCACATGAACACGAGCCTTTGCAGAATGCACAAAGGGCATGGATCCAGGAAGTCCACGTGCTGCTTGTACAGGGCCCAGACAAGCATTGCTGCGCATGCCAGCCCGGAAAACAGGAACCATAATCTGGGTTGAATGAATCTAGTCACTTACAAACACTCCGTATTCCCTGATCGGCAACCGTAACCGACCTCCAGAGAATAAAGACCCGGCTCGCTTTGCCGGGTTCATTTATAATTGCAAGACCACTCCATGCGGACTCGCAAGGCACGATAATGAGCGCAAAGCAGCAGAATTACAAGGCCGGTGCAGGCACCCCGATTCATGCGCCGACAGGCACCTCTCTCAGCTGCCGTGGCTGGCACCAGGAAGCCGCCATGCGCATGCTGATGAACAACCTCGACCCCAATGTGGCTGAAAAGCCGGACGAGTTGATCATCTACGGCGGAACCGGTAAGGCGGCAAGAAACTGGGACTGTTATGCCAGCATCGTCAAGACGCTGCAGCGCCTCGAAAACGATGAGACGCTGATGGTGCAGAGCGGCAAGCCCGTCGGTGTATTCAAGACCCACGAGGAAGCCCCCCGGGTGCTGATCGCCAACTCCAACCTGGTGCCGCGCTGGGGCAACTGGGACGTGTTCAGAGACCTGGAGCGGAAGGGCCTGACCATGTACGGACAGATGACGGCAGGTTCCTGGATCTATATCGGCCCGCAGGGCATCGTCCAGGGTACTTACGAAACCTTCGCCGAACTGGCCAATCAGCACTTCGCCGGCAGCCTCGCCGGGAAGCTGGTGGTGACGGCCGGGTTGGGCGGCATGGGCGGCGCACAACCGTTGGCGGTGACCATGAACGACGGCCTCTGCCTGGCGGTCGAGGTCGATCCCTGGCGTATCCAGCGCCGGGTCGAGACCGGCTACTGCGACGTCATGTCGAAGGACCTGGACGAGGCGCTGGACCTGCTGGACAAGGCCAGGGGCGGATTGTCGGTTGGCTTGCTCGGCAATATCGCTGAAGTCCTGCCGGAAATCGAACGGCGGGGTATCGTACCGGATGTGATCACTGACCAGACCTCGGCGCACGACCTGCGTTCCGGCTATATCCCCGCCTCTTATTCGCTGGAAGAAGCCGACCGGCTGCGTGAGTCGGACCCGGTGAAATACGACAACGAGGTACTGGACTCGATGGTCGTACACGTGCAGTCCATCCTGGACCTGAAACAGAAGGGATCGATCTGCTTCGACTACGGCAACAACCTGCGCGGACAGGTCGCCGACTACCGTGACATGCCGCAGGCCTTCGACTACCCCGGCTTCGTACCTGCCTACATCCGGCCGTTGTTCTGCAGGGGTGCCGGGCCGTTCCGCTGGGCCGCCCTGAGCGGAAACCCCGCCGATATCTACGCGACCGACAAGGCTATCCTGGAACTCTTCCCCGGGAAAGACGCCCTGCACCGCTGGATGCACAAGGCGCGCGAGAAAATCCAGTTCCAGGGACTGCCGGCACGAATCTGTTGGCTCGAATACGGCGAACGCGCCGAGGCCGGGCTGAAGTTCAACTGGCTGGTCAAAAACGGCAAAGTGGACGCACCCATCGTAATCGGCCGCGACCACCTGGACACCGGGTCGGTGGCTTCACCCAACCGTGAAACCGAGGCGATGAAAGACGGTTCCGATGCCATCGCCGACTGGCCCTTGCTCAACGCCATGCTCAACACGGCTTGCGGCGCCAGCTGGGTGTCCGTCCATCACGGCGGCGGTGTCGGCATCGGTTACTCGCAACACGCCGGCATGGTCTGCGTTGCGGACGGCAGCGACATGGCCGATCGCAGGCTCGAACGTGTTCTGACCGCGGACCCGGGCACCGGTGTCATGCGGCATGCGGACGCGGGCTACGAAATTGCAATCGACACAGCCAACGAGCGTGGTGTTGACCTGCCAATGATCAACGGTTGAAGCCATGATCCGTATCCCGACACTCTACTCCGACCTGGCGGCCAGCATGGCAGCCTTGCGTTCAGACGACAGCGCCGTATCGAGAAGCCGGGAAATCGTGTTGAAAGCCCTGGGTGATGGCAAGGCGCATTATGGTATCAACACCGGTTTTGGCGTGCTGGCCAATAAACGCATCAGTGATGAGCAGTTGTCCGAGTTACAGAGGAACATTCTCCTGAGCCACGCTTGTGGTGTGGGCGACCCGGTTCCCGTGGAAATCTCGCGTTTGATGCTGCAGATCAAGATCCACTCACTGGGCCGCGGAAACTCGGGCATCTCGCGCACTACATTCCGGCAACTGCTGGCGTTCGAAGAAAATGACCTGATTTCCTGGATTCCCAGCCAGGGCAGTGTCGGCGCATCAGGCGACCTCGCCCCGCTGGCCCATATGTGCCTGCCGCTGATCGGGCGTGGCGAGGTGTGGAACAAGAAGCGAAACGGCAAGGCCAAAGCGGCCAGTGCGATGCAGAAGCTGGGCCTCGAACCGATAGCCCTGGCCGCCAAGGACGGACTGGCTTTGATCAACGGCACACAACTGATGACGGCTTACGGCGCCTATATTCTGGAACGCGCCAATGTGCTGAAAGTCGAGGCCGATATCCTGGCGGCAATGAGCCTGGAAGCATTGCAGGGCAGCGCCGCACCCTTTGATGCACGGATCCACGAGATCCGGCCGCACAAGGGCCAGCAGGACGTCGCCGGAAACATCCGTGAACTGTTGAGGAAAAGCGAGATACTGGACTCCCACCGGGACTGTGGCCGGGTCCAGGACCCTTATTGCCTGCGCTGTGTGCCACAAGTGCATGGCGCGAGCCGCGACGCGCTGGCATACGCCACCGGTGTCCTGGAAACGGAACTGAACTCGGTCACCGATAACCCCCTGGTGTTCGAAAACGGCGATATCCTGTCCGGCGGCAATTTCCACGGACAACCCCTGGCGCTGGCGATGGATTTTGCCGCCATGGCTCTGGCCGAACTGGGTAGCATCTCAGAGCGCCGCACTTACCTGCTGCTAGAAGGCCACGATGGCCTGCCCAAGCTCCTGATGAAAGACACGGGTGTGAACTCGGGTTTTATGATCCCGCAGTACACGGCCGCGGCACTGGTCTCGGAGAACAAGATACTGTGCCACCCGGCCAGCGTGGACTCGATTCCAACCAGCCTCGGCCAGGAAGACCATGTCAGCATGGGATCGATCAGCGCCTTGAAGCTGCTGGGTGTCATGCGTAACGTCGAGCGTGTGCTCGCCGTGGAGTTTCTGACCGCCGCCCAGGCCCTGGACTTCCGGGCGCCATTGAAACCGGGCCACGGTGTGCTGGAAGCTCATGAACTGCTGCGCAACCAGATCGGGCACGCAGACCGCGACTACGAAGTCCGCAACGACCTGGATGTCTGCGCCGACATCCTCCGGCAAGGAAAACTGGCCACCGTGGTGGAGGCCAAAACCGGACCGCTCGCCTGATGCCGGTTCTGAGAAACATCGCGGAACTCGCCACCTGCCCGCCGGACAGCCCACAGCAGGACGCGGGACTCGTCCGCAACGCCTCATTGGTTTTCCAGGATGGCATGGTGCGATGGAGTGGTCCTGCAAGTGAACTCCCGGCCGAGTTTTCCAGCGAGGCAAGCATCGATTGCGGGTCCAGACTGGTCATTCCCGGCCTGGTCGATTGCCACACGCACCTGTGTTTTGGCGGCTGGCGGGGCGACGAGTTCGAGCTGCGGCTCAAGGGCGCCAGTTACCAGGAAATCGCCGCAGCCGGCGGTGGAATCCGAAGTACCGTGGACGCCACGCGGGCAGCCAGTGCGCAGGAACTGGAGCAGAAGGCGGCAAACGCGCTTCAAGGCATGCTGGAACTGGGCGTTACCACGGTTGAATGCAAAAGCGGGTATGGCCTGGACGAAGTCAACGAGATCAAGCAGCTCGAGGTCTTCCAACGGCTGAATCAATGTCAGCCTGTCGAACTTGTTCCGACTTTTCTCGGCGCCCACATCATTCCGCCGGAACACTCGGCATCGCGCGACCTGTATATCAACCTGTTGTGCAATGTGCTGATCCCGAAAGTGGCGGCCGAGGGCCTGGCGGAGTTCTGCGACGCCTTCGTCGAGCAAGGCGCATACACCGTGGATGAGGCGAGGAAAATATTCTCAGTCGCGAGGCGGCATGGCCTGCAAATCAAGCTGCATGCCGACCAGCTGTCCGACAGCGGCGGCGCAGCCCTGGCCGCTGAATTCGACGCGGTCTCCGCCGAACACCTGGAATATGTAAACGAAGAAGGCATTCGCCTGTTGGCTGGAAGCGGCACCGTCGCGGTCAGCCTGCCCCTGGCTTCACTGTACCTGGGCGAGGCCTATGTACCCGCGCGGCGCATGATCGATGCGGGGATCCGGGTAGCGGTAGCGACCGACTTCAACCCCGGCTCCGCGCCCAGCTATCACCTCCCCCTGGCCATGACCCTGGCCTGCCTGAACCAGGCCATGACACCCCAGGAGGTCCTCAACGGCGCCACCACCATCGCCGCAAGAGCCGTCGCCCGCCACGACCGCATCGGATCCCTGTTGCCCGGCTACCAGGCCGATATAGCGATCATCGACGCCCCCAGCCTCAACCAATGGCTCTACCACTTCACCCCCAACGCCTGCACCTCCGTCTACAAAAACGGCCTCAAAATGTAATTGTTCGCCCTGGTGGCGGTTGCTGCCTTGGGGTACGAACCCGGTCGCGGTGCCGTACACCCCTTTCCAGGGGTCGCTCCCTTGCGGGCACATCCCTGTGATGCTTCTCTGACGACATCCTGTCGTCATATGCCCCTGTAAAGGGGTATACGACCCCACGACCTGGACTCAGGAAGATGCTGCGAACTCACTGTCTTTTCGCCAGAAGAACTTGGGTGGGTGCCGACTGGGGGACCATCCCCCGTTTGGGAGAGTATAGAAGCGCAGGCGAGAGCGATTGTACGGTTTGCCCGCAGGGCAAGAAGCGTAGGCAATGAAGGCGGAACGGTTTTACCGCAGGTAAAGAAGCGCCGCCGTAATGCCGTAACGCGTGCATGAGCGAAGCCGTTGCGCGTGCCGAGTATTCGGGTTGAGTAGGGGACGATTGGCCCGGATGGCCAATCGAGCTCAGAGGGCATTAGGGATGTGCCCTGTGAGCGACCCCGTGCGAGGCCCGA
>JAZBOH010000045.1:0-15005 GCA_036351055.1 Lysobacterales bacterium
CAGCGCTTTCACGCCGGGCCACGGTGCAGCTATGATTTTTGCTCATTCAGGAACGAATCCTGCGCACATGGCCAAGACCCGGATCATCACCAACAAGCACGCGCCTGCATTGGCGGCCATTCTGTGGACACCCGACTGTTATGAGACCATTCGTAGAACCATCGCCGCCCTGCGCGCCCAGACGGTTTGCGAAAAAATTGAGTTGGTCCTCCTGGGCCCGTCCCCCGGGTCCCTGGAGGGGGATCCATCGGACATCGAGGGCTTTGCTGCCTGCCGGCGCGTGGTGCTGGACGGGATAGGGAAATCCTCGATCATCCGGGCCGCAGGCGTGCGTGCCGCCACCGCACCGATCGTGGCCTTCATGCAGGACCACGCTTTTCCTATACCTGGTTGGGCCGAGGCTCTGCTGACCCGTTATGAAGGCCCCTGGTCGGGTGTGAGCTTCGTATTCGAGAACGATAACCCGGACACGGCCACCAGCTGGGCCAACTTCCTGATGCAGTACGGGGCCTGGACCACTCCATTGCCGAAAGGGCCGGTGAGGCATATCGGCGGACACATGGCCAGTTACCGGCGCGAGGTTCTGATGGCCTACGGTGATGCCCTGCCGCGCAAGCTCGAAACTTCGATCGCCATGCACTGGGAGATGATCGGGCAGGGGCACCGCTTCACGACAGCCCCGGGGGCCGTGGTTTACCACCAGAACCACTCCCGCTTTTTACCTTCGCTCGAGTTGCGCTTTCAAACCGGACGCCTGTTCGCCGCCAACCGGGTCCGCTCCTGGTCCTTCCTGCGCCGCCTGGCCTATGCTGCTGCAACGCCCCTGAT
Source organism: Lysobacterales bacterium (assembly GCA_036351055.1). Lineage (GTDB taxonomy): Bacteria > Pseudomonadota > Gammaproteobacteria > Xanthomonadales > SZUA-36 > JABDPF01. The sequence continues at coordinate 829 of JAZBOH010000045.1, forward strand.
TCCGCCGCTGCGGCTCTATCGCGTTCTGCGCGACGCGCTGCGGACCGGGCAGACCAGGCTGTTGCCCCGGCTCGCCGTGGTGAGCCTGGTGTTGCTGCTTTGGGACGCTGCCGGCCAGGCCGTTGGCGCCCTGGCCGGCAGCGGTAAGGCGATGGAGTGGATCACGGGTATCGAGTGGCATCGCCACCGTTTCATGGTCGAAGGGGAGGTTTCAGCCTTCCTGAAGACTTCCGTGCACGACGGCGTAGAAAGCCGGTGAAGGGCTTGCCTGCTACCCGTAAGGGCCGGCAGCGCCCGGACAGGGCGCGGTTCGAACTCACGAACACCTGCAACATGCGGTGCAAGATGTGCGGCATCTGGCAAGACCGCCCCAAGATCCGCATCGAGCCGGAGTCGTTCGACCGGCTGCTGGCTCAGAAAACCCTCGGCCGCCTGCGTATCATTTCGCTTACCGGTGGTGAGCCCTTCGCGCTCGACGACCTGGACAGCTACTACCGCATCGCTCGGGCGCATCGGCGCTGGGCCCATGTCAGTATCAGCACCAACGGGTTCTACAGCGACCGAATCATGGACTTCCTGTCCGCCACCCGGCCCCGCAACCTGTCCATCACCATCAGCTATGACGGTATTCGTTCACACGACGCCATTCGGGGTGTCGAGGGTTCGGCGAATAAGCTGCTGGAAACGGCACGGCGGGTCAGGGAAGGCTTCCCCGCCGTCACGCTGTCCCTGAAGATGACCGTTAGCAATGAAAACCACGGCGAGATACTGGCGACCGCCCGGCAGTGTAAAACGCTGGGGATCCCGTTCCGTTTCAAGACCCTGGAAAAGCTGAACTGCCACCAGGGCCGGCATCCCTCCGAGATCAGCGGACCCGAGTACAGCGGCGATATCGTCGATTCGATCACGCAGCAGGCGCGAGAAGTCCTGGCGCTGGGAATTGAAACCAACGCCGGTTACCTGGAAACCCTGATCCGGATGAACAGCGGCGAGACCGTATCGTGCAACTGCTCGCCGCGGACCCTGTTTGTCGGTGTCGACGGGAAGGTGTTCCTGTGCCGCAGAAAGACCGCGATCGGTGACCTGCGGCAGCAATCGCTCGATGAGATCTGGATATCGGGCGAGCGCGCCGAGATTCTGGAACAGATGCGCCACTGCGATGAGTCCCTGCTCAGCCTTTCCTACTCCAACGATTAGACCGATGAAGCGGAAACTGTCAGATAACATCAAAGACGCGCTGAGGGCGCTGATCGCGCGGGAAATACGTTTCGAGTACGAACATATCCCGATCCGCATTCGCAAGGCGCCATTCCGGAAAGCCCTGAACTGGGTGGCCGTCGAGGCCTCCATAGCGTTCAAAAGCGAGCAACCCTGGGGGCTGCCCACCTACCTGCAGATCGAGCCCACCACCATCTGCAACCTGGGTTGCAAGTACTGCCCGGTCAGCGAGCGGACGGACGAGCCCGTCGGGCACCAGGACCCGGAGCTCGCCAGGCGGCTGATCGATGAACTGCATGAAACCGCGCTGCTCGTCGTGTTGTGGGGCTGGGGCGAACCGTTCCTGTCGCCCGGCATATACGACGTGATCCGGCATGCCCGCGACCGTGGCCTGGTGGTAATTTCCAGCACCAACGGCCATCTTTTTGCCAAGGACAAGCAAGCCAGGCGCGTGGTCGAATCAGGCATCGACAAGCTGCTGGTGTCGACCAGCGGGATGAGCCCCGAGAGCTACAAGGGCGCGCGCCGCGGGAGTTTCGAACTGCCGCTGAAAGGGGTGCGCAACATCGTGAAGTGGAAGCGTGAACTCGGGCTCAAGAAGCCGTTCCTCAGCCTGACCCTGATCATCACCCAGGATAACGAGCACGAAATCGAGGAAGCCCGCGCCGTGGCAGAAGGGCTCGGCGTCGATATGCTGAACTTCAAGAGAATCAACCCCACGACCACCTCGAAGGGCGTGCCCCTGCCAAGTGACAAGTCGTTGCGCCGTTTCGATTACGACGGCGAGGGAACACCCAGGGTGGTGAAGGAAAACCGCTGCAAGGCGTTGTTTCACAAGACCACCTTGCGCTGGGACGGACGGGTCAACTCCTGCACCTTCGACATCCACGACGACTCGAACCTCGGTGATTTCAACAGCGGATCGTTCAGGGACATCTGGCGGGGTTCGGCCTACCGGAGAATGCGCAGCAAGTTCCGGAGAAACTGGCGGGACATTCCCATCTGCACCCGGTGCACGTATGGCTTCGAGGGCGGCTACTTCACCGAATCGGTGATCGAGAGTATCAGCTACGAAGCAGGAGAAGCGCCGGAGGCGCCGGGCCCCGGACCGGATTCCACCGACCAGCGGCCGCGCCAGCGGCCAAACTCGTAGCACAGGACGCCCGCGCTCAGCAGTGTGAGCAGTTCCGTGGAGCCGAGCGGGCTATAGCCGTAATCACGCGCGGTTTTCCTGAAAACGTGCAGGCGCTCCTTTAACCGCAAGGGGCGCGCCGAGCCGAGGGCTTTTGTGCGCTGGCAGCTCATGCCGTATAGCACCCGCTTCCGATAGAAGTCCATGATGTGGTCGATTTCCAGGTGGGTCACCGTCATGTCCGGGGTGTAAGCCACGCAGGCCACGCCCAGGGCGTCGACCGTGTTGCGGACAAAGACGGTATCGGCGCCGCGCAGAATCTCGTGAAACAGGCCCACGGTTTCGAACAGCGAGCGCCGAACCGCCATGTTGTTGGTATAGCCGAAATAGATTTCGGGCTCATCGCTGGAGAACACGTACTTCGCCACGGTGGTGTCGTAGTCCGACAGGCGGCGGAGGGTCCGTGAAGGCGTGTCGTACTCGCGCTTGCCCAGCAGGATCTGCCGTCCCGGAACCGCCATGCCGCGCTCGATGGCGGCCAGCCAGCCGGGCCCGGGAATGCAGTCCGGGTCGATGAAGGCCAGGATCTGCCCCCGGGCTGCGCGAATGCCGCGATTGCGTGCCGCGTAGGACCCGCGTTTCGACTCCCGAAGCAACGTTACCCTGTCAGAAGCATCGAGAATGTCCATGCTGCCATCGGTCGAACCGTTGTCCACGACAATGACTTCGTACTCGCCGGAATATTCCTGCGCGCGCAGCGCCTCGAGAAAGCGCTCCAGGTGAGGCTCTTCGTTGAAAACCGGGGAGACGACGGAGATCTGCATGGCCCCTGAATTCTACACAGAATCCCGATCATTTATCCTGTGCCCTGCATGAGACCGGCGTTGGCGCTGTTATTCCTTTTTCACCAAGTTCAGGTAAAGGTAATGTAGTCAGCATTGCATCCAGATCGGCACCCCGTGCATCTTCATGGACAGGAAGCAATATTCATCAGACGGAGTCAAATGAAATGGACGAAGGAATTCTTGTACCAATCGCCCTGTTTATCATGCTGGGTGTCGTAATCGTTACCTATTTTTACTGGAACCACAAAAATCGCGATTCCATCATGGCCACCGTGCAGAAAGCCATAGACAGCGGCAAGGAGTTCACGCCGGAGCTGTTGGCGCAACTGGGGGCAGCGGTGAATCCGAAAATGCGCGATATGCGCCGGGGTATCGTTTTCCTGTCGCTGGGCATCGCCGGCCTGATGTGCAGCCTGTTTTTCGATATGCCCGAGGTGGTCAACGGCATCCGTGCCGGTTCGGTGTTCCCGCTGATGCTCGGCATCGGCTTCCTGATAGTATGGAAGCTCAACAAGGACTGAGCACCAGGGCAGCGGGCAAACCAAGCGATGATTTCCGATATGGAACTGGTGGCGCGCGTCACCGCTTCCAATGACCAGGCGGCATTCAGGCTGCTCGTCGAGCGCCACCAGGGTGCGATCCGGGGCTTCCTGGGTCGCCTGCTCGCCGGTGATCACGGAACAGCCGACGACCTGGCGCAGGACACTTTCATGCTGGCGTACCGCAAAATGCATACGCTCAAGTCCGGCAGCAGCCTGCGTTCCTGGTTGCACTCCATCGCATACCGGCAATTTCTGCAACATGGCCGCAAACATGCGCGGCAGCGCGTGATGTCGGAACCGCCCGAACCACAGCACGATCCACGCCAGGCCGTAGATGCCGCAATCCTGGCGCCCGTGTTGATGAAACAGGTCAACGAAAACGAACGGGTTTGCCTGACGCTGGCCTATGCGGCGGGTATGAGCCACCCGGAAATTGGCGAAGTCACAGGCATGCCCCTTGGCACCATAAAATCGCACATCAGCCGGGGTAAACAGAAACTCAAGGATTGGTTGGAAGAAAATGATCATTCCATTTCCCAGAACAAGGGTCGAACAGAATCGAACCAGGAGGCATTCCATGCCTGATGTCATGGATCAGAAACTCGAGGAACTGCTGACCTATCCCGATGCAGGCGCCCACAATGACGACTTGTTTGTTGTCGATGTCATGCGGCAGATCGCGAAGGAGCGGCGTACCCGGCAAATGATCCTTTTCCTGTTTGGAAGCATCGGCGCCCTGTTTGGAATCGTCGGCGCGGTCATGTTGTCCGACAGCATCAGCCGCCTGCTGACTGAAACGGTATCTGCCATGACCTGGGTCCAGCTGCCGTTGCTGGCAGCAGGGGCCATCGCTTTTTATATCTGGTTCATGAACGACGACCTGTCCCTCGGCGGCTGAACCGGACCGATCAGCAAGCCCCGCCAGGTTTGAACGGCGCTATAATCAGATTACCATGCGCCGTTTTCTTTTCATTTCGTTTCTCGCCCTGGTTATCCTGCTTGCCCTGGTCATTGGCGCGGGCGCGTGGTTGGCCAACGACGAAGCATTCTTGAAGAACCGGCTCACAGAATACGCAATGGAGTACACCGGGCGTGAACTGGTCGTCGATGGGCCGCTTGACCTGAAGTTGGGGCGGGAGACCACCATCGATGCACGTGATATCCGGTTTGAAAATTCGGCCTGGGCGGATTCACCCGACATGCTGCGCCTGGGTCACCTGCGGGTCAGTGTGGATATCCCCAGCCTGTTTGGGGACCTTCCCCACATACCTCTCATCCAGTTGGAAGACTGCCTTGTTGATCTCGAAAGCAATGAGTCTGGCGACTCGAACTGGGAGGTTTTCCCGGAAGCTGATAAACCAGAACCCACGGTAGCCGGGAAAACGGGGCTTCTGCCTGTCCAATTGGGCCGCCTGTTAATCGACAATTGCCGACTGACACAGGACAGCCCGGCGCATGAAGTCCCGCTGGACATCAGGATCGGTACAGCCCGCCTGGAGCGCACGGTCGCGGATCGCATCGAAGCAGAGGTTTCGGGGAGCATCAACGACGATGAGCTTGAAATAGGCGGATGGCTGTCACCCGCCAGCGCGTTCATCCACGGCGGGCCACTCCACCATGAACTGGATCTGCGGACGGGACCGGTGTTTCTGGATGTTTCAGGAACATTCGCCGACATCGAAACCCTGTCGCAACCCGAGTTCAATGGACGCTTCTACGGCCCCGACATCGGCGACGTGCTGGCGCGGTTCGGTTTGCCGCCTCTGGCCGATGGGCCGTTTGATATGCGGGCGGTACTGGACATGCGTGCAGACATGGTCAAAGTCGATATAGACGGCGACCTCGGCACCCTGGACCTGAAAGTCCACGGTGAACTGGACAAGCTGCTCAAACCCGGTAAAGGGCGCATCAATACCCAGGCCTCCGGCCCTGACCTGCAGGCCCTGGGTGAAGCCCTGGGTATCGAGGGCCTGGTTCCCGACGCTTTTGAATGGGAGGCCGATTTCAAGGTCGAAAAGGGCGTTTTCCATGTCGCAAACGCCCGACTGGCGACAGAACAGGACGAAGCTACGCTCTCCGGCGATTTTTCCACCACGGCAGGCATGCCCGACTCCCGTCTCTTTCTGAGCCTCAGAAGCGACGAGGTCGGCCGCTGGGGGGCGCTGTTGGACAAATCCTGGCCGGAGCAGGGCGCCATCGAGTTCAAAGGGCAGGCCAGCACCGATTCGAGCGGACTCATCACCATTGATGCCAGCGTGCTGCATGGCGCCAGTGAGCTTCATGCAGACGGTGACATCGGACCACTGGCCGGCCCTTTTGAGCCGGACCTCAACTTCGAATTTCAGTCCGGCGACATGCCCCGGCTGGCCGGTCTGTTTGGGCGGCCCGGCTTTCCGGGTGGCCGGTTCGGGATGACAGGACATGTCCGGAAAACGGGGCGCGAAATTTTCATCGAGAACCTCGAGACATTCCTGGAAGATCACCGTGTTACGCTAGGCGGGCGCCTGATGCTGGAGAAAAATTTCGCCGGCAGCAACATCGACCTGCAGTTCGAAATCCCCGACCTGGCGGCACTCGGACGGTTGTTTGGGCAGCACAACCTGCCCGGCGAACGCGTTCTGATCAATGCCAGTCTCAAGCCGGTTGGCGAAGGGCTGGCGATCAAGGTCAACAACAGTGAAGTCGGGGAAATCCGGCTGGAACTGGACGCGATGATTCCTGACCTGGACCAGCCGCTGGGGCTCGATGCAGAATTCAACGTTCAATTCCCCGACGAAGAAATACTGCGCCTGCTCTTGCCCAGCCTCGGCTTCCCCAGGGGACGGCTGGCCATCAGCGGCGGCCTGGTCAACCAGGAGGACCGTACCCGGGCCGACGCCGTCCTGCTAACGCTGGGAGAAAACAGGCTGGCCCTGGACGGGTTTATAACCCGGGACGAATCGTTCGACCTTGACTTACAGTTCAGCGGGCCGGATGGCAGTGAATTCGAGAGCCTGGTTGGAACGCACCCGGGAAACGTCCCCTTCGAGATTTCGGCCCAGCTGCGCGGGACCCCCAGGAAATTCACCCTGACTGAACTTTCCGCACAGGTCGGCAAAAGTATCGCGGCTGGAACTGTGACCGTGGAGCTATCTGATATTCCACAGGTATCAGGAACCTTGAGATCCCCGTACCTCAATATCAGTACCTGGACACAGAAAGAGGCAGAGGAAGACCCGGACAGCAACATAAAGACCAGGCAAAAGTACCTGTTTGACGATACCCCGGTGATGCGGATCACCGATTTGGGTGTAGAGATCGACCTGCATCTGGAAGCCGATACCGTCGACCTGGGTGAGTCCCATGTCGATGATCTCGAGATGAGCTTCCTGTTGCAGGACCAGCTGATTGAGGTCAAACCGTTTTCTTACCGCGACAAGAGAGGCGCGGCACTCAACGGCTCCCTGACCCTGGACAGCCAGGGTTCCCGGCCACAATTCGACATGAGTCTCGTCGCAAAGGACTTTCACCCGACCATAGGCACGAAGGAAGGACAGGACCCGGCGACTTTTCCATCGGGTGATTTCGCCATCATCCTGCACAGCACCGGCGAAACCCGGCGGGAAATGGCCAGCAACCTCGATGGCAAGTTTCGCATGAACCTGGGTCCCGGAAAGCTGGCGCCCGCTGCCTATGGCTTTCTCATGACCGACTTTCTTGGACAGCTCATCGACACCCTGAACCCGTTTACCGAAGCGCAGGAATACACGGAACTGGAATGCGCCGTTGCCGCTGCTGATATCGAATCCGGCCTGGCTACCCTTTCACCCCTGGTCTTTCATGGCAGGAAACTGACCATCATCAGCGAGGGCATCATCGACCTCAACACGGAGAAACTGGATATTTTCTTCAATTCCAAACCCCGCAAGGGGCTCGGCATCAGTGCGACTGACCTGGTCAATCCCTTTATCAAGGTTGGCGGCACCCTGGCCGCTCCTGCATTGATACTGGATGCAAAAAATACGGTTGTTAAGGGCGGCATCGCGGTTGTCACCATGGGAATCTCGATACTCGCAAACTCACTGGCGGACCGGTTCCTGAGCAGCAGGGACCCCTGCGGCGATGCACTCGAGGCGATTGAAAAACGGGAGCAGGGTGGGCCCTGATCAAGCCGAGATGCTCGGGGTCACTGCGCCGCCCAAAGTTCCTCGAATTGCAGATCGTTTTCAAGGCCAAAAACCGGGCAGAAAGATTACCACCTGAAGATCACGCCAACGGCGGGGCCGCTGAAGTTCATGTCTGCGATAGGCTTTCCAGAGGGCATGTCATAGTCCAGGTAGCGCCAGACGGCGGCAACCTCGCCCCAGTTGAAGCGATAACCCAGGCCCGCCACAGCTTGCCAGGTCATATCGGAGTCACCGGTGCCGATGTCCGCGTAGTAAGGTATGAACCACTTGTTGTTATGGCCGAATGCCAGGTTTCCGCGCAGGCCCACGATGAAATCCCAGTAGCTGTCGCCAAGGGTGACGCTGCCGGTGCGGCCGGGTAGAGGCGTGCCACCGATGTCACCACTGAAGGACCAGTCAAGCCCCTGTTCCACGTCGAGGTAACGTACCCCGGCCACAAAATCGAAAGATTTGTTCGATTCGTCCACCATGCGGTAGTAGCCGGCGGTGGTCCAGATCCAGCTTTTCATGTCGAAACCGACCTTGCCATTGAGGTCCCAGGGCAACTGGCTGCCACCGATCATGCCGTCTCTGACATCAGACTTCGAATTACCCAGGTCCATGTAGATCACGTCAGTCAACAGGCCCCAGTTTCCCTTGCGGGCGTCGAACGAGCCCTGGAAAGTGAACTGGAGGTTGTCGAGAATATCGCCGATGCCGATGGTGAAACCTCCTCCATCCGTTATCGGGATATTGGTCGTTCCAGAAATATCAGGGAACCAGCCATAAACGCTGGCCCCGAATTCCCAGGAGTCAGTTGAGTCGGCAGACAACGATGCGGGCAATAAAGCGGCCGAAAAGAGCGCCGTGTGCACCATTTTCTTAATCGATTTGTTCATGAAACCTCCTTGCGATCAGTATTGCTATTCAGGCAGCCCCTCCGGGTCGATTCGTAGGGCTCTGAATCGATTCAGTCTGACGCCCACTTCATCAACTCCGGCCAGACCACTACCGAACCGGTTGATAAGCGTAATCAGTGGATCTTGTCCAGGGCGGACCCCTCTGGCAGCGGCCGGCCCAGCGAGAACTGCAACTCCCAATTGCCATTGGTCACGTAACCCAATGACAGCATAAAGGGCCCGACCGGCGTGCGGCCGTTGAGCGAACCGGAAATGCCATACAGGACGTCCTCGGCGCTCAAGTCATGTCCGCCGGTCATTTGGCCCGCCTGTAGCTTGAGGCCAGCATACAGGGCCTGGCCAAGCAGTGGCTGGATATCGCTCAGCTTCCAGAGGTAACTGCTGCCCGCGAACCAGTAGTCGTCACCGCGAAGTTCATCGATTTTCAGACCGGGAAAGGACCGTATACCGCCCAGCCGAAAATCATGTGCCGGGGGTAATTCGCCGTTGATCGTCGCGCCCGCGCCGACAATGAGGTTGAGCGAATCACCGCGCCAGGGGAATGCCTTGGTGAAAACGCCTTCCAGCATGTCGTAACTTTCCTGACCACCCAACCAGGAGTCTGAATGCGCGTACTCGAGAAAAATCAGGCTGCCCCGGGTAGGCAGGCCGATATTGTCACGCGTATCGTAGGTCGCACTGACAAACAGGACGGTTTCATCGCTCTTTTCCTCATCTGGAAGAACTACGGAGCCGGTATCCCGCTCTGACTCAATCCACCCGCTCCGGAGGCCGGCGGTGAACTGCGCCCGGCTGCCCACGTTGGCGCCAAGGGCGACTTCGCCATGAAAATTCTTCAAGTAGTACTGTGCGATCCGTTCACCGTCCTGGTAAACACTTTCCAGGTTGCTCTCATAGTTGATCGCCGGCCTGATAAAAAACCGCTGCTCCACATCGAGAGGCTGATAAAAACGGGTCGTTAACAAGGATTGACGGCCGAGCTGCAAGGCATTGTTCCAGCTGGCCCCCAGGCTGTTCACCCATGTCCTGCTGTGATCAGCGCGGAGTATGGCATCAAGCTCCCCGCTCAAATCGGCATACAGCCCCAGGTCGAAACGCAGAAAATTGGGGCCCCACGACTTCTCGGCCGGGCTGAGCGTGACCGTGCGTTGACCGGGCGGTCCGCTAAGCTCGTAAGTCACACGTTCGAAATCACCAAGTGAGTACAGATGGTCTATATCGCCACTGATTTGCGCGGGACTGATTTCCTTGCCTGCCTGCAACTTCTCGAGGTTGATCTGGACATACTCCGGGTTGACCCGTTTGAGGCCCTCGACTTTCACTTCGGCGATCCTGATGGTGTGCGCATCCTGGGTGCTGACGGTACTGCGCCAGGCCAGGTATTCCTCCTCTGACACGGAATACCGGCTCAACTCGGATCTCATCTTTTCCGCTGCCGCCCTGCCCAGTACAATCGCGTCCGGTACACGCTGGAAATCACCGGTTCCGATGTCGCCCATGGGCACGGAGATGCCGATGTCATCTTCGGTGAGTGTCGCGATCTGCGCTTTTTCGTTGGCCTCGATCATCACGGACATGGAACGGCCGATCAGGGAAACGGCCGTGTGCAGGTTCTCGGCTTTGGGTTGGGGGGTCGACAACCAGACCGCTATAACGACATCCGCGCATAATTCCCGTGCAATATCGACCGGCAGGTTGCGGACCATTCCACCGTCCGACAGGACCTGGTCGCCCATGAGTACCGGTGAAAAAGCACCGGGGACAGCCATGCTGGCGCGCATGGCAACGGAGAGGTCTCCGCTTCCCAATACGACCATTTCGCCGCTGACCATGTCGGTAGCCACGGCTCTGAACGGAATGGGCAGGTCGTCAAAATCTTTTTTGAACCGGGCATCGTTGACCAGGTTACGGATCGTTTCTTCGATTTCCTGGGTCTTGACCAGGCCGCCGGGCAGCACGATGCCGCCCTTGTTGAGACCGAATTCAAGCGAGTTGGTGTAGCCGGTTCCCTGCAGTTTCTGGTTGATGGGCATCCGGTCCCTCGCGCCCTGCGAGCCGACGGTTTCGGACCAGTTGATCGCTCTGGTTTCCTTTTCAAGTTCCGCGGCAGGCATTCCAGCGGCGTATGTACCCCCTACCAGGGCGCCCATACTGGTGCCGGCGATGCAGTCAACCGGAATCTGGAGCTCATCCAGAACACGGATCACACCAATGTGTGCCGCACCCTTGGCGCCACCGCCACCCAGCACCAGGCCTATTCGCGGGCGCTTCGTTTCGCGGTTTTCTGATGTATCCGCGGCCGCAGCAGAGAACCCCACTACGAGGGAAAGTGCGATGATCACCGTCCTGCCATATCGGAGCATTTTTGATTCGATCTTCTTGCCTCGTTGAGTCTCTAGACAAACTGGAATCTTGACACAGTTTACGCATGCGCGGCCAAGTGCATCAAACGCACGATACCGGTCATACCGTCAGCCAGCGAGAACGACGCCGGCTTGGTCAACGGGCCAACGTGGCGGACACATTCGCCTCCCTGTTGGCCCGTTCACCGGTTTTGCATTTCTCTCTTTAGGCGGGATCACTGGACCACATAGACCAAATTGTTGCTTTGGAACGTCGGCCGGTACATCACGCCGCCACAGTTGAACAGGCTGGTTCCGTCAACCGTCGTGGACTCGCAACCGGAGGGTAACGCGCTCACCATGGTACCTGCTGCTAGAACAGAAGCGGCTGCCGGGGCGGGCGCGGCTTGCGGTGCAGCGGCCGCGGCACTTGATGAGTAAACGACGGCTCGACGCGTTGTGCGACGGGCGACACCAGCCACCGACACGGGCGTCAGGGGCCTGCCGACAATAGCCTCGGCGTCAGCGACAAACACGGGGGTCAGCGGAACGTCGGGCGAGAAACTCATCGTCCAGAGACCGGCCAGCGCAAAGAACAAGAATACGGATTTAATCAGAGTTTTCATGGTCCCCTCCTCAGTTCCCGGTCGGGTCCAGGGTGATGAATTCAATTGCCTGTGCGTCTTCCGGTTGGGCAAAGTCGAATGTTTCCTGCGATATACCCGGCTCGATATCCCATTCCCGGATCAGGACCGTGAATTGCGGTGCGCTCACGACGTCGCTCGAGGTGATCACCAGCTTGAGCGGCAGAGGCTGCTCGCCCCGGGCGGTCCAGAGCTGGAAGTCCGTGCCGGGCTTGCTGAACGCAAGGTGGTCGCAAACCACACCTCCGATGAAGGATTCCCCGACGACAAAGGCTGACATCACGTCTTCCATCAGGATCTCGTACGCATTGCTGTAGAGCAAGTCGCCCGCGGGCGCCACGATATCGAGGGAATCGCGGGCGAAATCGAGCATGCCTTCCAGCGTGTCGGGCGCATCGACGGTCGAGTAGTAGCCTGTGCCGGCATCGTACAGGGTCAGTGTTTCGCCATCGTAGAAAAACTCCTGGGAGACCAGGTCGCCCAGCCTTGCAGCATAAAAGCGGTCAGGGCGCATGACGGCAGCTTTTGCCGAATTGTCGAACTGGATTTTCTGACCCGTATCCAACACAACTTCCATGGACATGTCTGTGACCAGGCCGAACCGTTGCAGGCCGGACAGGTAGGCCATGGATTTTTCCAGTATCTGGGTTGCTTCGGGAGAAATTTTAGAATCGCCGGCAAAAAGCCACCCGGGTGCTGTTGCCAGTACCAGAACCACCATGCAAGTTCGCATCGTTGTAGCGATCGAAAAGTTGAGTCTGAGCATGTGTCTATACCTCGCTGAACGGGAAAAGACCGGCGGCGCGCAGGCATCCAATGGACCCCGAGACCACCAGTTCATTAGACTTTACAGTTGCCACCTGCCAGCTAATTAGCATTTACAGACACAAAGTTGTCAGAAACAACTCGAGGCACTGAACCTGGTCACAAGCCCCGGGGATATGTGGCAACATTCCGTTCGTTACCTGATGCTTGCTGAACAATCCCGGCAGAATGACCCGCAGACAGGGGGGGCACAGGCGAAACAGGGGAAACGAACGGTCTTCTTTGTCATAATCCCGGTCCTGACCCAGACAACAATGGAGACCAGGGAATGACCAGGTGGATTCGAGGGCTGGCGCTGCTATGTTTGGTGGCCTCAAGCAGTTGCTTCGCGGAGTGGAAAACAGGCGTTCTCGAAGGGTTGGAGTGGCGCGAGATCGGACCATACCGGGGCGGACGCTCCGCTGCCGTGGCCGGCATTCCGCAGGACCGGGAAACCTTCTATTTCGGTGCCACCGGCGGCGGTGTGTGGAAAACCCGCAACGGCGGTGGTCACTGGGACAACGTTTCCGACGGCTTCTTTGGTGGTTCGATCGGGGCCGTGGCGGTTTCCGAGTGGGACCCCAATGTGATCTACGTGGGTACGGGCGAGAAAACCGTGCGCGGCAACGTTTCGCACGGTGACGGTGTCTGGAAAAGCACCGACGCCGGGCGAAGCTGGAAACACGTGGGGCTGAAGGACAGCCGCCACATATCCCGCATTCGTATACACCCGAAAAACCCGGACCTGGTTTACGCCGCCGTGATGGGCCATCTGTTTGGCCCCAGTGAACAACGCGGTGTTTACCGCTCAGGGGATGGTGGTCAGTCCTGGGAGCGCATCCTGTTTGCCAACGAGCAGGCCGGCGCGGTTGACCTGGTGATGGACCCGGCCAACCCCAGGGTGTTATATGCCACGACGTGGCGGGTCATCCGCACGCCCTACAGCCTGGAGTCCGGCGGCGCTGGTTCAGGGCTGTGGAAAAGCAGCGATGGAGGCGATAACTGGACCTCCCTTGCGAGTAACGAGGGCATGCCCGAGCCGCCCCTGGGTATCGCCGGCATGGCCGTGTCACCCTCCAATCCAGACAACCTGTACGCCATCGTCGAGGCGGCTGAAGGCGGTGTATTTCGCTCCAGCGACGCCGGCGAAACCTGGAAACGCGTCAACCAGGAACGCAAGCTGCGGCAACGGGCCTGGTATTACTCGCGCATCAACGCCGACCCGGCTGACGAGGACGTGGTGTACGTTTCCAACGTGCGTTTCCACAAGTCCAAGGACGGCGGCAAGACATTTGAAACCATCGACACGCCGCACGGTGACAATCATGACCTGTGGATCGATCCCAATGACCCGTTGCGCATGATCCAGTCCAACGACGGCGGCGCCAACGTCAGTTACGACGGCGGTGCGAGCTGGTCTGTCCAGAGCAACCAGCCGACGGCCCAGATGTACCGTGTTTCCACCGATAACGACTTTCCATTCCGCCTGCTCGGCGGCCAGCAGGACAACTCGGCCATGCGCATCCGCACCCGCTCCGCACTCGGTTCGGCCATCGGCGAGCGCGACTGGGAGCCGACAGCGGGC
>JAZBOH010000046.1:0-16168 GCA_036351055.1 Lysobacterales bacterium
AAAGGGCGGTGTCCTAGGCCTCTAGACGAAGGGGACATTGTGGTGGAGCTAGGCGGGATCGAACCGCCGACCTCTACAATGCCATTGTAGCGCTCTCCCAGCTGAGCTATAGCCCCGAAAAGCCGACGCATAGTATCGGTTGGCCGGTGCATTGTCAACGGCCAATTCAGCCGCTTTCGGTAATTCTAATCGTTCCTGCAGCGGCGCGCCCGGTACCCAGCGGTTTTTGCGCCGGCTTCATGGTTGCCAGGCTGTGGCCCTGCTTGAGAATGTAGTCCAGCCAGCGGTCCAGCGCACGGTTTCGGCGCCATGCCTGTTGCAACAGTTGCGGCGGCGGATAGGAGGGATGTGCGGTGCGGGTACAGCCCTGCGCCGTGTTGTACGAGGTCGCTTCCGCCATGTGGGCGTCGCGGTAAAACCGGATGTGGGCATCCGGTGCATAGCTGCAATCTTCACCTTCCTTGAACTCGTAGGTCAGGCGCAGGAACGTGGTGTAGGGGTGACGCTCGATAATTTCCATCCGCAACAGCGGCGAGCCGGACACCCTGGACGCCAGCGAGTCGTGGAACGCGATGTCGTCCGGTAACAGGAGTTGCAATTGCCGGAATATCTCCTCCTGCACCTCCTGAAGCCGTTTCAGGGCGTGTTTGCGGCCGAACGGTTGCCTGTGCTGTTCAAATAAAACCATGAGTTCAGCTTAGCAAAGTTGCGGGCGCTGAAAAAAGCGGGCCTGGAAGCCCGCTTTTTGGGTCGTGGCTAACGCCGCTTTTACAATCCACCGGGGCCGCAGTCGTTTTTCAGGTAATCGATCATGGACCGGTAGAGGGTGATCTGGTGGTCGTAGAACAGCGTGCTGTAGAAGTGATCGGCGCCGTCCAGCTCAACGTACTTGTAGTTCTTGTTGTACTTGTCCAGCCTGGACAGGTACTTGCGCACGTGTACGGGCGGAACGCGCTGGTCGACGCTGCCGTGGATCAGCAGCATGGGCACATTGACCTTCTCGACCTCGTCAATCGGATTGACGCTGTCGCCCCACATATTCAGCTGTTCCAGCTTGGACGCGCCCTCCATGCGGTTACTGTAGTAGCCCACCTGCATCTCGGTATCCGATACCGCGGCGCCGGCGATCACGCACTGGTAGATCTGTGGCGTCCGTGAGGCCGCTACCAGCGCCGCGTAGCCGCCGTAGGACCAGCCGAACATGGCGATACGGTCCTTGTCGGCCAGGCCCTGTTCCACCAGGTACAGGGCGCCATCGTCCTTGTCGTCCTGCATCTTGTAGCCGCCCTGCCCACCGTCCTTGAAAGACGACATGTAGTAGTCCAGCCCGTAATTCCGCGAACCGCGGTACTGTGGCTGCAGAACCATGTAGCCGTTGTTGGCCAGCACCTGTCCCCATTCGTCGTAACCAACGGTTTCGGAAACGAAGGGGCCGCCGTGTGGCAGAACGACCAATGGATGGGGCGCCTCACCCTTGGGGATCGTGACATAGCCGTATATCTTGCGTCCGTCACGCGCCTGCCAGTTGACGTATTTCACGTCAGCCAGGTCATCGGACTTGAGCAAAGGATGCTTGCTCCCGATCGCCTTGAGCACACCGTCCTTGATCAGGTAATAGCTTCCCGGGTCATGCGGTCCCACGTTATAGACGGTCAGGGTCTGGTTATCCTTGGAGCGGCTCGTGATATAGACCGTATGCGCCGATTCCAGCAGGGACTCCAGCTGGGCGTAGGTTGCGCCTTCGACCGGATCGAAGTACTCCACGTGCATTTTGTCGGTGTAATAGGTGACGCCGACGATCGTATCGGGGTTGGTCCAGTCGTTGCTGTGCCAGCGCACACCGGCGATGTCCACGTCGTTACGCGCGTAGACCATCTCACCAAATCTCCTGGCCTTGACGTCGAACTCCCATAACGCCGCCTTGTCACGGCCGTTGTTCGCGATCACCAGCAGGGTATCCGCTTTTTCGGGATCCTTACCCATCACGCGGAATGTCTCGAAGCTGTCCTCGTGCAGGCGATGGATCTCTTCCCAGTCATCGCCTCCAATCTCCCGGTAGAACCAGATGTATTCGTCGTCGTTATCGTCGTAACCGCGCGCAAGCCAGGGGTTGCCGTCGCCGTCATAGGAGACATTGCCCATCGAGATCTGGCCCTGCATCAGCAGTTTTTTACGCCCCTTGTCGAGGTCGAACTCGTAATAGGCCCGGGGGCGGAACGCCCGGTCCAGTCGCGACACATCCTTGCCGCCACTGGGATTGAAGGAAATGATGATCTTGTTTGGTTTCCCCGGCAGAAGGTTTTCAATCCCGGGATTGACCTCGCGGAATTGCTCGATTTTCTCCTTCTTTACATCCAGGATCGCCAGCTTGGTTTCGTAGACGCCCTGGTTAAAGCCTTCGATCTGGTCACGTACTTTCTGGCGAAAGGAGACCACGACATCGTCGTTACCCACCCAGCCGTAGTTGGTGATTTCCATGGGGTCGGCATCGAGCCGGAAGGGCTCTTTGTCAAGGTCCGAGGCATGGTAAATCTCGAGCACGGGGTTGGCGTCACGCGTGGCGATTTTCATCAAAGAAAGGTATTGACCGTCCGGTGAAACCTGAACGTTGGATATGACATCGCGCAAGGCCCAGTACTCGAGGGGGTAAGGCTCGGCCGCCACCGGGGCGGAAACAGACAGGCCGCACAACAGGGCCAGGATCGTGAGGAATTTGACTTTCATATGGGGTGATTCTCTTGCCGTATCCGATAACTTTTTGGGCAGTATAAATGAAAATCCCGCCGTGTTCCGGCGGGATTTTCTTACATCAGGCCTGAATGGACTGACTTATATCTTCCACACAAAGTTCACGAAGTAGCTGCGACCCATCAGGTTATAACCAATACCGATCGGACGGTTGTTGATGGAATTCCATACTTCGTTTCCGTCGACCTTCGGCGGTTCTTCGTCGAATACGTTACGGATACCGGCGCCAATGGTAAAGGTGTCGCCGTACCAGTAGAAGGACGCAGAGTGCAGCCAGTATTCGTCGATGTCCGCGTAGTCACGGCAGTAAACGTCATCCGGCGGGCCGAGGCAGGTGTCGCAAAAGAAGCCGGAACCAGCCGAGCCGAAGATGTCATCGAAATCATCACGATACACGTCAGGCTGCTCGGTCTTGCCGCGGTAGTTGGTTACCCAGGTGAACCGGAAGTCGTCGACGTCGAAGCGCAGTCCGACCTGGCCTTTCCACTTCGGATAGAAGCGGTCGCCAAAGGAATCGAAGAAGTTCTCGTTGCCGTTGTCGTCGATGTAGTTCTCAGACGCTTCGATCTGCTTGTGTGCAACCAGGTCGATTCCGATGCTGACGGCACGCGTGCCCACGCTGAAGTGCTGGTCGTAGTTCGCGTTGAAGTCCATGCCACGGTAGGTCTCGTTGTCGCGGTTGATGAAACGGCCGTCGAGGAAATCGAGGAACATTTCCGCATCGCGTTCGATGTACTGGCAGAAAGAACTGTCGTACTCCGGGTCCGTGTAACACTGGTTCACGATGTACTGACCGGAAGGCTCAACGATGGTGTCGTTGATCTCGGTTTCGTAGTAGGTCCAGCCAAGGACGATGTCAAACGCTTCTGCCCAGGGCTCCTCCCAGGAGAAACCGCCCGTCCAGGATTTGGACGTTTCGGCCTCGAGGTTGGGCGTGCCACCGCGCCCGATCTCGACGCTGTAGTTGGCAAAACCGTTGTTGTCGATACCCGGAGGCGTTACACCGTTGAGCCGGCAGTTTTCCTTGACTTCCGGTGCGCGCTGGTCGAGTTCCGGAACATATTCCCCGGTGAACGGATCGTAAGCGCCCTCGGGCAGCACACAAGGATCGGTGATGCCGTTGAAGCCGGTCTGCGACAGCAGGAAGACTTCCCGCACGTTCGGTGCGCGGAACGAAGTACCGATGGTGCCGCGCAACAGCAGGCTGTTGATCGGGCGCCAGCCCAGTTTACCGGAGTAGGTAAAGTCGGAACCGTAGTACTCGTCTTCCGTCCAGCGGCCTGACAGGTTCACGCGTAATTCCTGCGCTCCGGGAACGCCGGCCAGCAGGGGCAGTTTGATTTCACCGAAGACTTCACGGGTCCATTTCTTGCCGGTGGCGCCGCCATCGGCGAACCAGCCGAAAAACAGGCCTTCACGGGCCACTTCGTTCGGGATGGACTCGATTTCATCTGAACGCCACTCGAGGCCGATGCCGCCCATCGCGGTTCCGCCCGGCAGTTCAAACAGGAAACCGTTGGCGTAGGCCGAGAACAGCATCTGCGTGTAGTCGGTGTCGAATTCACGGCTGTCGAACAGGTAATCACGTTCAGCCTGGGTGCCGAAATCACCCGGTGCGTCGGCGCCGGTGGTGTACAGCGAAGGCGCGAGCATGTTGACCGGCACACAGCCAGCCTCTGTTCCGGTAAAGGTGCCCTGGCCCGGGTTATACGGGTTCAGGGAGTAACCGATATCGTTTTCACATGGCGTATTGGTTGATGAATACCAGCCCGCTGCATAGTCGTAGCGATCGGCACGAATGCCCTGGTACCAGGATTCACCCGATGACTTGGTGTAGGTAAACGCCGCGTCGTAGACCCAGCTGTTCATGGAACCCCAGTCGACGAACGGCAGGTCGCCCTTCATGCCGATGACGCCACGAATCTGCTCCATGCTGGTGTACTGCTTGTTGCGATCGTCATAGACGGACGTGATGGCGATGGTCTGCGCCGGGCCGATCGGGCCGCTCAGGAAGCCGAATGCTTCCGGTGTGCAGCCTTCAAGGGGAACCCCGATGCTGTTGCAGTAACCGCCCCAGAGCTCCTGAAACTGACCGATGACGTTTGGATTTTGCCACATGGCGTCATTCGCCAGGCCGCAGTCCACGCCGCCTTCAGCGTTGGGATTGCAGAGGTTATAGGGGTTGTTCGGCGCCACGTAGGGCCAGAACTGGTACTGACCGGATTTCTGGTAGTAATCGCGTTCGTTATAGTTGAACTCGGCGAAGATGGTGTTGTTCATTTCGCCTTCAAAGGTGTACTCGCCGTAACCCATGATGCTCAGGCGGTCGGTTTTCGGGAACAGGTGCGTATCCTGCCAGACCGGGTTGCCGTTGAAATCGTAGTCGCGGAAGCTGACGTCGGTTTCACCGTCGCCGTTACCATCGATGCCGAACCAGTCGCTGTAGTTGGACTCTGAGAAATTCGGCCAGCCACCGTTGGTATAGCCGGGCGTATTATAGATGCTGCCGGCAAACGGAACGCTGATGCGCCCGGCGGTGGTCCCCAGGCGGCACTCGTCCCAGCGCATATCGTAGAGCTCGCTGTAGTAGAGGTCCTGGCTACGGAATTCACCGTTGGTGGTGATCTCGTGGTGCTGGTCACAACCGCCGGTCCAATCACGGTCGCCCCAGGTCACCTCGGTGTTGTCCTGGTATTCAATACCGATGCCGAAGAAACCGCGGTCGTAGTTTTTGCCATACAGCGCCGCTACGGTGTAAGACTCGCCCCCGGTCTGTTCCGGCTTGTTGTAGAAAGCGTTGAATTCGAAACCGTCGAAATCCTGTCGCATCAGGATGTTGGTAACACCCGCAACCGCGTCGGAACCGTAGACGGACGAGGCGCCATCGAGCAGCACGTCATACTGGCGGACCATCAGGCTGGGCACCATGTTGAGGTCGGGCGCACTAGGCGCTCCTTCGACACCAGAAGGCGCCAGGCGGCGGCCATTGAGCAGCACCAGGGTCCTGGCGGCGCCCATGCCGCGCAGATCGATGGTCGAAGCGCCCGGGCCGTTATCCAGCACAAAACCGCTGAACGTCAGGTCGATTTGCAGGCCGCCGGCGGCGGTAGAATTCTGCAGAATCTCGGCTGCATCAACCAGGCCGGCTTCGCGTGAACCTTCGGCCGTGATGATCTGCAGCGGAGCGATGCTGGTATAGGTTTCACGCTGCAGGCGCGAACCCGTTACAACCACGCGGTCCAGGTCGGCGGCGTCCTCCGACTCGATCACGTTGCCTGTCTCTTCTTCCTGCTCTTCGGTGGTGTCCTGTGCCCACGTCGCGCCGGCCGTAAAGCACAGCATCAGGGCAAGCAGCAACCTTCGAAGAAAGGACTTGTTGGAGGAATTTCCCCAGGAATTCATACGGTCTCTCCCATGATATTGAAATATAACAATAAAAACCCAATGCCGAGCCGCTCAATAACGACCTTCTATTCGATGCTTATTAAATATTCGTTAAGACTGGAAAAGTTTTATCAGGAATCGCTAATAGTTGCAAATGAAAATCGCCCCATGAAGGGTCTGTAGTACCTCAATTCCGCGATCGATTCGCGGATGTCGGCCAGCGCTTCGTGGCGGTTCTCTTTTTGAAAGCCCTGCAACAGTTCAGGAGCCCAGCGCAGCGCCAGTTCTTTAACCGTGCTGACATCCAGGTTGCGGTAGTGAAACCAGCCCTGGAGTTCCGGCATCAGGCGGTACATGAAACGGCGGTCCTGGCAGATGCTGTTTCCACACATGGGTGAGCAACCGGGTTCAAGCCATTGGCCTAAAAAGTCGAGCGTGCCCTGCTCCGCTTCGCGCATGGATACCTGGCTGGAAAGGACCCGCTGCCACAACCCGGAAGCGCGGTGATGCTGCGTGTTCCATTCGTCCATGGCCTGCAGGGTGGCTTCGGGATGATGTATCGCGTAAACCGGACCTTCCGCGAGTTCGTTGAGGTCCGCATCGGTGACGATGCTCGCGATTTCCAGGATCGAGTCACGGTCCGGCGCCAGGCCGGTCATTTCCAGGTCGATCCATACCAGTCTGCTGTTCGATGCACTCTCCATGGGAAGCAAGGTTACAATAGCGCGCATGATTCTTGTACCGCCGTGGCGCATTTCAACGTGAACATTCCTGCGAGCGAGGCGCTGGTACTGGTGTCGTACGGCAGCAGCGGCATCGTCGAAATGCAGTCCGGAGAACGCCTCGATTGCAAATACCGCCGTTCCGTCGGCAGGCCCGTGTGTGGTGATCGCGTGCTGGTATCGGGCAGCGAGAGCGACGAATCATCCGTGGTTTCCGCCATCCTTCCGCGTTCCAACGAGTTCATGCGCGCCAATGCGAAGCAGAAAAAACAGATCATCGCGGCCAACCTGGACCAGGTCATGATCGTCATCGCACCGGAACCGGAGCCCAGCCGGGACCTGGTCGAGCGTTACCTGGTCGCCGTGCACAGCCTGGGAATCGAACCGGTGCTGGTGGTCAACAAGAGCGAACTGCTGGATCCCGGCCGCCATGACCGCTCGTCCTCGCTGGGCAGGCTCGATGAGTATGCCCAGCTGGGGTACCAGGTGGTGAAGACGTCCTGCAAGGGTTTACCGGGCACAGACAGCCTGTTGCCGGCACTGCAGACAAAAACCAGCATCCTGGTCGGCCAGTCAGGCGTCGGCAAGTCTTCGCTTGTGAATGCCCTGTTGCCGGACCTGGAATTGCAAACCGGCGCCCTGTCCCGCGTCACGGGGAAAGGCACACACACGACGACCACGACGATCATGTACACCCTGCCCTGTTCCGGCCGGCTGATCGATTCGCCTGGCGTGTGGGAATATGGTTTGTGGCAGATGGAACAGCGTGACCTGGCCGCCGGCTTTGGGGAGTTCAGTCCCTACGCGACATCCTGCCGTTTCAACGATTGCAGCCACCGCGGCGAACCCGGCTGCGGCGTGCGCAAAGCCGCCGAGTCAGGCCAGGTTCGCGCCTGGCGCTACGCGTCCTACCTGCGACTGCTGGAACAGAACAGTTAAGCCATGACGCAGGCGGCATGGCGGCCTTGTTGGTGGTATATTTGCGGAACGACAAACTGAACAGGGAAACAGCGACATGACCAGGATGCTCCTGACCTTGATGCTCACCACGGCCGCACTCCTGGCCCCGGAAGCCGTTGTAAATGCCGATGTTCTGCTGATCGAAGAGGTGCGGCAGGCCGAGAACATGCCGTTACCTGTTAACGGGATGAACCAGGAAGAAGTCCGTGCCCGTTTTGGTGTGCCCGCCCAGGTCCACCCGCCTGTCGGCGAGCCACCGATAACCCGCTGGGATTATGACCAGTGGAGCGTGTACTTCGAATACGACCTGGTCTTGTTCAGCGTGCTCAAAAAGGGCCACGTTTTGGACAAGAACAGAGACTGACGGCCCCCGGATAAGGTATCCTTGCGCCCTCTCCAATTCAGGCGCAGTTGATGTCCCAGGAAGTACAGGCGGAATTCGCCGGCGAAAATTCAGTTGAACAGAACCAGGCGGGCATGGCTGAGGCGGCCGGGCAACCGACGCGTACGGTTTTCCGCGACGGTACCGAGTACACGATTATCGGCACGGCACACGTGTCCCGGGCCAGCGCCGACGCGGTTAGCGATCTCTCTTCGTCCGGCCGTTTCGACGCCATCGCGGTCGAACTCTGCCAGGCGCGCTACGATGCGCTAACGGCAGAACGCAAGTGGACCGATCTCGACCTTTATAAAATCATTCGCGAAGGCAAGGCCGGGCTGGTTATGGCCAACCTGGCCCTGAGCGCTTACCAAAGGCGTATCGCCGAGCAATTCGGGATCGAACCCGGCGCCGAGATGCGCGCAGCCGCCAAGGCAGCCAAGGAACAGTACCTGCCGCTGCAACTGGTGGACCGGGATCTCGCCACGACACTGAAGCGCAGCTATGCCAGCGTGCCCTGGTACAAGCGGCTGTACATGATGGCCGGCTTGGCGCTGGGCATGGTCAGTTCGGAAGAAATCGACGAGGAATCGATCGAGAAGCTCAAGGAAGGCGACATTCTCGAATCGACGTTCACCGAGTTTGCTGAGCAGTCACCCGAATTGTACGAAGCCCTGATCGCCGAGCGCGACAGCTACATGGCCGCCCGTCTGCGCGAGGAAAACCTGGGCAAGCAGGACAACAAGGTGCTTGTCGTCATCGGCGCCGGTCACATGGAAGGCCTGGCACGGCACCTGGAAAGCGGAAGTACCGAACCCGCAACGGAGCGGGCCCGGCTGGAGGTCATTCCGAAACGCTCGCGCTGGCCGCGGATGATCCCGTGGGCCATCATGGCCCTGATCGTTACCGGCTTCATCATCGGTTTCTCACGCAGCCCGGAACTGGGCTGGCAGCTGGTATTTATCTGGGTCGTGATCAATGGCGGCCTTGCCGCCCTGGGGGCTTTGCTGGCCAGGGGGCATCCGCTGACCGTATTGAGCGCCCTGGTGGCGGCGCCGTTGACCTCGCTGAACCCGACCATCGCGGCCGGCATGGTGACCGGCCTGGTCGAATCCTGGCTGCGCAAACCGCGCGTTTCAGACCTGGAAAACCTGCGTTTCGATATCACCACGGTCAAAGGCTGGTTCCGCAACCCGGCAACGCGCATCCTGCTGGTCTTTTTCCTGTCCAACCTGGGCTCCGCCATTGGTACCTGGGTAGCCGGACTGCGGATTTTCAGCGAGCTGGCCTGAGGAAGCACGGACAGGCGGATGCAGATCGGTCCTTATACCATCGAAACACCGCTCGCGCTGGCACCCATGGTCGGCGTCACCGACCGCTTTTTCCGCCAGCTGTGCCGCAGCCTGGGTGCCGGTTACACGGTTTCCGAGATGCTGGCGGCCGATCCGGCCCTGCGCGAAACGCGGACCGCCCGAATGCGCGGTGATTTTGTGGGTGAAACCAGTCCTATCGCCGTACAGATCGCGGGTAGCGAGCCGCGCTGGATGGCCGCCGCGGCGCGTTACAACGTCGACCGGGGCGCTGAAATCATCGATATCAACATGGGCTGTCCAGCAAAAAAGGTCTGCAAGAAACTGGCCGGCTCCGCCCTGCTTTCCGACCCCGGACAGGTGCGGGAAATCCTGCAGGCCGTGGTTGCCGCCGTCGAGGTCCCCGTCACCCTGAAGATCCGCACCGGCCCCAACCCGCGGGAACGCAATGGCGTGGATATCGCCCGCATGGCGGAGTCGGAAGGCGTCGCCGCCCTGGCCGTGCACGGGCGCACAAGGTCCGACCGCTTCCGGGGGGAAGCCGAATACGAAACCATCCGGGCGATTTGCCAGGCGGTCCAGATCCCCGTTTTCGCCAACGGAGACATCCTTACGCCCGCCCGGGCCGCCGCAGTTCTCGATTACACCGGGGCCGATGGACTGATGATCGGCCGCGCGGCCCAGGGCAATCCCTGGATCTTCCGAGAAATCAAGACCTACCTGGAGACCGGCCATGTTTCGGCGGCTCCGAGCGCGAAAGAAGTGCACGAAGTGATGACATCACACCTGCGTCAACTGCACCGTTCTTACGGCGAACCGACCGGTGTGCGCGTCGCACGCAAACACATCGGCTGGTACCTTGAAGGCCGGGAAAATGCCGGCGCGACCCGCAGCCGTCTGATGCGCGCCAAAACCGCTGTTGAACAGTTTGATATTCTCGAAGGGTATTTCGAGCGGGAATCACGGAAAGGCACCAAGGCCGCGTGACCGCGGCCGGCCTGGGAAGAGGATAAAAAATGAGTGAAAAGCAGCTTGCCCATCGGGTCCGAAATACCCTTGTCCTGGTCCTGCTGCTTTTCTGTCACCTGCCCGCTTTCGCCGCTGAAGCCGTTCCGGCGGCCGCCGGCACATGGATATCCCTGGCGCCGCCATTGATCGCCATCGCGCTCGCCCTGCTGCTGCGCCAGGTGATCCCCGCCCTGTTTGCCGGTGTCTGGCTCGGCGCCTGGGCGATTAACGGCTTCACCCTGGCCGGGTTGGGAATGGGGCTGCTCGATTCATTCCAAAAGTACATCCTCAATGCCCTGGCCAACCCCGACCACGCCTCGGTGATCCTGTTCTCGCTGATGATTTCCGGAACGGTCGGCATCATTTCGCGCAACGGCGGCATGCAAGGCATCGTCAACCGTATCGTCGACTGGGCGGATTCGGCACGGCATGCCTGCCTGGCGACGGCCGGCATGGGCATGGCGGTGTTTTTCGATGACTACGCCAATACCTTGGTGGTCGGCAACACCATGCGCCCGGTGACCGACTCGATGCGGGTCTCCCGCGCCAAGTTGGCCTATATCGTCGATTCGACCGCTGCACCGGTTGCCTGCATCGCCTTTGTCACCACCTGGATCGGTTACGAAGTTGGCCTGATCGGTGAAGCCATTTCCTATATTGAAGACCTCGAAGCCGAGCCCTACCTGCTGTTCCTGTCCTCCATCCCTTATAGTTTTTACCCCCTGCTGGCCATTTTGTTCGTTTTCATGGTCGCGGCCAGTGGCCGGGACTTCGGACCCATGCTGACCGCCGAACGCTACGCAATGGCCAACGGCGTCGATAACAGCGATACGGAAGAGTCCGCCCTCGGAGCGGATTGCGAAGCGATCGAACCGGTTGCCGGCAAGCCGCAGCGCGCGATGAATGCCGTCGTTCCCATCTTGGTTCTGCTGCTGTCCGTGATGGGCGGCCTCTACGTCACCGGCAAAGCCGCCCTGGACGGCCAGGAAGCGGATCTGCGCAGCATTATCGGCGCGGCCGAATCCTACAAGGCGCTGATGTGGGGTTCGATGATTGGCATGGTGACCGCAGCCGTCATGACGGTCGGGCAGCGAATCATGTCCCTGGAAGAGGTGGTCGACGCCTGGTACAAGGGCGTGCGTTCCCTGATTTATGCCATGATCATCCTGGTCCTGGCCTGGGCCCTGGGAGGCATCACCGACGTCCTGCAAACGGCCAATTTCCTGGTCGGCATCCTGGGCGATACTCTGCCCGTGCAGATGGTGCCGTTCCTGGTATTCATCATCGCCGCATTCACCGCCTTCGCTACCGGCTCCAGCTGGGGTTCCATGGGCATCCTGACACCGCTGGTCATTCCCCTGACCTGGGCCGTGATGCAGGCCAACGGCTACACTGAACCGGAGCATATGCATATCCTGTATTCCGCCATTGCCAGCGTGCTGGCCGGCAGTGTCTGGGGCGATCATTGCTCACCGATTTCCGACACCACGATCCTGTCTTCGATGGCGTCCGGCTGCGATCACATAGAGCACGTCCGCACACAGTTGCCCTACGCTCTCCTGGTCGGCATCGTGGCCCTCGGCGCCGGATCCCTGCCCGTCGCTTACGGGCTTCCGTGGTGGCTCGGTCTGCTGGCAGGCGGCGCCGTTCTGTTTGCCGTCCTGCGGTTTTTCGGGCGTACGACTGAATCCGGCGGAACGTGAACGTCAGCCCTTTCAAAGCCCGCTTCGACGGTGAACCCGGCGCGGTAGAGTCCTGGAGCGGGCTGCACGGCAGTTCCCAGGCCATCGCCCTGCTCGCCGCGGCGGAAAGCCTGTCGCGCGTCACCCTGGTCGTAACCCGTTCCAGCCGCCAGGCGCATGCACTGTTCAGGGACCTGGAGCTGCTGAGAACGGGGCCGCTGCCGGTCCTGTTGTTCCCCGACCACGAAACCCTGCCCTACGACCCGTTCTCGCCTCACCCTGATATCGTGGCGGAACGGCTCAAGACCCTGGCCGGCTTGCCGTCCCTGGACCAGGGCATCCTGCTCTGCCCGGTGGGCTCGCTGATGCAACGTTTGCCGCCGGCCGGCTACATTCTGCAACGCAGTTTCGACCTGTCTGCGGGCCAGGGGCTTGCAATCGATGAATTCCGGCAACGCCTGGGCCACGCCGGTTACGAAGTTTCCGAGCAGGTTTACCAGGCCGGGCAGTACGCGGTGCGCGGTTCGGTCATCGACCTGTTCCCGTCCGGCAGTCCGACGCCGTTTCGCATTGACCTGTTCGACGAGGAGATCGACAGCATCCGCGTCTTTGATCCCGAGTCGCAACGATCCACCGGCAAGGTCGAACGCATTGCCCTGCTGCCGGCACGGGAATACCCCTGTGACGATGCCGGGCTGGAAGCATTCCGGCGTGCTTTCCGTAACCGCTTCGATGTCGATACCCGGCACGTGACGATTTACCAGGACCTGAGATCGGGCGTTCATCCGCAGGGTCTGGAGCAGTACCTGCCGCTGTTTTACGACCAGACTTCTTTCCTGCTCGAATACCTGGACCACGAACCGCAAGTGGTATTGCAGCCCGGGGTGCGAGACGCCGCCCAGACGCTGGAAAGACGCACGGCCGAACGCTGGGAACAGCGCAGACATGACCTCGAGCGCCCGATTCTCGACCCGCAGGAGCTGTTTTTCAGTTCGCGGGACGTGGAAGACCGGCTCGAAGACTGCGCAAGCACCCACCTTCCGGACCCGCAGGCGCGGCCCGCCAGGGCCCTGTTCAGCGGCGAGCCTGCACCAGACCTGCGCATTCACGAACGCGGCAAAGAGCCGGCGGCCGAACTCCAGGGTTTCCTGTCCCGGTTTTCCGGGCGTGTGCTGATCGCCGCCGACACGCCGGGACGGCGCGAGGTATTACGCACCACACTGGCGGCGTTCAATATCCGGCCCGCACTGCATGACAGCTTCGCCAGTTTTGTCCGGGGCGAAGATCCCCTGGGGCTGACGGTCCTTCCGGTGGACGACGGTTTTATCTGCCGTGACCAGGGCAGGGACGAACTGGCGCTGTTCACCGAATCCCAGCTGTTTGGCGGCCGCAGCCGTCCCAAGGCGGAACGGGCTGCGAGGGAACGTGACCCTGAATCGATCATCCGCAACCTGACCGACCTGTCGGCCGGCGCCCCGGTGGTTCATGAGGACCACGGCGTGGGCCGTTACCAGGGCCTGGAGACCCTGGATATCGACAACCGCCCCGCCGAGTTCCTGATGCTCGAATACCATGGCGGCGACAAGCTCTACGTGCCCGTGTCATCTTTGCACCTGGTCAGCCGCTACACCGGCAGTGACCCGGAAAACGCTCCGCTGCACCGGCTCGGCAGCCGTCAGTGGGAGACCGCGAAACGCAAGGCGGCCAGGCAGGTCACCGATGTCGCTGCCGAACTGCTGGACCTGTATGCCCGTCGCCTGGCGCGCAAGGGTTTTGCCTTTCCGCTGGACGAAAAGCTGTACGCCGAGTTCGCTTCCGCTTTTCCCTACGAGGAGACCCCGGACCAGCAAAGCGCCATCGAGGCGGTCATCAGCGACCTCGAGTCGCAACGCCCGATGGACCGGGTGGTGTGCGGGGATGTCGGTTTCGGCAAAACCGAAGTGGCTCTGCGTGCCGCCTTTGTCGCCGTGCAGGCAGGCAAGCAGGTCGCCCTGCTGGTGCCCACCACCCTGCTCGCCCAGCAGCATTTCTCGACGTTCAGTGACCGCCTGGCGGACTGGCCGGTGCGCGTGGAGTTGCTATCCCGATTCCGCACGGGCAAACAGGCCGATGAGGTCATCGGCAAATTGCGTGATGGCAGCGTCGACATCGTCATCGGCACCCACCGCTTGATTCAAAAAGACATCCGCTTCAATAAGCTCGGGCTGGTCATCATCGACGAGGAACAGCGTTTCGGCGTCAGGCAGAAAGAACGTCTCAAGGAGTTACGCGCCGAGGTTGACCTGCTGACACTGACCGCAACGCCGATCCCGCGCACGCTGAACATGGCCATGTCCGGAATCCGGGATCTGTCGATCATCGCCACGCCGCCCGCCCGGCGCATGGCGGTCAAGACCCTAATTTCCGAATGGGACCGCGCCGTCCTGCGCGAAGCGCTGTTGCGTGAATTGCAACGCGGCGGCCAGGTCTTTTTCCTGCACAACGAGGTCCGCAATATCGACCGGATCGCCCGCGAGGTGCAGGAACTCGTGCCCAATGCGCGTGTCGCGGTTGCCCACGGACAGATGGCCGAGCGGGAGCTCGAAACCGTGATGCTGAACTTCTACCGGCAGCGGTTCAACGTCCTCGTCTGCACCACCATCATCGAGAGCGGCATCGACGTGCCCACGGCCAATACCATCGTCATCAACCGCGCCGACCGTTTCGGCCTGGCGCAACTGCACCAGCTGCGCGGGCGCGTCGGGCGTTCACACCATCGCGCCTACGCCTACCTGATCGTGCCCGATCGGCGCAGCATGACCGCCGATGCCCGCAAGCGACTGGAAGCCATCTCCTCGCTGGAAGAGTTGGGCGCCGGGTTCACGCTGGCGACGCATGACCTGGAAATACGCGGCGCCGGTGAGTTACTGGGCGCCGAACAGAGCGGCCAGATCAATCAGGTCGGCTTCAGCCTGTACAGTGACATGCTGGCCCGCGCGGTGGCGGCCCTGCAGCGCGGCGAGGTGCCCGACCTCGACCAGGCCACGCGCCAGGGGGTGGAGATCGAACTGCACGTCTCGGCCCTGATTCCGGACGATTATCTCGGCGACGTGCAAACCCGCCTGACACTTTACAAGCGGATCGCCAGCGCCGGTGATTCAGAAGGCTTGCGTAGCCTGCAGGTGGAAATGATCGATCGCTTCGGACTGCTGCCCGCAGCGGCCAGGAACCTGTTCCAGGTCGCGGAGCTGAAGCTGCTGGCCGAACAGATCGGTATCACCAAGCTGGACTTCGGCCCGCAGGGCGGGCGCATCGAATTCCGCGAAAACACCAGGGCCGATCCCGCGGCCTTGATCAAGCTGATGCAGGAAAGCCGGGGCAATTACATGATGCAAGGTCCGCAAAAGCTGCGCATACTGTTGCAGCAGGAAGATGCGCACAAACGTTTCGCTGAGAGCCGACGTGTCCTTTCGGTTTTGAATCCAAACAATTGATCTTTATTTCAATGAGATATATAACTTTATTAATATTTTTTGTAATTATCTCTCATGCACCCTGGGCCCAGGGAGCGGGTGACCGTTACCGGGTCGAGGTTCTGGTCCTGAAGCACCTGGAATATTCCGAACAACCCGAAGAGGTAATGCGGATCGAAGACTATTCGTCCGCCCTGGATTTCCTGACACCCGCCACCGAAGCGGATTCCATGCCTGGAGAAGCCTGCGATCCCACGCGAGGCGAGATCGACTCCATGGATGAAATGGGCGCTGTGGCTGCGCCGCTGCCAGGGGCTGAAGTAGCGGGCGAACAATTGCCGGAAGAAGACGGCCTGGCTGCAGGAGAGATTGAAGAAGAGGCCGATCCCAACGCGGTGGTGCACGTGGAAGAGATGGGGCCCGAGATGCAGGAAGCATGGCGCCGCCTGCGTTTAAGCGGGCCTTTCCGCCCCCTGCAGTACCTCGCATGGGAACAGGGCAGCGAACAGCCTTTCCCCGTGCT
>JAZBOH010000047.1:0-11394 GCA_036351055.1 Lysobacterales bacterium
CCGCGCCGTCCTCCAGTTCGAAACGTTTACCCTTGTACTCGACCGGGGCGGAACCCGGGCCTTCACGGCCGGCATTCATCGCTGCGCTGTTCTCGGCGTAATTGGCTGTCATTTCGGTCAAGAGCACACGGTCCTGCGGGCGCTTCGGCCCGGCCAGGCTAGGCACCACGGTGGACATGTCCAGTTCGAGCATATCGCTGTATTCCGCGTCCGGCGTATCGACCGTGTGGAACATGCCCTGTGCTTTCATATAGGCTTCGACCAGTGCGACCTGCTCATCGGAACGGCCGGACAGGGTGAGGTAGCGCAGGCTCTCGGCGTC
Organism: Lysobacterales bacterium; assembly: GCA_036351055.1. Classification (GTDB taxonomy): domain Bacteria; phylum Pseudomonadota; class Gammaproteobacteria; order Xanthomonadales; family SZUA-36; genus JABDPF01. Next base: position 323 of record JAZBOH010000047.1, read on the forward strand.
GACCGGGAAGATACCGCAGGTCGCGCCATACTCGGGCGCCATGTTGGCGATGGTTGCACGGTCCGCCAGCGGCAGGGACTGCAGGCCTTCGCCAAAAAATTCGACGAACTTTCCGACCACGCCGAGTTCGCGCAGCATCTGCACGATGGTCAGCACCAGGTCGGTCGCGGTCGCGCCCTCGGGCAGTTTCCCCGTCAGTTTGAAGCCGACGACCTGGGGGATCAGCATGGTGATGGCCTGGCCAAGCATCGCGGCCTCTGCTTCGATTCCTCCAACGCCCCAACCCAGAACGCCGATGCCGTTGATCATGGTGGTGTGCGAATCGGTGCCGACCACCGTATCCGGGTAGGCGACGCCGTCGTTCCCAAACACGACCCGGGCGAGGTGTTCGAGGTTCACCTGGTGCACGATGCCCGTGTTCGGCGGCACCACGCGGAAGTTACTGAATGCCGTCTGTCCCCAGCGCAGGAAGCTGTAGCGCTCGTTGTTACGCTTGAATTCGATCTGGTTGTTGAGTTCCAGCGAGTTGGCCTGGCCGTAGCTGTCCACCTGCACGGAGTGGTCGATGACCAGTTCAGCAGGGGAAAGCGGGTTGATCTGGTTCGCATTGCCGCCCAAGGCGGTCATGGCGTCACGCATGGCCGCCAGGTCGACGACCGCCGGGACGCCCGTGAAGTCCTGCAGCACAACGCGTGACGGCGTGAAAGCGATTTCCGTGCTTGGCTCGGCCTTCGGATCCCAGTGGCACAGGGCTTCGATGTCGTCGCTTGTGACGTCGATGCCGTCCTCGTGGCGCAGCAGGTTTTCCAGCAGAATTTTGAGGCTGAAAGGCAGGCGGGAAATGTCATGTTGCTGCGCAAGTTTGGCCAGGCTGTAATAGCGGTATTGCCGGCCGCTGACTTCGAGGCTGGAAGCAGTCGAGAAGGTGTCGCCCATGCTGTACTCCGTTTTGAATTGGTTGGGGGTCGGGTTAACGGTTAATTATGGCTGAACGCGGGATTTCTTCACAGTATTAAGGTTTAAGTTTTTTGATTAGACGGGTTAATAGTCCCGATCACAGGTCATTGGAATTTCAAGAGCCCACGAGTCACAGCACTCCAAGGCCGGTTTAACCCATCAGGTACTGTTCGACATCGCGCAGAATCCTTTTCCGGTTGAACATCAGTTCGAAGCGGCCGCCGCCCATTTGCTGCCACAGGGTTGCGGAGCGGATGCCTGCGAGCAGCAGGGTGCGGATCCAGTCCGTGTTGCGTTCGTTCTGCAGGTACTGGGGTTTGCCGCTGACCACGATACGCGGGGACATCCGGCTGACGGTTTTTGCGTACAACTGGGCAATTTCGTGGGCCTGGCGGTCTTCCCGTTCGTGTTGCTCGAGTTCCTGGTCTTCCTCTGCAATCTTCAACAGGCTGTCGCCCACCTCGGCCTGGATCCGGCCGGAACGGCTGAACTTGCGTTGAAGTTGCAGCAAGCCAACCGCGTAACGCAGGGAATCGGCATACTGGTTGTCACCCCGCAGAACGGCCGCCAGGGTTTCCACCCCGAGGCGCATTCTCTTTTTACTGCCAAAGATTTCGTCGATGGACTCTGCTTCCAGTTTGAACAGGCTGTTCAGGCAGGACGTGGCGGCGTAGCCGGACCAGGTGCCGTGGCAAGCGGCTTGCCTGACCAGCTCAGAGGCCTGGAACACGCCGGCAAGGGCCAGATTTTTGTCTCTCATCATTTCATCTCGTTTAAGCGGTTTCCGCTTTGCAGGGCAGGCGGTGTATCCGCCCAGTCGATAATACCGCCACCGAGGCAGTTTTCACCATCGTAAAGCACCACGGACTGGCCGGCAGTGACAGCCCGCTGCTGCAAGTCAAACTCGAGAACCAGCCGGTCCGTCGATAGTTCGCTCACGGTACAGTCCTGGTCGGATTGCCGGTAACGGACACGGGCACTCAGCCTTCTTCCCGCTTCGGGTGCGTGGCCGGATACCCAGCTCAGCTGTTCCGCGACCAGGGCGCCGGCGTTGAGCCAGGGGTGGTCGTGACCCTGGCCCACGTAAAGCACGCCGTTTTCCAGGTCCTTGTGCAATACGTACCAGGGATCTTCCGGATAACCCTTCACGCCGCCGATACCCAGGCCCTGGCGCTGTCCCAGCGTGTAATACTGGAGCCCCTGGTGGCGTCCGACCACCTGGTCTTCGATCGTCCGGATTTCACCCGGTGACGGGGGAATGTAGGCAGACAGGAATTCCTTGAAATTGCGCTCGCCGATAAAGCAGATGCCGGTGCTGTCTTTCTTGTCGTGCACGGCGATACCGGCCTCGTCGGCGGCCTGTCGCACGTCCGGCTTGAGCAGTTCGCCAACCGGAAACAGGGTGCGCGCCAGTTGCTGCTGGCCGATCGTGTACAGGAAGTAGCTCTGGTCCTTGTTGGCGTCGAGGCCCTTGAGCAGACGGTGTACGCCGTCCCTGCAGTCGCTGCGAACATAGTGGCCGGTGGCGATATACTCTGCGCCCAGGTCAGTGGCGTGCTCCAGGAAGGTCTTGAACTTGATTTCCCGGTTGCACAGGATGTCCGGGTTCGGTGTACGACCGGCGCGGTATTCGGACAGGAAGTCTTCGAACACGTAATCCCAGTACTCGGCGGAAAAGTTGCGGCGGTGCAGTTCGATGCCGAGCCGGTCGGCAACGGCCTGTGCATCAGCCGCGTCCCGTTCCGCGTTGCAGGCGCCGAGGCGGTCATCTTCCTCCCAGTTTTTCATGAACATGCCGGCCAGCGGCCAGCCCTGTGACTGCAGAAGCCAGGCGGCTACGGCGGAATCCACACCGCCCGACAGAGCGGCCATGACTTCTGGTTTTTTGAAAGCTTTTGGCTTGTTGTGCCGGTCCATAGACCATAGATAGGGGCTAAGGGTCGAACACTAAAGTGTTAACCTTGCTGAATCACCTCAATCAGGAAATTGATATAGAATCGCGACATGGGAAAAGACCTCGAATCACATAAAGACCACGGACTGGCGCTGGAAGAAGCACGGCCGGAAGTCACGCTTCCGCCGATGTACCGTGTCATCCTGCTCAATGACGATTACACGCCGATGGACTTCGTAATCGAAATACTGAAAGTCTTTTTTGGCATGAACCACGATCGCGCCACCCAGGTCATGCTGCACGTACACACCAAGGGCAAGGGCGTTTGCGGGGTATTCAGTTACGAAATCGCGGAAACGAAAGTTGCGCAAGTCAACGAGTATTCGCGGCAGAAGGAACACCCCCTCAAGTGCACGCTGGAAAGGGCCTGAGCCATGTTCAGCAAGGATCTTGAACTCTCCATCAGCCGGGCTTACCAGGAGGCGCGAGAGCGGCGTCACGAGTACCTGACGGTCGAACACATGCTGTTGGCACTGCTCGGCAACGCCTCTGCGCTATGTATTCTCAAGGCCTGCGGTGCAGACATCGGAGCGCTGGAAGACGATCTGCTCAAAGTGCTGGCCGATAACGTGCCGGAACTCGATGGCGAGGATGCCCGTGATACACAACCCACCATAGGTTTCCAGCGGGTACTGCAGCGCGCCTTGTACCACGTTCAGTCGGCCGGCAAGGACGAGGTGCTGGGTGCCAACGTGCTGGTCGCGATTTTCAGCGAGAAAGATTCCTACGCGGCCTACCTGCTCAAGCGCAACGATGTGAGCAGGCTGGACGTGGTGAACTACATATCACACGGCATCAGCAAACTGGGCGACGAGGCAGACAGCGAGGCTGACGACTCGGTGCTGGAAGGAGAAGAAGGTGGGGAAAAGAAAGCTTCCGCCCTGGAGCAGTTCACCACGGATCTCAACCAGCGCGCCCGCGACGACCACATCGACCCGCTGATCGGCCGGGAAAAGGAAATTCAGCGCACGGTGCAAGTCTTGTGCCGGCGCCGCAAGAACAATCCGCTTTACGTCGGCGAAGCCGGCGTGGGCAAGACAGCAATGGCCGAAGGCCTGGCCCTGCGCATCGTGCAGGGTGAGGTGCCTGAAATCCTCGCCGACGCCACGATCTACGCCCTGGACCTGGGCGCCCTGCTGGCCGGCACCAAGTACCGGGGCGACTTCGAAAAGCGCCTCAAGGCCGTTGTGAAGGAACTTCAGGCGATCGAGGGAGCCATCCTGTTCATCGATGAAATCCACACCATCATCGGCGCCGGTGCGGCGTCTGGTGGCGTCATGGATGCGTCCAACCTGATCAAGCCGGTGCTTGCCTCGGGTGACATGCGGTGCATCGGGTCCACGACCTTCCAGGAATTCCGCAGTGTGTTCGAGAAGGACAGGGCGCTGGCGCGCCGTTTCCAGAAGATCGATATCGTCGAACCCAGCGCCGAAGAGACCGTCGAAATTTTGCGTGGACTGAAGAAACGGTTCGAAGAACACCACCACGTCACGTACTCCGACGCGGCCCTGAAGGCTGCGGTGGAGCTGTCCATTCGGCATATCAATGACCGGCACCTGCCCGACAAGGCGATCGACGTGATCGACGAGGCAGGCGCCAAGCAGCGCCTTGTGGTGGAGAGCGAACGCAAGACCGAACTCGACGAACACGACATCGAGCAGGTCGTGGCGCACATGGCGCGAATTCCCGCGAAGCAGGTCTCCCGCTCCGACCGCGATGCGCTCAGGCACATGGAGCGCGACCTGAACCTGGTCGTGTTCGGACAGGACGAGGCCATCGGCGCGCTGGCGGCCGCCATCAAGATGTCACGCGCCGGTCTCGGCGATGAAGAAAAGCCGATCGGTTCTTTCCTGTTTGCCGGCCCGACCGGTGTGGGCAAGACCGAGGTGACACGACAGCTGTCGATGACAATGGGCATCGAACTGATCCGCTTCGACATGTCGGAATACATGGAAGCCCACTCGGTGTCGCGCCTGGTTGGTGCGCCGCCCGGTTACGTCGGTTTCGACCAGGGGGGGCTGCTGACCGAGGCGGTCACGAAAAACCCGCACTCGGTGCTGTTGCTGGACGAAATAGAAAAGGCTCACCCGGACATTTTCAATATCTTGCTGCAGGTGATGGACCACGGCCGGTTGACCGACGCCAACGGCCGCGAGGCCGACTTCCGCAACGTGGTGCTGGTCATGACCACCAACGCGGGCGCGGCGCAAAGTGCACGGCGCTCGATCGGTTTCGCGGAGCAGGACAACTCCACTGATGCGACCGAGGTCATCCGCAAAACTTTTGCGCCCGAGTTCCGCAACCGCCTGGACGCCATCATTAATTTCAAAGCGCTGGATATGCCGGTGATCCTGATGGTGGTTGACAAGTTCATCCTCGAACTCGAGGAACAACTGCTGCTCCGGGGCGTCCATATCACGGTAACGCGTGCCGCGCGTGAATGGCTGGCCGAGCGGGGCTTTGACCCCAAGATGGGTGCACGCCCGATGCAGCGCGTGATCCAGGAGCAGATCAAGCGGCCACTGGCCGACGACCTGCTGTTTGGCGACCTGTCCGAAGGTGGTGATGTACGGGTTGACGTGCCCGCAGCGGATGGCGCCGGGCAGTCAGAAGCTAAACTGGTACTTGAAGTATCCGCGAATTCGAAAGAGCCGAAGGCCCTGCCTGCCTCCGCGGACTGATGTGGCCGCTTACTTGGTCCGGTAGGTGATTCTTCCCTTGCTCAGGTCGTAGGGGGTCAGTTCGACCTTGACCTTGTCGCCTGTAAGAATACGGATATAGTGCTTGCGCATCCTGCCTGAGATATGTGCGGTCACAACGTGGCCGTTTTCCAACTCAACTCGAAACATGGTATTGGGCAACGTTTCCATCACGATGCCGTCCATTTCAATTACATCTTCTTTGGCCATAGGCCTGAACTCCAAATTTGGGAGGCGGTATTGTGCCACAAATTTGTGCGATTGGTGTTGACACAAATAATCATTGGACTACAATACGCATCCTCCGCGGGTGTAGCTCAGCTGGTAGAGCGGTACCTTGCCAAGGTACAGGTCGACGGTTCGAACCCGTTCACCCGCTCCAGATAAAAGAAAGGCCCGGTAGGCGTCAGCCTACCGGGCCTTTCTTTTACCCGTAATGCAGGGTCGGGTTCTCCGAACCTGACCCTGGTTTTTATTGCGGAACCGTGGCCTGGCTGCCTCCCAGGGCGTCCAGCCGGTAAACCGAATCCTTCCTGCCCAGGTACTCCCAGCGCTGCAAGGCGATGGGGACGTTTCCGTTCTGCATCAGGAAATCATGGAAGTGCCGTAGGGAGAAATCATCACCCCGGTCCAGCCTGGCGTCCGCCAGGAAACGCAGGATCTGGAGCTTGCCGACCTGGTAGGTAATGGCCTGTCCCGGGTTGAAGGCGAAAAATACAGCCTCGTCCAAAGCGGTCTCGTAATCCATGGGAACGGCCCTTGCCAGGTATTCAGCGGCTTCCGTAATGGTGAAGTCACCTACTGCCAATCGGATATCCACCTCGACCCGCAAGGCGCGCAAGCGTGCGTAGCTGTAGATGATTTCCTTCGATTTCGGGCTGAAGTCGAACAGGCCGGCCTGGAGCAGCATTTCTTCCACGTAGAAGGCGATGCCCTCGTTGACGCTGGAATCGATGTAGCGGCGCCGCACCGGGTTCGGGTTGGCCCAGGACAGGGCCAGTTGCAGATAATGGCCCGGAACGCCCTCGTGGATGATCAGCGGGCGTGGATCACGGGCAGCCGAGAGCTGAAAATAGGGCAGGTCGGGCGATGGTTCAGGGATATAGCGAAACGCGTCCTCGTCCAGGCGGGTTTCCGAGGTCAGGTCATCGGTGACGCCCAGAAAGGCGATCGGGGCCAGGTATTCGGGCATCGGGCGGCTCCGGTAGTGCTGCAGCCAGCCAGGCACCGTCATCAGGTCATGGGATTCGAGGAAAGAGCGAATCTCCTTTTCCTTCAGGTCCGAAACCACCATTTGCCGCTCCATGCTTGGGAAAAGCGGCAGCTCAGGCAGTTGGCGGTTGCGGTTCTGCTCCAGCACGTCCCAGGCGACAGACCGGCTCCAGTCCTGGCGGCCCTGCATCAGCAGTTCGTCTGGCGTGTAGGGAATCAGGGCGACATTGCTCAGGAACCAGGCGTAGGCATCCGGTCCAATGGCAAAGGACGTACGCATTTCGTCCAGGTCGGATTTCAGCCACTTCTGGTAGCGTTTCAAAGAAGTTATTGCTTTAGAAACAGATGAATGCAGTTCTCTTTTAAAGTCGTTTGGCATTATCTTTTCAAGGCCTGACTCGACCTCGCGCAAGCGGTCGTCGATGCCATCCAGCATTGAAATAGTGGCTTCTGCAAACGGGCGCACCGGCTCTTCAAGGTTTTCCCTGGCGTGTTTCAGGGTTACGGGGAATTTTTCGAAGCGAAGTATGATGTCTTCAGCCCTTCGTTCGTCCATCGGGCTGGACAGGATCAACAGCTCAAATACGCTGCCCAGTGTTTGCTCGACGTAAAACAGGGGGTTGCGATACGGCGAGCGCAGGATGTCGAGTTCCCAGTGGACACGCTGGATGGCGGCGCGTAACAGGCGCACATCAACCTGTTGTGGCACGGTCCATGACTCGGTGCTCAGCCGCTCAACGGAATTCAGGAAACTGTTGTACTGCAGGCGGTAGGACTCGATCGCATCGGGTGACCAGTCCGGGGTCCAGCCGTGGGGGCGTTCAACACGCGGAATGTCGTCGCCGGTGACCGGTTGCTGCACACGGCGCCATTCAAAAAAGGTGCGTGAAAGGGATTGGAATTGGCCAACGCCCTGTTGACCTGAATCGGCGGTTTGCCCGTGTGTGCTAAACGGCAGGGCTAAAAACATGAAAAAAAAGAACAGGAATCTCAGGTAGGGCACGTGAACGTCTCGCAGTCATGGGCCGGTTGTCTCATTGTGATCTGAATCCGGCGTAAAAAAAAGCCCGGATAAACCGGGCTTTTCCTAAATAATAGTAAGCTGTCGAGAGCGAGACTCCTTTGACTATTTCACGTCGATGCGCCTGAGCAGGTACTCGCCCGTAATCTTGCGCATGGAGGGGTAGTTCTCGGTAATTTCACGTGTTTTGTCCCGGTTGGCCTCACCCCAGGCCTTCATGAACTTGTCGTATTCCGCCTTGTTGGGCTCCAGCTGGCTGCTGTCGGCAAACTTGACGATAAGGAACAGGTTGGCATGGCCGCTTTCGGGCAACTGGCTGCGGTAGATGGAAAAGTCTTCGATCTGCCCCAGTTCCTTGGCCACGCGGTTGCTCTCGACCCAGCTGGCACGCAGGCCTTCCAGGTAGTCGTCACCCCGGTTGGGATCGACCTTGATCATGGTCATGCTCCAGAGTTCCTTGCTCACCTCATAGTCGGTGAAGGGTTCGAGCTGGGCCATGGCCTGCCCGGAACAAAAGATCAGAAGTACCAGTGAAAGTAGTTTGAAACGCATGTGGCTCTCCTCATTGTTTTATTTGACCGTCTCAAAGATGAGACGATCTAACTATAGCAAGCTACAGTATTTTTGCCGGTGAAGGAGCGGCGCGACAGCAGTAGAATGGTTCCATGCACATGAGAGCACGAGCGTGTCACCGTGAATCCACTTAAACCGTTTTTCGACAAACAGGGTTTCGCCATGCTCGATGGCGGCCTATCCACGCAACTGGAATTGAACGGCGCCGACCTGTCGGGCGCCTTGTGGACGACACGTGTCCTGATCGACCAGCCGGCCCTGGTCGTGGACGCACAGAGGCAGTTCCTGGAGGCAGGGGCCGATGTCATCGCAACCGCGACATACCAGGCCAGCACCGCAGGGCTGGTGCGCGCGGGCCTGGGACATGACGAGGCCGGCCGCCTGATGCGGGGCGCGGTCGGCCTGGCCGTCGATGCCAGGGATGAGTTCTGGTCCGAGCCGGAAAACCGGGCAGGACGCTTGCGGCCCCTGGTCGCGGCATCCCTGGGCCCCTACGGCGCCTGCCAGCACGACGGCTCGGAATACCACGGGAATTACACCCTGGATAAAGTGGCGCTGGCAGACTTCCACCGACCCCGCATAGAGATACTCGCAAACTGTGGCGCCGACCTGTTCGCATTCGAGACCTTTCCCTCCTTGCTGGAAGCCGAAGCGGTGATTGAACTGCTGGAAGACTTTCCCGATATCCATGCCTGGGTCAGCTTCAGTTGCCGGGATGGTCTGCACGTTGCCCATGGTGAGACCTTTGCCGATTGCGCGGCGCTTGTTGAGTCTTCAAGCCAAGTCGTGGCTGTTGGCGTCAACTGCCTGGCGCCCGGGATCGTTTCTTTGCTCCTGGAATCGGTCCGGCATATCGAGATGCCGCTGGCGGTTTATCCCAACAGCGGTGAATATTGGAATGCCGAACTGCAGCAGTGGATGGGACAGGCCTGTGATTCGATGGATGTGGTGGCCTGGCACCGCCTGGGAGCGCGGCTGATCGGCGGCTGCTGCCGGACTTCAGCCGAGGATATCCGTGGAATGCGCAGTCGCCTGGAGGGCGCAATTTCCGGGTCTTGCAAATCAGTCTTGGAAAAGCGCAACATAGGGTAGTAGAATAGCGCGCTTCAGCAGGATCCTGTTGCCGGAGGCTAGGTGGCAGAGTGGTTATGCAGCGGCCTGCAAAGCCGTGGACGCCGGTTCGATTCCGACCCTAGCCTCCATTTTTTCCCCTGTGTGGCCCGGATGGCGAAATTGGTAGACGCAAGGGACTTAAAATCCCTCGATCGAAAGATCATCCCGGTTCGAGCCCGGGTCCGGGCACCACCTTAAAAATCAAATAGATATATCGTTTTTCGGGTAAGTTAGTCGGATGGAAAACGCCGATCACCTAATGCCCTGGTAACGGTATTGGTAACGATATGCGCTCGAAGTTCTGCAAATCTCATGATGGGTCCCCCCTGGCTGTTGCCAGAATGAGTCTCATGGATTCAACTCAGCAGAATCGGAATAGGTGAGACCAAGGGGCAGCTGAACTGGTCCCATCCCGTCTGTCACAGAAACAATAAATTCCTTAGAGATTTCGCGAAACGCAATCCAATTTGGATGTCTCAAAAGCCTTCATTTAGAGTCGAGCGAAGGGTCTGTTTAAAGCGATCAAGGTTTTCGATGAAATGGTCATCTCTAGATGCGTTTATCATCTCGTCAATTGGTATGTTTCTAGGGGTAAATCCAAGAGACTTGGCTAGTTCAGATTGGATCAACTCGCTACAAGCCAATGCGTAGCCAATCATTCGTGCCCAAAAGATTGGATTCTCCACAAGCGAGTTTTCACAGCCTTGGAAGATGCAACCAAGATCACTTAATGAATCGGTATCCATTAGGTCAAACTGCTTATCGAATTCAGCAAAATCCATTATTCGTTTGGAGCCATCAGAATCGGAGACTATGAGTTCAGCGGAAGCTGCTCGAAGATTGTCTCGGAATAGATGCTGGCTCTGTGTCGACCAGTTAGTATTTGGATGATCCAGACTCGTCTCTCGCCCTGTCCACATTCTTTCAGCAGCCGTAACAAATTCTAAGAGTTCAATGGCGTTTGGATCCACGCTAAAGTCGACCACGCTCATTTTTCTCTCGATGAGCTGTCCGACTGCCAAAGGTGCCAACAACCTGTAGACTCAACTCTTAACGTAGTAACCGTCAGCACTCATATTCCAATTACTGAGATGGTGAGTTCCTATTCGTCGTACTACATCTCGTGCGGCGAGTAACAATTGAAGTCTTAAGGGACCAACCGCTTCATAAAGTCGTTTCTTTGCTTCAAGCTCGTAGTCAAGCTCCGCCTTCCTGGCCAGAAGTCGATGTTGCGTTAAAAATGTAGTCAATCCACCTACGATCGCGGAAACTACCGCGGAGGTACCGATCAATTTCAGGGTGCTTGCATCCATATCCCTTTCCTTATGTAAGAGCTCTCGAACTTTTTGCTGCTAGTTCCATAGAGTAGCTCACCGATCATTGTGATCACCCAGAACACGATATCCGCGGTTTCGTAGCCTCGTGGCTAAGCGAACTTCACGTCTATGAAGCCGATCCGGATCACCGTGGAAGTCGAGAGCTATTGGATTTTGCTTGAAATATAGGAGGTCAGGGCGGTGCCTGACATAGTGTTTTCGTATAC
>JAZBOH010000048.1:0-38143 GCA_036351055.1 Lysobacterales bacterium
TCGCCTGCATTGACACGTTCCAGCATGCGGCTGGCTCGCGGCAGACGGTAGTCGCGGAATCGAATCATCAGTGCTGCAATGGTGCCGGCATCTTTATCCATGGCGTTTTCTCAGCGTAGCGCTGATATCAGCGAGTGTCAGCCCGCACGCCCGCAGCAGGACAACCAGGTGATAAAGCAGGTCCGCCGATTCGTTTTTCAGCTCGTCGCCCTCGCCGGTTGCCGCCGCCAGCGCGGTCTCCACACCCTCTTCGCCGACTTTCTGGGCGATCCGCTTGATTCCCGCGTCAAACAGCTTCGTGGTGTAACTGCCGTCGGGGCGGTCCTCGTAACGGCCGGCGATCACACGCTCCAGTTCGGCCAGGAAAGACAGGCCGGGGGCGGTGATATGCATACCGCTGTCAAAACAGGTTTGGGTATCGCGGTGGCAGGCGGGACCGGTGGGCACGACCATGACCAGCAGGCAATCGTTGTCACAATCGCTGTGGACTTCGACCAGTTGCAGCGTGTTGCCCGACGTTTCACCCTTGGTCCACAGCTCGTCGCGGCTGCGGCTCCAGAACGTGACCTGGCCGTTATCCAGGGTACAGGCCAGGGACTCGCGGTTCATATAGGCCAGCATCAGCACGCGGCCATCGAAGGCGTCCTGCACGATCGCGGGCACCAGGCCCTCCACCTTGTCCCAGTCAACGGTATTGATATCTCTTGTGTCACGAATCAGCACGGACGTACCTCGATGCCGGCTGCGGCCAGCGATTGTTTCAGTTCAGGAATCGGTATCTGGCCGGAATGGAAAACGGTGGCGGCCAGTGCGGCGTCGACGTCCGCCTGCACAAACACGTCGATAAAATGCTGTACCTGGCCGGCGCCACCGGAAGCCACCAGGGGAATCGGCAGGACCTTGCGGGCCTTAACCAGCTGTCCAATGTCATAGCCGGCGCGTGTGCCATCGGCGGACATGCAATTCAGGACGATTTCACCGGCGCCGCGGCCGACCACTTCCTGCAGCCAATCCAGCGTTTCCCGTCCGGGTTTTTGCATGGTGTCGGGCGTGCCGGTATGCGAACGCACGGTGTAGCTGCCGTTTTCGGCAATGGAATCCACGCCGATCACCACGCACTGGCTTCCGAAGGCCTTGACCATATCGTCGATCAGCTGCGGGTTTTCCAGCGCCGGGGTGTTGATGGATATCTTGTCCGCCCCCTGTGCCAGCACCCGGCCGGCCGCTTCCACGCTGCGGATACCGCCGGCCACGCAGAAGGGAATGTCGATGGTTTCAGAGACCTGCCTGACCCAGTCCACATCCACGCTGCGCCCCTCCGGGCTGGCGGTGATGTCATAAAAAACCAGTTCGTCGGCGCCCTCGTCACGGTAGCGGGCCGCCAGCTCCACGATCTCACCCATTACGCGGTGGTTGCGGAATTGCACGCCCTTGACCACCTGGCCGTCGCGCACATCCAGGCAGGGCACCAGCCGGCGCGCTACTTTTGAACTCATGACAGGTACTCCAGGGCTTCGGCCACGGTGAAGCACCCTTCCAGCAGCGCCTTGCCGGTGATGGCGGAATCGGCGCCGGTGGTGGACAGTTCGCCCAGGTCCTTGAGGCCGCTGACACCGCCCGAAGCCTGCACCTTCAGTTCCGGATAACGTTCAGACAGCGAAAGGTACAGGCCCGTGTTGGGTCCGCTCATCGCGCCGTCCTTGCTGATGTCGGTGCACAGCAGGTGCTTCAGGCCCTTGTCGGAGTAAAAAGCCAGCAATTGCCAGAGGTCGTAGTTGGAGCCTCGTGTCCAGCCGTGCGAACGCGGCCACGGCACGCCGTTTTCGTCGAGTTTCACGTCGAGCGCGGCTACCAGCCGGTCCGGACCGAAGGTTTTCAGCCAGCCCGCAAGACGTTCAGGTTCCTCGACGCTGATGCTGCCGACCACTACCCGGCTGGCGCCGTTATCGAGGCGTTTGAGCACGTCATCGCGGTTGCGCACGCCGCCGCCGGTCTGCACGGACTGCGGAGCGGACTCCAGCAACCTGAGCAGGGGACGGATATCGGCCTTTTCGCCATCCCGTGAAGCGGCCAGGTCGACCACGTGCAGCCATTTTGCGCCATCGTCGGCGTAGCACCGGGCCAGCCTGACGGCGTCCATGTCGTATACCTTGCACTTGTCGAAATCGCCATGCAACAGACGAACGCAGGATCCATCCAGCAGATCGATAGCAGGAATAATGTCGAAACTCATGACAGGGGTATCTCCAGGAAGTTCTTGAGCAAAGCGGCGCCGGCAGCCGCGGATCGTTCCGGGTGAAATTGTGCGCCACTGAAATTATCACGGCGGACGATGGCGCTGAAGGGCTGTCCGTGCACGCTTGACGCCAAGGTCCAGTCGCCGATCGGCGCGGCAAAGGAATGCACGAAATAGAACCATTGGTCTTCCACGGAACGGGTCAACGGATCCGGGCCCGTCGTTTCAATCGAGTTCCAGCCCATATGCGGCACGCGCAGGCCTGCACGGTCCGGCAGGCGCTCCAGCCTGGCCGGGATCAATCCCAGCATGGCGGCATTGTCTTCTGCGGAGGACTCGAACAGCAACTGCATGCCGAGGCAGATGCCGAGGACCGGCTGTTGCAAGCCCCGTATCACGTCGTCCAGGCCGTGCAGACGCAGCACGTCCATGGCATTGCCGGCGGCGCCGACGCCGGGCAGGATAACGCGGTCAGCTGAACGGATCACCCTGGCGTCATGGGTAAATTCTGGTTCGGCGCCGAGACGGCGTAGTGCATGCAGCACCGACGAAATATTGGCCCCGCCACTGTTGACCACGGCAATGGCCATTACAGGACACCCTTGGTGCTGGGCAGTTGGTTGCCTTGCCTTTCCAGCGCCGGGCGCAACGCGCGGCCGGCGCCTTTGAATACCGCTTCAATCATGTGATGGGTGTTTTCACCACGGACCTCGATGTGGATGGCGGCGCCGAGCGACTGGCCGAGTGATGTGAAAAAGTGCTTCACCATCTCGGTGGAGAGCTCACCGACGCTGTCGCGCGGAAAATTGGCCTCGAAGATGACGGCCGGCCGCCCGGACAGGTCGATGGCGACCTGCGCCAGCGATTCGTCCATCGGCAGCGTAAAGCCGTAACGCCCGATTCCGCGGCGGTCACCGAGTGCCTGGTTCAGCGCCTGGCCGAGCGCCAGGGCGCAGTCTTCCACCGTGTGGTGTTCGTCGATCTCGAGGTCGCCGCTGCAGGACAGGTCGAGGCGAAAACCGCCGTGCGACGCCAGTTGATCCAGCATGTGGTCAAAAAAACCGATGCCTGTAGCAACGTCGCTGCTGCCGGCCGCATCGAGGTCCACGAAAACCCGGATGTCGGTTTCATTGGTGAGACGCTTGACCTTCGCCTGGCGCGGCCGGTTCAGCAACTGGTGGGTGATGGATACCCAGCTGTCCCCTTCATCGCCCAGCAGGAAGCCGCCGATGCCCATGTTTTCGGCCAACTCCAGGTCGGTCTCGCGATCGCCGATCACCCAGCTGTCCTGCAAGTCCAGTTCACCGGACTTCAGGTAGTCGAGCACCATGCCGATGCCGGGCTTTCGGTTTGGGGAGTTTTCATGCTCGAAGTGTTCATCGATCAGGATGCCGCTGAACGTGATTCCCTGGGAGGCGAGGATGTCCAGCATCTTCTGCTGTGGTATCTCGAAATCCTCGACCGGGTAGGCGTCGGTGCCGAGTCCGTCCTGGTTGCTTACGATCACGAATTCGTACCCGGCGCTGGCAAGTTTCAGTAGCGCCGGTATCACGCCCGGCACGAACTCCAGTTTTTCCAGCGAATCGACCTGTTCATCCGCTGGCTCGGTGATCAGCGTACCATCGCGGTCGATAAAGAGAATACGTCGTTTCCTGTCGCTCATCGGGCTTGTTCCCAGTTGTCGAGTGCGTATCCCAGGCTGGCCAGGTCTTCTTCAGAACCAACCGAAATGCGGATGCAGTCGCGCAGTGCCGCTTCGGCTGGAAAACCGCGCAGAATAACGTTGTGCCGTGCACAAAATGCCAGCATTGAATCCGCGTCGTCTACCTCGACCAGCACGAAGTTGGCCTCGCCCGGGAAAATCTTCCGGATAAAGGCCCGTCCTTCCAGCATTGCCAGCAATATACGCTTGTTGCCCTTCACTTGCCGCAGCAGATTCTGTTGTTTCTCCAGTATGTCGTCGTCCAGCATTTCCATTGCCAGCGACACCACCGGGCTGGGCAGGGGGTAGGGCGCAATGATCCGGCGCAGAAGCGATATCACCGTTTCCTGTGCAATGACCGATCCACAGCGCAGGCCGGCAGCTGCCCAGGCCTTGGACAGCGTGCGCAGCACGACCAGGTGTTCGTGCTCATTGACCAGGGCGGTTGCGGAGGGGTGCCCTGTGAATTCGGCGTACGCCTCGTCGACGATAACCAGTGCGCGCCCCTTTGCCAGGCCGAGTAGCCGCAACAGGAATTCGCGGTCAAGCACGTCGCCGGTCGGGTTGGATGGCGAGGTCAGGAAAACCAGCTTGATGCGCGGGTCAGCCTCCAGGGCATCGACGATTCCCTGCTGGTCGAGAGAAAAATCCTCGCTAAAACGCGGTACCGATACCACGTCTGCACCCTGGGTCTGTGCCGCAATCCGGTACATGCCGAAAGCGGGCGGACACTGCAGGATGGCATCCTGGCCGGCGCGGCAGAATACGCGGGTCAACAGGTCGATGCCCTCGTCGCTGCCCCGGGTAACCAGCAAGTTTTCCTCGCTGGCCTGGTATAGCCGGGCCAGGCGCCGGAGCAAGCGTTCCGGCTGCGGGTCCGGGTAGCGGTTCAGGCGGCTGTCCTGATCCAACAGCGCCCAGGGCGCTTCGTTGGCGTTGAGCAGAATGCCCTCCCCCGGCGCTTCCTTGCGCGCCGAGGAATACGGTTTCATGGCCACGATTTCAGGCCGGGCCAGTTTTGCGATACTCATGATTTTAGCCTCGCGCTGACCGCCATGCGGTGGGCTTCCAGGCCTTCGACCGCGGCCAGCTTCTCCGCGCTGGGGCCAACCGTCGCCAGGGCCTCCCGGCTGGCCTGCTGCAAGGTCATGCGCCGCATGAAATCACCCGTGCCGAGTGCACCGTGGGAACGGGCCCAGCCATAGGTTGGCAGCACGTGGTTTGTGCCGGAACAATAGTCGCCCAGGGACTCGGGTGTCCACGCCCCGATAAACACCGAGCCGGCATTTCGCACCCTTGCGGACAGTTCCTCGGCATTGGTGGTGTTGAGGATCAGGTGCTCCGGGGCATACTCGTTGGAAAGCATCACCGCCGCATCCAGGTCGGCCACGCGGATAATACGCGAAGCCGCCAGCGACTGCCCGAGGATTGCGGCCCGTGGTGAACGGGGGGCCAGTTCCTGCAGCCGCAGGATCACGGCGCTTGCCAGGTCTTCATCGTCGGTGACCAGGATCGCCTGCGAATCGGGGCCGTGTTCGGCCTGTGACATCAGGTCCCAGGCCACGAATTCGGGATTTGCGTCGCCGTCCGCGATGACCAGTACTTCCGACGGCCCGGCGGGCATATCGATCGCAGCCCCTGCCGGGTCCTGAGAAACCTGTTGCTTGGCCTCGGTAACCCAGCTGTTGCCCGGGCCGAAAATCTTGGCGCAGCGCGGAATGCTTTCCGTGCCGTAGGCCATCGCCGCCACGGCCTGGGCGCCGCCGGCGCAGAAAACGCGGTGTACGCCACAAAGCCGGGCAGCGGCGAGGATTTCATCGGCAATTTTTCCGTCCTTTCCGGGTGGCGAGCACATCACGACCTGTTCGCAGCCCGCCAAGGCGGCGGGGATGGCCAGCATCATCACCGTGGAAACCAACGGAGCACTGCCGCCCGGCACATACAGGCCGACCGGAGAGAGGGCCTCGTAGCGGACCTCGCAGACCAGGCCCGGAGCGGTTTCGACACGGCCGTCGCGTGGCCGGTCAGCCGCGTGGAACATCCGGATGCGTTGACTGGCGTCCTCAATGGCTTCCAGCAGTGCCTGATCAACGCGGTTGAGTGCAGCCTGGATTTCTGCGGCGCTCACTTCGATGCTCTCGGGTGTTGCGCCGTCGAGCCTGGCGGTCAGTTCCTGCAAGGCATGGTCGCCGCCGCCGCGGACCTCGCTGATGATGGCGGCAACGGAGTCGGCCAGGCCGGGGCTGTCAAAAACCGGGCGCTGCATGAGCCTGTCACGCTGTGTCGCGTCCTGTTCCGCCCAGTCGATTGAATGGATCGTTACGAACATGGAACTCTCCGCTCAGGCGAGCATTTTCTCGACGGGTAAAACGAGAATGGCGGATGCGCCTGCTGCTTTCAACGCCTCGAGGTGCTCCCAGAACACCGCCTCACCGCACACGGCATGCACCGCGATCCGGTCGGAGCCTTCCAGCGGCATGACCGACGGGTGCTCGACGCCCGGGAGTAGTTCAGTGATTTTCTCCAGGGCGTTGCGCGGCGCGTGAAGCATCACGTACTTGCTCGCACTGGCCAGCATGACCCCGTTAAGGCGTGACAGCAGAAGGTCGATCAGGGCCTGTTTTTCGGCCGACACACCCTGTGCCCGTCCGTACAGGGCTGCTTCACTCTGAAACAGTACTTCGAGTTCCCGCAGGTGGTTGGCGCGCAGTGTCGTACCGGTCGATACGAGGTCCGAGATGGCATCGGCGGTGCCCATGCTCGGTGCGATCTCCACCGCGCCCGAGAGCTTGGAAATTTCATTTGAAACGCCCTGCTTTCCCAGCAGGTTCCGGGTCAGCGCGGGATAGCTGGTGGCAATCCTGAGGCCGTCCAGTCCCGCGACGTCGGTGATCCCGGAGTCCTCGGGCACCGCGACCGACAGGCGACAATGGCCAAAACCCAGTTTGTACAGCTGCAGCAACCCGGCCTCGCTGCCACGTTCCAGCGCGACTTCAAGGGCGATGTTTTCACCGACGATGCCAAGGTCACAGACACCCTCCAGCAGGAGCTGCGGAATATCGTCGTCGCGCACCAACAGCAGGTCGATGGGAAAGTCGCGGCCATACCAGAACAGCTTGTCCTTGCTGCGCGCAAAGCGCAGACCGCAGTTCTTCAGAATTTCCTGGGAGCGCTCGGATAAGCGGCCGGATTTCTGGATGGCCACGCGGATGCGTTTCTCGTTTTCAATTTTCATGATCAGTCTGTCAGTTCCTTGTTTCTGTCCAGGCGGTCCAGCAGGGTGCGGTATCCGCCTGTTCCGTGTTCGATAAAGCGGGCGACCCTGCCGATGGTGGTCACGCTGACCTGGGTCAGGTCCCGGATATCGCGGTAGGAGAGACCCTGGTCGAGTAACTGTGCAACGCGCCAGCGGTCAACCATTGCTTCGAGTTCGGCGGGTGTGCAGAGGTCTTCGAGAAAAGCCTTCACTTCCCGTGGGGAATCCAGTGAGAGCAAGGCCTCGGAGAGGGTCCGGGCGGCGGCTTTCAGTTCCCTTTTTTGGGCGGTGTCGTGTTGCTTCATGATGTTCTAGTGTACTAATGCGTTAATACATTGGCATGTTACGCTTCGCCGGTGGCGTCTGCAAGGGTTTGTTCGCATCCAAAAATGACAGGCGTTTAAACCCTTATTCCCCTGCTATCATCCAATTCATCAGGAACATTCCCGCTTATTAAGAGGTTTCAGGCAATGAAAGCAATGTACATGGCAGGCGTCGCCCTGTTGATGCTCTCTTCCACGGCTGTTGCGGACGTGACAAGAACGGAAGAATTCAGTTTTGATGTCGATCCCGGTGCGCGGATCAGCGTGGAAAACGTTAACGGCGATATTTCGGTGACCGGGGATTCGGGCAGCAAGGTTCAGGTTATCGCCCACAAGCGCGCCGGTAAGCAGGAATACCTCGATAAACTGGAAATCGTCATCGACGCCAGTGACGACTATGTCCGTATCGAAACCCAGCACCCCGACAGCAACGGCGGTTGGTTCAACTGGGGCAATAACAGCAGCGGAAGCGTTTCGTATGAACTGCTGGTGCCGGAAGACGTCGACCTGGATGCAATCGAGACGGTCAACGGTGACGTGAGCGTTGAGGCGGTTGGCGGTGAAGTCAAGGCCGGCACCGTCAACGGCACGGTTTCCGTCAGTGGCCTCGTTTCTGACGTGGACCTGGAAACGGTCAACGGCAGTATCAAGGCCGTGTTCGAAGCACTGGGCGAAGGTCAGCGCGTCAAGGCCGATACGGTTAACGGTAAAATCTCAATCTATCTCCCGGCTGACGCCAGCGCCCGCATCGTCGCAGAAACGGTCAACGGCAGTATCGATGCAGACGACTTCGGACTCAAAGTCGAAAAAGGTTTCGTGGGCCGTGATCTCAATGGCGAAATCGGTGGCGGAGACGCCAGCGTGTCCCTCGATGCCGTGAATGGCTCGATCCGTATCAAGAAAAACTAGCCCATTTTCTGAACAAGAATTTCCTCTCTACCCGGCTCCCCAAAGAGCCGGGTTTTTGCTGTGTCCGACTCTCAACACCGAGGCCCGCCGACTGGGGGACCATCTCCTATGTGGGCTCATGGCCAGCGGTCGCTGCGCGACTTCCCTCGCGGCTAATGCGTTTCGCTTCCCTGCTCCTAAAAGGTACCGGATACATTAATCAGCGAAAAATGGATCCGGTACCTTTTATTGGCGCGTGATCATTTTTGCCGTAATACACCCTGAAAAGCGCGTTAAAACAGCACCACGTGAACTCTGGCCGATGCCGGCGGTGCATTTTTGAAAAAGGGGCCGGATACATTTATAGGCGGAAAACGTATCCGGCCCCATTTGTTGGAAAACGTATCCGGCCCCATTTGTTGGAAAACGTATCCGGCCCCATTTGTTGCTGAACAAGAATTTCCTCTCTACCCGCTCCCCAAAGAGCCGGGAATTTTTGTGATCACAGTTTCAGATTATTGAACCCGGTCGCGATGGCGTCTACCCCCTTTCGGGGGACACGCGCAACGGCGCTCAGCAGGCTCTTCTTTCAGCTGCGACCTGCCATTCCGAACTCTCCAATTTCACTACTCGGTTGGAAGGAGGCATTGGCATACCTGCGTTTCCGGGCCATCGGATGTCGGGAACAGCCCGACGAGCGGCCAGGGATGGCTTGAGCGTGCCCGGAAACGCAGGTATGCCAATGCCGAACGCCGGAGTGCGGAGACGCCGGCGTTGAGAGTCACAATTCCCAGATGAATAACCACTTCATGCTTACACTTCCAGTTTGGCTGATATATCATCAATCCAAATTCAGACATCAGGAACGATTTCCATGCAGAAAGTAGACTGGCGCGGTGTATTTCCGGCCCTGACGACCAAGTTCACCGCTACCGACACGATCGATTGGGACGCCATGGGGCGTCACCTTGAGTTTCAACTGGATGCCGGCGTGCATGGACTGATCGTACTGGGTTCCCTGGGTGAAAACGCCACGCTCAGCATGGACGAGAAACTGGAAATCGTGCGCTTCATGGCTGAGCAAGACCGGCGCGGATCACCCTTGATCGCCTGCATCGCCGAGACGTCGACCCGGGATGCAAAGAATTTTGCCGCAGCTGCCGAAGACGCGGGTGCCGATGGTTTCATGCTGTTGCCGCCCATGCGCTACCCCAGCGACCGGCGCGAAACCATGACCTACCTGCACGATGTGGCTGCCGCCGCGTCCTGTCCGATCATGCTGTACAACAACCCGATCGCTTACGGCACCGATATCTCCCCCAAAGACTTCGCCCGCCTGGCGGATAACCCGAAATTCGAGGCGATCAAGGAATCGGCGGCCGATACCCGGCGCTTTACGGAAATCCGGCGCCTGACAGGTGATCGTTTCGCACTGTTCTGCGGTGTCGACGACCTGGCCCTGGAGTGTTTCGCCCTGGGCGCCACCGGCTGGGTGGCCGGTTTGGTGGTGGCGTTCCCGCGTGAAACCGTGCGCTTGTGGGAGTTGTGCATGAGCGGGGACTGGGAAGAAGCGCGCCAACTGTATGACTGGTTCCTGCCCTTGCTGCACCTGGATATCGGGCCCAAGTTCGTCCAGCAGATCAAGCTGGTCGAGGCACTGGTGGGGGTCGGCAGCGCGAAGGTTCGCGCCCCGCGCATGCAACTGGCGGAGGCGGATGCTGCCCGCGTCGAACGAATTCTTGCCGAAGCGCTCGAAAACAGGCCTCAACTGGGATGAACGAAAAGGCCCCGTGCACTGCAACGCCCTTGAGCCTGGCGGACCAGGCCTACGAACTGCTGGAACACCGCCTGGTCACGTTGGAACTGGCCCCCGGCTCCACGGTTTCCGAGGGCCTGCTGATAGACATGGTGGGGTTGGGCCGCACGCCCGTTCGTGAAGCCATGCAGCGCCTTGCCTACCAGGACCTGATCCGTGTCATGCCGCGCAAGGGCCTGATGATCGTACCGATCCAAAGTTCAGACATGCTTCTGATGCTCGAAGTACGCAAGCGCCTCGAGCGTCTGATCGTGAAACTTGCCGCGCTGAATGCGCGTGACGAGCAACGCAGCGGGCTATCCGCCATTGCCCGTGGTTTGAGTATTTCCCACGACAGTTTCGAAGAGTTCCTGAGCCTGGATCGTGAAACTGACCAGCTGCTCGACGCCTGTGCGGGTAACCCCTTTGCCAGCACGGCTGTCGCACCCATGCGTATACACTGCCGTCGTTTCTGGTATTTCTACCGCAATGAACTCCGCCTGTCGGATGCGATCACCGCGCACTCCGCCATGTTGCGCCTGATTGCGCGACGTGACTACAAGGGCGCCCAGAAGGCGTCTGATGGCGTCATCACGGTCATCGAGCGGCTGGTCGCCAGCATTCAATGAGAGAAGGCGTGCCGCAAGCCAGCAAAACAACGTTCCACTGCATAGACGCGCATACCTGCGGCAACCCGGTTCGACTCGTTTACCGCGGAGCACCTGAGCTGGAAGGCGAGAGCATGCTGGACAAACAGCAGCATTTTATCGCTGAGTACGACTGGATCCGGACCTCTCTCATGTTCGAGCCGCGCGGCCACGCGATGATGTCCGGCGGCTTCCTTTGCCCAAGCCAGCGCGATGATTGCGACATCGGTGTCTTGTTCATCGAGACGACCGGCTGCCTGCCGATGTGCGGACATGGAACCATCGGGTTGGTGACCATCGCGATCGAGAACGGCCTGGTCGAACCCCGCGTGCCCGGCCGCCTGGACCTGGAGACACCGGCGGGCAAGGTGTCGGTGACGTACACCACCCAGGGTCGCAAAGTCAGCACCGTGAGGCTGACCAACGTGGCCTCATTCCTTCATTCCGCCGGCCTGGAGGTCGATTTTCCGGAACTCGGCGGGACCCTGGTCTTCGATGTGGCTTACGGCGGAAATTTTTACGCCATCGTGGAACCGCAGCCGCACTATGCAGGCCTGTCTCAGCTCAGTGCCGTTGACATTGTTCGCCTGAGCAGGGTTTTGCGGGAACGCATCAACAAGGCCTTTACTTTTTCACACCCAAAGGATGTGCGCCTGTCGCATATGCGCCACGTGATGTGGACGGGGAAGCCGGTCAAGCCCGGTTCGGACGGGCGTAATGCGGTGTTTTACGGCGATTCCGCCATCGACCGCTCGCCCTGCGGTACGGGGACATCCTCGCGCATGGCGCAACTGGTGGCCCGTGGCGAACTGGCCGAGGGCGATGATTTCATACACGAAAGCTACATCGGTAGCCGTTTCCGCGGACGCGTGGAGGCGACCACCCGGGTAGGTGATTTTGACGCCATTGTACCGAGCATCGAAGGCTGGGCCAGGGTCTACGGCCACAACGTTATCACCGTAGATCCGGAAGACGACCCATTCTGGGCCGGGTTTATCGTCACCTGATGGACATCCGCACCCTGGATTATCACGCAGCCGGTGAGCCGCTCCGCATCATCACGGACGGTTTACCCGCCCTGCCGGGCGGCAGCATACTGGAACGCCGCCGCTACATGCGGGACAAGCTCGACGCTTACCGCCGCTTCCTGATGTTCGAACCACGTGGCCATGCCGACATGTATGGTGCGGTGTTGATGCCGCCGGCCACGGCGGACGGCGACGTCGGTGTCCTGTTCCTGCACAACGAGGGTTACAGCACCATGTGTGGCCACGGCATCATCGCCCTGGTTACGGCCGGAATCGAGCATGGACTGTTCGAAGTGGCCGACCCCGCTGCCATCCGCATCGACACGCCTGCCGGGCGTGTTACGGCCCGGGCCAACTTTGGCGCAGGGGGTGGTGTGGAGTCCGTTTCCTTTATCAACGTGCCATCATTTGTACTCGAGCCCCGGGTGAGCGTGGAAGTGGCGGGCCTTTCGGTGGATTGCACGATCGCTTTCGGTGGGGCGTTTTACGCCTACGTGGACGCAGAGCTTTTCGGTTTTGAACTCTTGCCTTCCGAGTCGGCCGAGATCATTCGCCTTGGCCAGCAGGTCAAGGAAGCCGTCAACAGGCAGTGCGATATTCGACACCCAGCAGGTGATGACGACCTGAACTTCCTGTACGGCACGATCTTTGTTCACGCCGGCGCCGAAGCCGGGCGATCGCGCAATGCCTGTGTATTTGCGCAGTCCGAGCTGGACCGGTCACCGACCGGAACCGGGGTAAGCGGGCGTGCCGCCATTCACCATGCGCGGGGTGAGATCGGCCTGGGACAGGAACTGCTTGTCGAGAGCATAATCGGCAGCGCCTTTCGGGTGCGTTGCCTTGAAAACACAACGGTAGCCGGCATTCCAGCCGTGATTCCGGAAGTGACGGGTAGCGCGTGGATGACCGGTAAACACCAGTTCCTGCTGGACCAGCGCGACCCGCTGGCCGGCGGGTTCCTGCTGCGCTGACATCAACATGAATGTCAAGGGAGTTGCAATGCAAAACACGCTGAAAATGTTATCCGGCCTGGCGGTCCTGTTGGTCCTGATGATGTGCGGTCAGGCCGTGGCCAGTGCGGAAGACGCACAGGAATTCAAAAGGATCTACGAGAAAGAATGGTCTTTCCGGCTGGAGGAATTTCCCGGCCTGGCTTCTTACGCGGGCGTCGGTGGAACGCCCGATCGCATGGCCCATGTCAGCGAACAGGACCAGAAGCGCCGCTACCAGTTCTGGAAGGGCATCCGCTCCGAACTCGATGGCGTTTCCTGCGAGCGCCTGGAACGCGAGGACTGTATCAATTACCGGATATTCGTCCGCCAGATGGACAATTTCATAGCCGATTACGAGACCAGGGCGTACCTCGTGCCCTTCAACAGCGACTGGGGTTTTTTCATGTCGTGGGGGCGCATGCCTTCAGAAACCCGGTTTTCGAACACGGAAGACTACCGCAATTACCTGGCGCGCCTGCACGAATTACCGGTGGTCATGGACGAATACATTGGCCTGATGCGGCGCGGTGTGAAAGAAGGCATGACGCAACCAAGGGTGATCCTCGACGGGCGTGACCAGCCGATCAAGGCCCAATTGGTCGGAAACTTCGCAGACAGCCCGTTTTTTGCGCCGTTCAAGGCGCTTCCGGAGTCGGTTGCCGCAGGGGAAAGGGCGGAATTGCTCGCCACGGCGCAGCAGGTGGTGAGCAAGGACGTGATTCCTGCTTTCCAGCGGCTTTTTGACTTCTTCCACCAGGAGTACGTGCCCGGAGCACGCCAGAGCCTGGGCGCTTCAGAGTTACCTGGTGGCGAGCGCTTTTACCAGACGCAGATCAGTAAGTATGCGACGGTGGACATGACGCCCGCGAAAATCCACCAGATCGGGCGAGAACAGGTGCTGCGCATCCGTGGGGAAATGCAGCAAATCATCGACGAAGTCGGGTTTGCTGGCGGGTTTGATGAATTCCTGGCGTTCTTGCGTACCGATCCGCAATTTTATGCAAAAACGCCAAAGGAGCTGCTGGCCTATGCATCGTATTACACGAAAAAGATCGATGGCCGGCTGCCCTCGATGTTTGGGCTCCTGCCCCGACAGCCCTATGGCGTGGCGCCGGTGCCGGAAGAACTGGCGCCGTTTTACACGGCAGGCCGTTACTCCGGCGCCCCGCTGACGGCCCACCGGGGCGGCTACTACTGGGTCAACACCTATGCACTTGAAAGCCGCCCCCTGTATGTCATCCCGGCGCTTACGCTGCACGAAGCCGCCCCCGGGCACCACACGCAGAGCGCCCTGGCCAAGGAACAGGCGGAAAAACCACCCTTTCGGCGCTTCGACTACATTTCAGCCTACGGAGAGGGCTGGGCCCTGTACGCGGAAAAACTGGGCGTCGAAATGGACATTTACGAAACGCCCTACGAGCATTTTGGCCGGCTTACCTACGAGATGTGGCGCGCTTGCCGGCTGGTTATCGATACGGGCATTCACGCCATGGGCTGGAGCCGCGAGCAGGCCTTGGATTTCCTCCAGTCCAATACCGCGCTTTCGCTGCACGAGGTTACGACCGAAATTGACCGCTACATTTCCTGGCCGGCCCAGGCGCTGAGCTACAAGCTGGGTGAGTACACGATCTGGCAACTGCGCAACAAGGCGGAGCAGGACCTGGGGCAGGACTTCGATATACGCGCCTTCCATGATTTCTTGCTGTCCCTGGGGTCCGTGCCCCTTGACGTGCTGCGGGACGAGGTCAATCATTGGATCGGGCAACAATGAGTAATGACAAAATGGCCATTGAAGACAGGAAAGTCGTTTCCTTCCATTACACGCTGAGCAATGAGCAGGGTGAGCAACTGGAAACATCGCGTGAACAGGATCCGGTTGTGTACCTGCACGGTTACCGTAACATCGTTCCGGGGCTCGAAAACGCCATGGTGGGAAAGGACAGCGGCGATACCTTCAAAGTAACGGTAGAACCGGTTGAAGCCTACGGAGAGCGAGACCCCGGGAGAGTTCAGCGCATACCCGCCAAGCACTTTCCCAATGCCCGAAAACTTTCTCCGGGACAGGCTGTATCACTGGAAACCAAGCGGGGGCCGGTCCAGGCAACCATCGTGAAAGTTGGAAGGTTCAATATCGATGTCGATGCCAACCATCCCCTGGCGGGCCAGACATTGACCTTCGACGTGGAAATCACGGATGTCCGGGAAGCCACCGGTGAAGAAATCGCCCACGGCCACGCACATGGCCCCGGTGGTGTCGATCACTAGGATTTTCGGGCGATAACCTTCAGTTCGTCGATATCCAGGATCTGGACCTGCTTTCGGTCCACCTTCACCACGCCGGCTTTCTGGAAGCGGGCCAAAACGCGGCTTACGGTTTCGGTGGCCAGTCTCAGATAGCTGGCGATATCGCGGCGTGACATCGCCAGGATGAACTCTTTGTCGGAATATCCGCGGCGTGAGAAGCGCTCGGAAAGCGAAAGCAGGAACATCGCGATGCGCTCGTCCGCGCTGAGGTCGCCTGCGATGGTCTCCAACTCGCTGATTCGCTGACTCATGACGCGGAACAACTCGTTTTGCAGTTCCGGCATATGCCGCGCCATCCCGGACACGGTTTCAAAAGTCAGGCCACAGACAGCGCTGGTGTCCAGCGCGACCACGTTGGCAACGTGTTTACAGGAGTGAATGGCGTCCAGGCCGATGATCTCGCCGGGCAGGTGAAAACCCAGTACCTGCTCCTGGCCTTCATGGTCGATCACGTAACTCTTGAAACAGCCGGTGCGCACGGATGCGACGGAACGGAATTCGTCGCCCGCACGGAACAGGTGTTCCCCGGGCTGAATGGGACGAGACCGGTGGACGATCTGCTCGAACCGCTCCGTTTCATCAGGCGTCAGGCCACGCGGAAGGCACAGTTCGCCCAGCGCACATCGGCTGCAAGCAACCTGCGAACGGGACGGCTCGCGGCGGTAATCACGAATATTAGTCACTCGTAGGGAGCTCTCCATCGCGCACTCTCCAATATAATTGATGCTTTTGAATGCATTATATTTCAGAGGGGCGCAAAAAGCATGCGTAGAATTACGTATGTAGTTCTAGCTAGACCACAAAAACACCCCTTCCGGGGGGGCATTTTAGCAGGCTTTGCTACCGATTGCAGAAAACCGTAGCCAGAAGCAAACTCATTAGTGCAGCCGAGCGCAGGCGACGAAAGCGGAGCGGTTTTGCCGAAGGCAGAGAAGTACCGCTTGAGTGCCGTCGCGCGTGCTGCCGCCTTCCGCCGCAGGCGGGAGCAGGGAAGAGAGGCTCCTTAAATAACCCTTGAAAATCGCGGTTTGCTGTCGTCCTTTTGCAGGTACTCGTCGAACACCATGGCGATATTGCGCAGTAACAGGCGTCCTGGCGGAGTGACCGTGACGGCGTCGCCGCCCATTTCCACCAAGCCGTCTTCTTCCATCTGTTCCAGGTTTCGAAGTTCCACCGCAAAATGATCGTGGAAATCAATGGCAAACATGGACTCGATGTGCTCGAAATTGACTTCGCCATGACACATCACCGATTCAATGATTCGCCGGCGCATGCGGTCTTCGGTATTCAGCGCGACGCCGCGCCAGATGGGCAGATTGCCTTCTTCCACGGCAGTCTGCCAGCTCAGGATATCCTTGATAATCTGCGCGTAGCAATCGCTGACCTTGCCGATCGAACTGACACCCAGCCCAATGAGGTCGCATTCGCGGCGGGTGGAGTACCCCTGGAAGTTCCTCTGCAGACCGCCTTCACGTTGTGCGATGGTCAGTTCGTCGTCGGGCAGGGCAAAGTGGTCCATGCCGATATAGACATAGCCCGCATCGAGCAGCCGGTTGATGGTCAGTTCCATCAGTTTCAGCTTGGTCTCCGCTGTCGGGATGTCTTTCGAATCGATCATTCGTTGCGCGCGGAAGATATGTGGCAGGTGCGCATAGTTATAAACGGCCAGGCGATTGGGTTGTGCTGCGACCACAGTATCGATGGTTTCGGTGAAGCTCTCGACCGTCTGCAAGGGCAGGCCATAGATCAGGTCAACCGAAACGGAGTTGAAGCCAAGCTTGCGCGAGCCCTCGATCATGTCGAGCGTCGACTGCGTGTCCTGGATGCGGTTGACGGCCTTCTGAACCACGGGGTCGATGTCCTGGATTCCCAAGCTGATGCGATTGAAGCCCATATCGGCCAATACGCCGAGGCGCTCCGTGCCCACCGTGCGCGGATCCACTTCGATAGAGAACTCCCGGGTATCGTCGCGACTCAGCGCAAAGTGTCCGCCCAGTTGTTCCATCAGGGCTTTCAGTTGCTCATCGCTGTGGAAAGTTGGCGTGCCCCCGCCAAAGTGCAGTTGTACGACTTCGCGGTCGTGATCGAACAGTTCGCCCTGCAATTCAATTTCGCGGTTCAGCACCTTGAGGTAATGGTCAGCCTGGTGCGTATGGCGCGTGACTTTCTTCATGCAGCCGCAGTAATAGCAGAGCGATTTGCAGAACGGCAGGTGAACGTAAAGCGACAGGGGCTTTGGAATCAGTTCGCTGTTGCTCGCGGCCGTATGGCGCCGGTAGGCTTCGGCATCGAAACCTTCCACGAACTGCACCGCGGTCGGGTACGAGGTGTAGCGTGGACCGGCTACATCGTATCGCTTGATCAGTTCCGTGTTGAATTCTACTCGTTGTTCCATTGATCATTCCGGGGTTTTCATCGCCTGAGAAGCCTAAACGATGCCTGTGGGCGCAAAATTGACACGCGTCAAAGCCGGGGCTATTGCAAAATGACCTCGGACAATTAATGTGACATTAAGCATCAAAAGCATTCAAGACACAAAAAAAGAAGGCCAGACAATGTGTCCGGCCTAAATCTTGAGACTTGGAGAGTCTTCACACAATCGTGTTCCTTCGATAGAACGATGATTTGCCCTACCGACGGATCTAGTCTACGGCCGTGCCTGCCGCGCGTAATTGACCTGTGTCACTTAAAGACCGTGGTGTAACAGTCCTTTCCTCAGCCGCTGTAAATGCAACCGGCGTTACAGGTCTCCTGCACGATGACCTTGCTTAAGCCGGGCAGACCGGGCTGCAGGCGCTGCCATATCCAGCGGGCCAGGTTTTCGCTGGTGGGGTTTTCCAGCCCATCGATATCGTTCAGGCAATAGTGATCGAGTTGGTCGAACAACGGCTGGAAGGCGCGTTTGAGGTCGGCGAAATCCATCACCCAGCCAGTTTCTTCCCCAACCGGTCCGCTAACGTGGACTTCAATACGGAAAGAATGGCCATGCATGCGCCGGCACTTGTGGCCTTCCGGAACGTTCGGAAGAAAGTGGGCGGCTTCGATCTGGAATACGCGAAAAAGGTCCATGGGCGGATTGTGCCGCCCGTACCTGCTCAGTGCAACAAGAGCCGGTCAGCGGCCGGTCTTGAACCCCGTCCTTTCGTGCGAACCATCACAAAACGGTTTGCTGGCAGATTGACCGCAGCGGCACAGTGAGCCGCGCATCTTCACGCACTCCTGTCCGAACTGGTTATGCAAGCGCAAGCGTCCGCGGAAGGTGATGGGGCCGTCCTTGATCAGTGAAATCGTGATCTTGCTCGGGCGTGGCGAAGGCGGAATTTCAGACGCGGCGGAGAACTTGCCGGGATGCAGGAATTCCTTGTCAAGGTGCGCCTCATCACAGCCCGGTTTGGCGCCGGAATGACCGCAACGGCAGAACGTCAGGTGGTTGGCGTACTGTATCGAACCGTCTTCGTTTACCAGCGTGATGTTGCCGGTAACCTGGAGCGGACCACCGTTGGTAATCATCGTTTCGTTGGGTATTTCCAGCAAGCGGGGGGCACCCTGGTTCTTCTGGCGCTCCTTGAACCAGCGGTCCAGGGCTTTCGCCGAAGTGCTTACACCGTCTTTCTGCTCGCCATGGGAATGACCGCCGTCCTGGGCGGGTTCATTCATGAATGCGACGAATGATTCGCTTTGCTCATCACTTGGAGTTTGCGCATCCCGATCAACGCGAAGTGCGGCGGCCGCCGCTGTCTTGGTGGCGTCATCCATAACAATAATCCTCCAGGAAAATCCTTTTCCTAACATATACTGTAGCACCGGAATTTGCGAAGTGCGAGAAATAAAGTGCAAAAATTAACCAGTTGCCTGGTCTTACTGTTGTTCTTTTCACTCAGTTCATGCGTTTGGGCCGCGCCGGAGAGTGCGCCGGACCGGCAGCGGGGAGAGGGTCCGTTCGACCGCCTGATCCTGCGCGGGGTGACAATGGTCAACGGCGAGGGTGCTCCGCCGATGGGCCCGGTGGACGTGGTCATCGAAGGCAACCGGATCGCCTCGATCCGCAACGTGGGCTACCCGGGAGTACCGATTGAAGAGCAGCGGCGGCCGCAGGCCGAAGCGGGCGACCGCGTGCTGGATCTCGAGGGCTACTACCTGTTGCCGGGCTTTGTCGACCTGCACGCGCACTTCGGTGGGGACGAACAGGGCGTACCGGCGGAATACAGCGCCAAGTTGTGGCTGGCCCATGGCATCACGACCATTCGTGAACCCGGTAGCTTTAACGGCCTGGACTGGGTGAAAGCGCACCAGGCGCGGAGTGCGAACAACACCATCGCGGCGCCGCGCATCGTGCCGTACGTTGGCTTTGGCATGGGGGGTGATGGGCCGATCCTGACAGCCGCAGATGCACGCCAATGGGTCAGGGACATTGCCCGGCAGGGCGCTGCCGGAATCAAGTTTTTCGGCGCTTCGCCCGAAGTCATGAACGCCGCGTTGGACGAGGCGGGTAAGCAGGAACTGGGTTCGATGATGCACCATGCCCAGCTGAACGTGGTGCATTGGAACGTGCTGGATTCGGCCCGTGCCGGCCTCGGCAGCATGGAGCACTGGTATGGCCTGCCGGAAGCCCTGTTCGAAGACCGTGTCGTCCAGGACTACCCGCCGGACTACAACTACAGTGACGAGCAACACCGTTTCGGCGAGGCCGGCCGCCTGTGGGCTCAAGCCGCGGCGCCCGGGTCAGAAAAGTGGAACGCCGTGCGTGATGAATTGATTTCCCTGGGGCTCACGATTGACCCGACGTTTACCATTTATGAAGCCAGCCGCGACCTGATGCGGGAAATGAACGCAGACTGGCAGCAGGATTATGCCCACCCGAACCTGTGGAAATTCTTCCAGCCCTCGCGCAAGGCCCACGGCTCCTACTGGTTCGACTGGACCACCGCCGACGAAATTGCATGGAAAGACAATTACCGCAAATGGATGAGCTTTGTAAACGACTTCAAGAACCACGGCGGCCGGGTCACGCTCGGTTCAGATGCAGGCTATATCTGGAAACTTTATGGATTCGGCTACATCCGGGAGATGGAGCTGCTGCAGGAAGCCGGTTTTCATCCCCTGGAGGTGATCCGCGCGGCAACCCTGCACGGCGCCGAGGTGCTGAACATGGATGGGGAAACCGGCTCGGTCCAGCCGGGCAAGCTGGCCGACCTGGTGATCACCAAATACAACCCGCTGGCCAACTTCAAGGTTCTCTACGGCACCGGGCATTTTCGCCTGGCGGACGATAATCAGCCGGCCCGCCTGGGCGGTGTGCGTTACACCATCAAGGACGGCATCGTCTACGACGCCCGCGAGTTGCTGGAAGACGTGCGGACCCTGGTCAGCGAGGCGCGCGCCGCCCAGGGCGCTGGTTCCGGCCCTGTGCGCTTGCCCTTCATCCCGGAGTAGGCGTCAGGCTTTCTTGTTGCCCATCAGGAGCTCAAGGTCCGCGAGCACTTCCTGCGTGTGGGTCTCGGGATCCACGTCCTCGTAATGCTTCACGATAAGACCTTCCGGGTTGACGATGAACGATTGCCGCGAGGCGATCTTCACCAGCTTCCAGTCGCGCAGAACGCCGTAGGCCCTGGCCATTGCACCGCCCTCGTCCGCCAGCAGGGTAAACGGGAGCTTGTACTTGTCTGCAAATTCCTTGTGCGAATCGACATCATCCACGCTGACACCAACCACGTTGGCGCCGATGCCCTTGAAGGCGTAGATGTTGTCGCGGAAATTGCAGGCCTCCTTGGTACAGCCGGGCGTATCGTCCCTGGGGTAAAAATAGATGGCCAGCCAGGTGCCCCGGTAGTCTTCGAGGTCGTGCCAGTCGCCGTTCTGGTCCTGTAGTTTGAACCCCGGGGCCTGGCTGCCTGGCGCCGGTGCGTCGTCGGCGCCCAGAGGGGCGGCCAAAGCAAACAGGGACAGCAGCAGGCTTAAGGCCAGCAGGCGTTTGTTGTTCATGCGGTTCTCCAGTGCGGCCCGCTCAAGAGCCGCTGAAAATCAGTTTCGGCCGGTTGTAGAGGGTGGCGGCCATGACCGCCAGCGCCAGGCCGATGACCAGCGTACTGGCGATCGACATGCCGTACCAGGCCAGCGGTACGATCTCGTCACGGATGATTTCGCCGATCAGGATATTCTGTGAAAACAGGGGGACGTTCATCATCCAGGCTTCCGCCTTGATCGGGTTGGCCATGAACAGCAGGCTGGGAATCATCGGTATCAGGATGACCAGGCCCATGTAACTCTGCGCCTCGCGGTAGGACTTCGCGAATGAAGCGAGCAGGGTCAGCAGCGCAGCCGCCAGGATGGCGACCGGGGAAATGACGACCAGGATCTTGAGCAGGGTGCCCAGCCCCAGGGTCAGGTCCATGCCGAACGCGCCGATGGGCATATAGGGCAATACGATTCGGAAGGAGACCAGGGTCAGGGCCAGCGAGGCCATTGCGAACACCGTGGTGGTAATCATCTTGCCGCTCATGATCTGCCAGCGCGGCACCGGGTTGATCAGCAAGGGTTCCAGTGATTTGCGCTCCTTCTCACCGGCCGTGGTGTCCATGGCCAGGTGGGTGGCACCGGTGAACGCGGTGATCATCAGCACATAGGGCAGGAAGATAACGGCCAGGATGGCGCGGCTCTTGGGCGTGGACAGGTCCACGTCCTTGATCATGATGGGCGACGCCAGCTGAGGGGAAATACCCCGCAGTTGCAGACGCATGGCGCCAATCTGGGAGCCATAGCCCGAGATCAGTCGCTTGACCCGGCGGATCGCCGCGTTGGATTCCTGCCGGGACGGATCGGAGATGACCTCGACCGGCGCCGGCAGTCCCTGCGCCCATTGTTCGGGGTACTCGGGCAGGATGCGCAAGACGACCTGCACCTCCTGGTTGAGTACCATGTTCTCGGGGTTCTCGGGCGCGTCCAGTATGGTCGTGCCATGCTGCTCCATGAAGCGCACCAGGCTGGGCGCATATTCCGCGCCGATGACCGGCAATTCCAGTTCCTGCTCCTGGCGCTCACGCTCGGCGCTTTCCAGGAACCACATCATGCCCACGAAGAGCAGCGGAAACAGCAGCGGACCCAGCAGCAACGAATTGAACAGGGCGCGCCGGTCACGGATGTTCTCACGTACTTCCTTTCTGAATACCGTGGTCAGACCGCTCATGCCAGCAACCCCTCTTCGGTTCCGATCAGTTTGACGAAGGCGTCTTCGAGTGAATCACAAGCCGCCCGTTCAAGCAGCTCTGCGGCGGTGCCGTTGGCTGCAACCTCGCCCTTGGCGATGATCACGATGCGGTCACACAGGGCCGCGACCTCCTGCATGATGTGCGTGGAAAGGACCACGGAGTGGCCGCCGGCGCGCAGGCTGAGGATGTACTCGCGCAGGGCACGCGTGCTCATCACGTCCAGGCCGTTGCTGGGTTCGTCCATCAGCACGGTCTGCGGCCGGTGCACCATGGCACGCGCAATGGCCACCTTGACCCGCTGGCCCTGGGAAAAGCCCTCGGTACGCCGGTCGATGAAGTCGCCCATGTCCAGGGTTGTGGTCAGCTCTTCGATCCGTTCCCGTATCGCTGCCTTGTTCATGCCCTGGAGTTCGCCGTAGTACGCGATGTTTTCCCGGGCGCTGAGACGCGTATACAGGCCACGGCTGTCCGGTACGACACCCAGGGTACGCTTGATCTCCATCGCGTCGCGGGTCGGGTCCAGCCCATCGATACGGATTTCGCCTTCATCCGGCGGAAGCAGCGAGTACAGCATGCGCAACGTGGTCGTTTTGCCGGCTCCGTTCGGCCCAAGCAGGCCGGTGATCTCGCCGTCACGCGCCTCGAAAGACACGCCGTTCACGGCTTTGACGTCACCGAACGATTTGCGCAGGTTCTTTACCACGATCATGGTGTCGGCCCCGTCAGTGAGATGAAAAACGGTGAAGGCTTCATCTGCGACATGCACTCCGTCTCCAGGTTCTCGGCGCTGCCGTCGGCGATGAAGGTCGAAACGATGTCTCCCATGCAACCGCGGGTCGTCACGATGTGGGCCTGGCCCGGTGCGACCAGGTGCGTGGCCTGGTCGAAGTGTGCGGCGACGGCGTCTGCGTACTCCGGCGGTGTCACCGGGTCGTACTCGCCCGACAACAACAGCAGCGGAACATCACCGCCGACCGGTTCGTGAAAATCATCGGGAACAGAACCCGTTGGCCAGATTCCACACTGGATGCTCACCACCTGCTCCATCAATGTGCCCATCAGGTAATCATTGGGCACGATTGTTTTCGGAAACAGCGGATAGTCCTCGGCGCACATGACGGACATTTCCATGCCCTGTGAAATGCTTTGCTGCAGGCCGGTGGCCGTGATCAGCATCTGGCTGGCCAGGCGGTCGAAGCGGCCTTCGACGGCGGCTTCGTGGATCAGCATGGGCAGCATGGCCTGCGTTTCCGGTGAATAGGTCAGGAAACGCAGGGCCGACGCCATGACTTCGCGGTTGAAGGTCAGCTCGAAGGGCTGGCCGGTGGTCGGGTGCTCCACCGTGACCTCCACGGGGTTGTTGCCAATGCCCTGGATCAGGAAGCGCAGGTGTTCAGCCGAGCCAGGAAATTTTTCGGAACAGACCGGGTCAGCCTCGCAACCGTCCAGCACCTTGTAGATGGCCTGGTCGAGTTTCATGGCATGCTCGGTGCCCAGGCCCAGGGTCTGGGGCACGACACCGTCGAGCACGATGCTGCGCACGCGCTCCGGGAACAGTCGGTAATAGACCTGGGCGGCACGGGTGCCGTAGGAACCGCCGTAGAGATTGACTTGCTCGTAACCCAACGCTTCGCGTGCCGCGTCGATATCGTGCATGGCGATGGTGGTGGTATAGAAACGCGGGTCCCCATCGATCGTTTCGAGGCATTTCTGCGTCATCGGGGCGAGCCTGTCCCAGTCGGCGGCCAGGGCTTCCTCCAGTTCGATCTGCGGGCATTTCAGCGCGTTCGACTGCCCGGTGCCGCGCTGGTCGACCAGTAGAACGTCACGGGTTTCGCCGACCTTGCGCAAGGCGCCGGCAATGATGGGCCATGACTCGGTCGCCGCCTGCCCCGGGCCGCCGGCAAAAAAGACCAACGGATCGGGTTCAACGACACGGCCGCGGCCGGGAATGCGGGCAACACGGATTTTGATCTTGCGGCCATCGGGTTCGCCCGGGTTTTCGGCTACCTCGAGCCAGCCGCACTGACCCACGGTGGAAAGGGGTGTGCCGGGAACCAGCAACTCGCAGGTTTCCAGGTCTATCACGCTGTTTTCCGGCTCATTTGCGGCAACCAAGGCCGGTGATACCAGCAACAGGATGCTGAGCAAAATTAATTGGCTGAGATTCATGGAATGCTTCGTTTTCATTGCGATCGGCAAAGATAGGCGGAATGGTAGCATCTGTCCATAGGCGGATGGTCATTGATTTTAAGGACAATCTGCTCCACATTGTGTTGATGCATGCGCTTGAAGTCCGGGATCTGAGGAAAACCTATAAAAACGGAGTGGAAGCCCTCAAGGGGGTATCGCTTACCGTGGAGGAAGGTGATTTTTTTGCCCTTCTCGGTCCGAACGGGGCCGGCAAATCCACGCTGATCGGTATCATTTCGTCGTTGGTCAATGCCAGTTCCGGCGAGACCCGGGTCTTTGGCACCAGCGTGCAAACAGAACGCTCGAAGGCCATGTCGCATATTGGACTCGTTCCACAGGAGTTGAATTTCAACCAGTTCGAAAAACCGCTCGACATCGTGGTCAACCAGGCGGGTTATTACGGCATTCCCCGGCCAGTGGCCCTGGAGCGCGCCGAGAAATACCTGAAACAGCTGCAGTTGTGGGATAAAGCGGACAAGTGGTCACGGACCTTGTCCGGTGGAATGAAGCGCCGCTTGATGATTGCCCGCGCGATGGTTAACGAGCCGCGCCTGTTGATCCTCGATGAACCCACGGCCGGCGTGGATATCGAAATCCGCCGTTCGTTGTGGGAGTTTGTCCGCGAGATCAACGACAGCGGAACCACCGTTATCCTGACCACGCATTACCTGGAGGAGGCGGAAAGCCTGTGTCGCAACATCGCCATTATCGACCACGGTGAGATCGTCCAGAACACCGACATGAAATCCCTTCTGGCGACACTGGATATCGAGACGTTCGTATTGGACCTGCGTGAACCGGTCTCCGGGTGCCCGGTTATCGACGGCATGGAAATCAAGCTGATCGACCAGAACACCCTCGAGGCCTCCCTGCCGAAACGAAAATCACTGAACAACCTGTTCGCTGCACTGGACAGCCAGGGCGTGCACGTTCTGAGCATGCGCAACAAGGCCAACCGGCTGGAAGAACTGTTCCTGCGCCTGGTCGAAAAGGGTGCGTTGAAAGGGGAGCAGGACGCGTGAATAACGGCGGCTACTGGATCGGTTACAAGACGATCGTGCGCAAGGAAGTCACCCGGATACTGCGTATCTGGGGCCAGACCATCGTGCCGCCGGCGATCACCATGACGCTGTATTTCATTATTTTTGGTGAATTGATTGGACGCCGCATCGGGGAAATGGAAGGTTTCACCTATATGCAGTACATCGTGCCCGGCCTGGTCATCATGTCGGTCATTACCAATTCCTATGGCAACATGGTGTCTTCTTTTTTTGGCGCCAAGTTTGGCAAGCACATCGAGGAACTGCTGATCTCTCCGCTGCCCAACTGGGTGATTCTTGCCGGCTACGTCACCGGGGCGATGACGCGCGGCTTGATGGTAGGCATGGTGGTGATGCTGGTTTCGCTGTTTTTTACCCGGATCGACGTGCAGTACCCCTTGATCATGGCGACCATATTGATCCTGACCTCCGCGGTATTTGCACTGGCGGGCATGGTCAATGCGATCTTCGCGCAAAAATTTGATGACATCGCCATCATCCCGACCTTTGTTCTGGCCCCGCTGACTTACCTGGGCGGCGTGTTCTATTCCATTTCCCTGTTGCCTGAATTCTGGCAGAGTGTCTCGGTTTTCAACCCGATACTCTACATGGTCAATGGTTTCCGCCTGGGAATGCTCGGTGTTTCGGATGTCAGCCTGGGCATGACGTATGGTGTTATCCTGACAGCCGGAACCGTATTGTTTGCCTGGTGTCTGGTACTGTTGCACCGGGGAACCGGACTGAGATCCTGATAAATGACAGAAAATTCCAAGATGCAAAATGAAATTGCCCCGGTCAATTGGCCGGTAAGCGCTGTATTGGGCCTCACTTTCCTGGCCGCGATCACTCTTGTTCCATGGTACGGATTCAGCCAGGGTTACAACGCCTGGACCTGGTTCTTTTTCGCCTTTTTCGTCGTCTTCAACGGCATCGGGATCGGCAGCGGTTATCATCGCCTCTGGTCACACCGCACTTTCAACGCGCACCCGGTTCTGCAGTGGTTTCTCGCCTTCATGGGCGGCATGGCGCTGCAGAACAGCATCATCATCTGGTCGGCGCGGCACCGTGTTCACCACCGTGATGTGGATGACAACGACAAGGATCCATACTCCATTGGACGCGGGTTCTGGTTCGCCCACATCGGGTGGATGCTCAAGGATTACCCCAGCGGTGACGTCGACTACTCCGTCGTCCGTGACCTGGAAAAAGACCCCGTTTGCGCCTGGCAGCATCGCCATTACTGGTTACTGGTCATCGTGAGCAACGTTGCCCTGCCCCTGTTTTTGGGTTGGCTGACGGGTGACATGTGGGGTATGTTCCTGCTGGCTGGCGTGGGCCGCCTGGTGCTGAGCCATCACGTTACGTTTTTCATCAATTCGCTGGCGCATATGTGGGGCACACAGCCTTACACGGACGAAAACTCGGCACGGGATCAGCACTTCCTGGCGCTGATCACTTACGGTGAGGGTTACCACAACTACCACCACCTGTTTCAGTCCGACTACCGTTGCGGCATCCGCTGGTGGCACCTCGATATCAACAAGTGGTTCATTTCCACTTGCGCCATGCTGGGCATGGTAAAGGACCGCAAGCGCGCACCGATGTTCAAGGTTTTGCGCGCCCGCCTGAACATGCAGTTCAAGGAAGCGGCACGGAAACTGGAGCAACCCGGTGTCAGCGACCGCCTGAAAGCCCAGTTTGATTTCGAGTACTCCCAGTACGTCGATATCGTGAAAGAGTGGCAGGCCCTGCAAATGGAACGCATGCAGTTGCAGCGCCAGAAGCTGGCTGAACGCATCGAAGCCGAAACTGCTTCCCTAACCGCCCGCTACCGCGAACTCGAGCGCAGCCTGAAACTGCAGCACAAGCGCCTGGCGCTGCTTACCGCCGCCGTCGTTTAAGGCCCACCGGAAGGAGCGAGCCTTGCTCGCGATTGCTGTATTGGAGTTCTAAACCCGGTCGCGGCATCGTATACCCCTTTTCAGGGCACGCTCCCTCGCGGGCACGTCCCTGTGGCGCTTGTCTTGACGCCATCCAGGCGTCAAACAACCCTGAAAAGGGGTATACGCCACCACGACCTGGACTTATGCAAGAGCTGCGAGAGGTGCCGGAATTCGGAAAAAACGCCTGGCGTTGGCCGTTGTCTGCTCGGCCAGTTTCTCGGGGTGTTCGTTGCGTGCGGCGGCCAGGGTGCCGAGGATCCAGGGTAGCCAGCGCGGTTCGTTGCGGTGTGACTTGACCAGGGGACGCAGGTTCCTGGGTTTCAGGTAGGGTGCATCGGTTTCGATCATCAGGCGGTCGGCCGGAATATCGCCCAGGTAGTCTTTCATGTGGGTGCCGCGGCGTTCGTCGCAGATCCAGCCGGTGATGCCGATGTAACAGTCCAGGTCGACGTAGGCATGCATCTCCTCGCGACTGCCGGTGAAACAATGCACAACGACATCGGAAAGCCGGTCCCTGGATTCAGACAGGATGGCATGGAAGTCTTCGTGGGCGTCGCGCAGGTGCAAAAACATCGGCAGGCCATTCTCAGCCGCGATTTCGATATGTTGTTTGAATGCAGTTTTCTGAATGTCGCGCGGTGAAAAATCACGGAAGTAGTCCAGTCCGGTCTCGCCAACGGCGACAACCTCCTGGCGCGCCGACAGGTCCCTGATCAGGGCCGCGGTTTCATCCGTAAAGGTGTCCGCGCGGTGCGGATGCACACCGGCCGTAGCGTATAACTCGCCCGGGTAGACGCGGGCCAGTTCGTATGCCCCTTGCATGCCTTCGATGCTGGCGCCGGTGACGATGAATTGTGAAACACCTGCCTCCCGCGCCCGCTCCAGCACCTTCTCACGGTCATCGTCGAAGGAGTCGTGGGTCAGGTTACAGCCGATATCGATCAGTTCCATGGCAGTCACTTTGAAAAATCTGCGCGCATTGTAACGGATTTTATTTGCACTCCGGCGTGAAGGGTTCAGAATATCGTTTCCCGTGCAATAGAATCGTTCAGCATGACCGTTCCATGGAATGCCTACTGGCGTTTGATGCGTTTTGACAAGCCGATCGGCACCCTGCTGCTGCTGTGGCCGACCTGGTGGGCCCTGCTGCTGGCCGGCGCTGGACTGCCCACGCTGAAAAATGCACTGATCTTCACTGCGGGCGTGGTATTGATGCGTGCAGCAGGCTGCGTGATGAACGATATCGCCGACCGTGATTTCGACCCGCACGTGGAACGGACCCAGTGCCGGCCCCTGGCCGCTGGTGAATTGAGCCTGAGCCAGGCCCTGGCCCTGTTCTTTATTCTGATGCTGCTGGCTTTTCTGCTGGTGTTGATGACCAATGCCCTGACCGTCAAGCTCGCTTTCGTGGGCGCGGCCCTGGCTGCCAGCTATCCTTTTTTCAAACGCTTTACGCATATGCCCCAGGTCGTGCTTGGCATCGCCTTTGGGTGGGGCATTCCAATGGCGTTCGCGGCGGAAACCAACGGCATCGCCGCCATCGCCTGGTGGTTCCTCGGCATCAACACGGTCTGGTCGGTGATTTACGACACGCTTTATGCCATGGTGGATCGCGAGGACGACCTGGCGGTGGGTATCAAGTCCACGGCCATCCTGTTCGGGAAAAAGGACGTGGCGATTACAGGCGTATTGATGGTTTTCATGATGGGCATGCTGATCGCTGCAGGCGCCTGGCTTGACCTGTCCTGGGCCTGGTTCGCGGCTGTCGCGGTAGCTGCCCTGCTGTTCACGCGGCAGTGGCTGAGTGTACGCAACCGGGACCGCGATGCCTGCTTCCGCGCTTTTCTCAATAACAACTGGGTCGGTCTCGTGCTGTTCCTGGGGTTGTTGGCCCACTTTGCGCTGGCTGGCGCCTACGCGCCCGGCTGAACAGAACCGGGCGCCCGTTCAGGGCGGTGGCGCCCGGGCAACCACCCAGATCGAAATTTCCCGGATTCCCGCACGCTTCAGTTC
Organism: Lysobacterales bacterium; assembly: GCA_036351055.1. Lineage (GTDB taxonomy): Bacteria > Pseudomonadota > Gammaproteobacteria > Xanthomonadales > SZUA-36 > JABDPF01. The sequence goes on from JAZBOH010000048.1 coordinate 29,566, forward strand.
CCGCGTACAGGCGTCCAGGGTTGCGCCCGTGGTCATCACGTCGTCGACCAGGGCGGCATGCCGGATACCCCGGGCGCGCCGGTAGTGGCAGTGAAATGCACCCCGCGTGTTTTTACGGCGGGATTTTGCGTCCAGCCCCGACTGCGCGCGGGTGCGCCTGACACGGCTCAGCAACAGGCTGTTGACCGGTATCTCCATTCGTTTACCCACGTACCGCGCCAGCACTTCGGACTGGTTGAAGGTTCTGCTGACGTGGCGTGAGCGGTGCAGCGGTACCGGGACGATCGTGCAGGGCCGGGGTGACGCGCCTGACGAGGACGACACCGCGCCCGCCAGTTCCCGCCCAAGTGCGTCGCCACAGGCCAGGTTGCGACTGAACTTGAAGCGCTGCACCAGGGCGTCAACCGGGAAACGGTAGTCCAACGCTGCAATGACGCGGTTCCATGGGGGCGGCCGTTTCAGGCAGGGCCCGCACACCGCATCGCCTGCCCCGGGCAAGGGCAGGCCGCATCGCCTGCAGCAGTTTCCGGGCCGCGGCAGGTCTGCCTGGCAGGGCCGGCAGAGGTTGTTCCCGCCGCTGGGCAGGCCACACATCAGGCAGTGGCGCGGCAGCAGGAAGTCTGCAATGGCTGCAAACCCGCTCCCGCCCCATTTCCGGGTACAATGCCGACCGCCAGTTGTCACGCTTGCTCACCCCTGTTTCCTGCCAGGAAGCTTAGTATGCTTCGCCTGGGTGGCGCGAAGGAAAAGGGTTGCGGTTTACGTCGGAAAAACCCCCGGATAACACCGGGCTTGGACTGCAAGGATTGAAACTGCACAATAAGCCCACACCACCGGCCGGAGACAAGATGCCCCGCAACGAGTCCGTTCGCGAGTCCTACGATCGCCATTCGCAGCACTATGACCAGTACGCAGCCCTGGAAAAGGAGGTATGCAGCCGCTTGCTGGATCGCATCACGTTCCGCCGCACAGAACCCGCTACCGTACTAGACCTGGGGTGCGGTACCGGTGGCGGGGCGGCCGCGCTGAAGAAGGCGTTTCGAAAGGCCCAGGTTGTCGCCATTGACCTGTCGGCGGGCATGCTGTCCGAAGCCGCCCGCCAGTCTCGCCTGCGACATCCGCTGAAGCGGGTCAACGCCGACATCGGCTCCTTGCCTTTCTCCCATCACACGGCGGATCTGATTTTTTCCAGCCTTGCCGCGCCCTGGCTGACCGATCCGCGGCCTTTTTTCGAAGAGGTCCGGCGGGTGCTGAAGCCCGGTGGCATGTTCCTGTTCAGCATGTTCGGCCCGGCCAGCTTGTCGCAACTGCGCCTGGCGGCAATGCAGGGCCTGGGCGAGGACCTGGCAACGGCCTTTCCGGACGTGCTCGAAGCAGGGGACTGGCTGACCGCCGCGGGTTTCAGGGAGCCAGTGATGGACGTTGACCTGCTGACGCTGCATTACCCGGACCTCGATGCCATGTCGCTTGAGATCGAAACTACCGGGTCCGCCCTGCTGGTCGATAACTGGCCGCAGATCAAAAGTAATCTCGGCTTGCTGGGGGGCTGTTGGGAAACGATAGATGGTGGCCGGCCTTATCCGCTTGCTTTCGAAGTTCTGTACGGAGTTGCCTTCGGAGCGCCGGAAGGGCAGCCGCGGCGGACGGCAGACGGTGAGATTGCGGCTATTTCGGTGGATTCCTTGCTCAAATCGCGAAATTTAAGCTATGATTGATGTGGGCAAAAGCAATTATTTCTGCAGGAAAATTTATTCGATCAAACCGGAGTTGTCGTCCCCCCTTACGATAATTCTGGTTCGAGGCCGGTGTTCCCCTTGCACCAGGTCTCACGAAAGGGCCGGTTGACCCCTTACCGGCCCTTTCTTTTACGTTGTACCCTCCCTGGCGTGTTTTGCGCGTGCTGACTCGGCCTATTTGCTTCAATACTTCGTTGCACTCGCTCGAGGTAGACGTGATTTTCCTTTGCTTAACCTGGTCGTGGCGCCGTTTAACCCTTTTCAGGGAACGCTCGCGCAGGGCGTACGTCCCTGTATCGCTTGGATTCGCACATCCTGTGCTCATACATCCCTGAAAAGGGATAAACGGTACCATGACCTGGACATTGGTCAGGATTCACCGTCCAGCAACAGGGTTTTATGGGAGATGTGGACGGGCGAGGTAGTCGTGGGACTGCATCTCGGTCAAGCGGCTGGTGGTTCTTTCGAATTCGAAGGCCAGTTTGCCGCCGCTGTAGAGTTGGGGGATGGGTGCATCGGCGGAAAGCAGGAGTTTGACGTTGCGGTCGTAGAACTCATCCACCAGGGTGATAAAGCGGCGGGCGGCGTTACCGTCGTCCTCTCCCAGTCGGGGCATGTTGCTGATGAGCACGGTGTTGAAGGCGCGGGCGATTTCAATATAGTCGACACTGCCTCTCGGTTTGATGCAAAGTTCCCCGAATTCGAACCAGATGATGCCGTCGCCGCGCCGCCGTGCATGGAAGTTGCGGCCGTTGATTTCGAGGTCGTGGTCCAGCTCGCACATGGCGGCCATGCGGTCGAAAGCCGTTGTCATTACCCGGTCGGCGTGTTCGTCCAGAGGACAGTGGAATATCTCCGACTGTTCCAGGATGCGCAGGCGGTAATCGGTACGGCCGCGAAGTTCCATCACCCGGGTGTGCTCTCGCAGCAAGTCGATGGCGGGCAGGAAGCGCGCGCGCTGCAGCCCGTCGCGGTAGAGGCCGCCGGGCTCGATGTTCGAGGTGGTGACCAGGGTGACGCCGTTCTTGAACAACTCATCCAGCAGCCCCGCCAACAGCATCGCGTCGGCGATATCGGATACAAAAAATTCGTCCAGGCACAGCACGCGGCAGGATTTTGCCCAGTCAGCCGCGATGCGCGGCAGGGGATCGCGTATGTTGCCGAGGTCGGCCAGTCCCTGGTGAACGCGCTGCATGAAACGGTGGAAATGCACGCGTACCTTGCCGTCAACGGGCAGTTCCTCGAAAAACAGGTCCATCAGCCAGGTTTTGCCGCGTCCAACGCTGCCCCACAGGTAGAGGCCCTTAACCGCTTGCGGACGGTTGCGGCGGATGCGCTTGACCAGGGCGGCTTTCTGCGGTCGCTGGAGTTCGTGCCACAACGAGTCCAGTACCTGCACGACCTCGAGTTGTGCCGGGTCCGGGGCGGCACTGCCGCCGTCGACCAGTTCCTGGTAATGACTCAGGGGAGAGCGATGCACAGCTGAGAGCTTACGATGCGTCCGCGCTTTCTTGGCCGGGCAGGTTGTCGCGCACGCCGTTTTTCAGCAGGCCACGCAAATCCATGATGCGGCGATGGAAGAAGTGATCGGCTTTTTGCATGATCACCAGGTCGGGTGGTGGTTTCAGCTTGCTGGCCCAGTTGCTGACGATGTCCACGTTGACGACTTCGTCTTCATCGCCCTGCACGACCAGCCAGGGGCACTCCGGGTGCCGCAGCGAATCAAATGCATACCGGTCCACTGGCGGGGCGATAGAAATCAGCTGCCCGATATCGAGGTTCAGCGAGGCGCGGGTGGTGATGTAGGAGCCAAAGGAGAACCCGCCGAGCCACAGGGAATCGTCGGGACGGGTACGCCGCACCCACTCGGCCACGGCAAACAGGTCATCCGTTTCGCCGTAGCCGTCGTCGTAGAGGCCCTCGCTTTCGCCAACGCCGCGAAAATTGAAACGCACCGTGCGCAGGCCGAGTTCGCGCATGGAGCGCTCCAGGATGGTCACGACCTTGTTATGCATGGTGCCGCCGTGCTCGGGGTGCGGATGGCAGATGATGATGGTTGCGGGCCGTTCCTGCCCGGGCTCCGGCACATCGACAGCGCACTCGATCAGCCCCACTGGGCCGCGCAGCAGGAATTCGCTGTGTTCAGTGGGAAAACTTCCCGGTTGTTGGACCGTGCGGGCTTCTGACATGTTTACACGCCGTTGTGCGGAACGCTCATGATAACGCAGAAGGCCGGATCCGGGCCAGATCAGGGGTTATGACCAAAATCCAGGTCCACGATGACGGGATCGTGGTCGGACATGCGCAACCAGGGCTCAGGAAGGTCCATTTCCTGCGGCCAGTCACTGTTGATGTGCCAGATCCTGGCCTGCCTGGCAATGCCGGCCAGCGCCGGTGACGCGAAAGCATAGTCCAGCGTTCCTGCCTGGCCGAAGAAACGGTAGCTGTATTGCGGCAGGCCGGAAAGGCTTTCCACCAGCTCGGTGTACCCCGCCGCCCTGAAAGCGCGTACGGGGTCTTCCATGCGGTAGGCATTCATGTCGCCAAAGACCAGGATCCGCTGGGTGCCGGCCTCCCGGGCGAGCTGTTCCAGCCAGGGTGCCAGGGCCTGAACGGATTCGAGCCGTGCCCGGTTCCAGCAACCCTGGCCGTCGTTCTGGCGTGTATTCGGTCCGGATTCCGGGCAGCTGCCCTTGGACTTGAGGTGGTTGGCGGCGATCAGGAATGTCTTGCCGGACGCCCGGTCGCGAAACACCTGCGCCAGCGGTTGCCGGCTGAGGCCACGGAACGGTGCCGCATCGAGCGTGTGCGAAGGACCGACCGCTTCCAGTGCCTGTTTTCGATAGAACAGGCCCACGGTGATCACATCGCTGCCAAGCCGATCGCCCGGCGCCCGCACCACCGCATAGTCACCGTTTCCACTGTCGTTGAGCAGTGCGACCAGTGACTGGGCCGCGCTGTTCGCCGCAAAGCCATCGTTTTCCAATTCCTGCACCGCCAGTAAATCGGGCCTTATCTGCCCCATGGCGGCACGAATCCTTTGTTCCTGCCGCTCCAGCTCACGCCGGGTTTCAGCTCCCCTCTCGTTGGGAAAACCGCCCCCCCTGCCGTCGCCATTGAAATAGTTGAGCAGGTTGGCATTGACGACCCGCAGGCTGCCAGACGGTGCCGCCGTGACCGGGTCCGGGCTCTTCTCGGCCACCCACTCATGGGATGAAAGCAGCAGCCATTGTTCACGGCCATCGTGCCCCATGACCCCGGCCGCCTTTTCGATTCGGCTGCCGGCGGCGATGGGTGATGATTCGAAAGCAGCGTTGTACACGTTGATGGAGAGCGCACGGTTATCACGCGCCTGGCTGTCTGCGACTTCGCCCGGTGGCATGTCTTCCGTGGGTACGCGCAGGGCGGAACGGGCGCTCAGCATGAGCTTGCCCCGGTAATTTGAATAGACGTCGCTTACGTGGAGTTCCTGCCGGAATTCCAGCCGCATGCCTTCAAACGATTCCCGCTGCACGCTTGAGAGAGGCAGTGCCGCCCGGGTCAGCGGCAAAGGCAGGCCGCTCCCGCACACGGTAAAACGATCGACGTCAGCCAGGGTGGTCATCGTGTCACGCCTCGAGCCGCGCTCGACAACCCGGCCACCCACGGCAACGCGCTGGCCGGGTTCGATGTTTCCGGTCGCGTCGTGTGCCTCTACGAACAAAGCACGTGAAGCATCCGGCGCCTGGCTATTCCCGCCGTGTTCAATGAAATAGCCGGATTCCGGGTCAACATGCGTCACCACCCCGCTGGTCAACTGGTAGTTGTCCCGGAGCGGGGATTCCCAGTGATTGCCCTGGATGGTGCTGATGGGTGTGACCTCGGCAAGGCAAAGATCCCTGTTTTCCGCAGCAGGATTGACACCTTTCTCACAGGCCGTGAAAAAGAGCGCGGCAAACAAAAGGCCCGGCACCAGGGCCAGGCCTTTGTAAACTTCCCGTTTTCCGGTCAAACCGGCAGTCCGTCTATTGCAGCATGTGTTCAACGGCGGCACGGATCTGCTCGTCGGTCAACGCCGGGTTGCCGCCGCGGGGGGGCATCACGTTCATGCCATTGATGGCGTTGCTGACCAGGCCGTCAAGACCACGCTCGGCTTCCCTGGCGGTCATCTGCTCAGAACCCCGAATCGGTGCGTCGGACGCGCCTGTATCATGGCAGGCCATGCACAAGCTGCCATAAACCGCCGCCCCGTCTACAACCGCATCTTCGGCCGAGGGTGCTTCAGCGGCTGCTGCCTGGGCTTCGGCCAGCGCTGCGGCGCCCGCTTCCCCGGAGCGCACGGCGCCCACCGGCGCGATCCGCTGTTCAGCCAGTAAGGCCTTGTTGCCGTTGGCGCCTTCGGTTTCAGGCTGCATGCCGCGCGCTACAAAAATGAGCACGATGGTCAGTACGACAAAGGCGGCAATCACCCCGCTGAACTGGCGCACGAAGGCGCGATCTTCTTTGTGGTCCATTGAAATCCCTGAACAATCAAAATGTGAATTGGCAAGCAGAAGATTATAGCCTCTGCTCCCCGCCTTCGAAAGCGCCGCCGCGATGTCGTTTGGTGCTGGAAAGGCCAAAATACGCGCTTCGCAGGCAGTTGCATGTCAAAATTGGCGGCACATGGGTTCCAACGACATTCCAATAACTGAATTCAGTAGCAAAGAAGCTCAATGAAATACCGCCCTGAAATCGACGGCCTGCGGGCGCTGGCCGTAATTCCTGTCATCCTGTTTCACGCCGGTCTCGAGAGCTTCAGTGGCGGCTACGTTGGCGTCGACGTGTTTTTTGTCATCAGCGGTTTTCTCATTACCACGATCATTCTCTCCGAAAAAGAGCAGGGTACTTTCTCCCTGGTGAATTTCTACGAGCGGCGGGCGAGGCGCATCCTGCCGGCCCTGTTCCTGGTCATGCTGGCCTGCCTGCCCGCTGCCTGGCTGTGGCTGACGCCGCTCGACATGGAAGATTTTTCCAAGAGCCTGGCGGCTGTTTCGATCTTTTCCTCCAACATTCTGTTCTGGCACGAGTCCGGGTACTGGGAAGTCGCCAGCGAACTCAAGCCCCTGCTGCATACCTGGAGCCTGGCTGTTGAAGAGCAGTACTACGTTCTTTTCCCCTTGTTCTTGATGGCGATGTGGCGATTCCGCAAACGCTGGATATTCGGCTCCTTCATGGTAATCGCCGCAGTCAGCCTGTTGGCGGCGCAGTGGGGTTCCTACCGGCACCCGGAGGCCACGTTTTTCCTGCTGCCGACCCGTGCATGGGAACTGGCGATTGGCGCCGGCATCGCTTTTTACTTCCTGTACCGGCCGCAGGCGATCCATACGCTACCGTTCCGTAAACCCTACAACGAAGTTCTGGGCCTGCTCGGCTTGCTGATGATCGCCTGGTCGGTTTTTGCATTTGACGAGTCGGTGCCGTTCCCCGGTTTCTATGCCCTGCTTCCCACTGTTGGAACCGGCCTGATCATCCTGTTCTCCTCGCCGCAAACCCTGGCTGGACGACTGCTTGGCACGCGCCTGCTGGTTGGGGTCGGTTTGATCAGCTACAGCGCTTATCTCTGGCATTACCCCCTGATTGCCTTTTCGCGGCACAGGAGCCTCACGGAACCCGGAGAGGTCCTGTTGCTGGCGCTGGCCTTGCTGTCGTTTCCCCTTGCCTGGTTGAGCTGGCGTTACGTGGAGCGGCCGTTCAGACAAAAAGACGTGACGAGCCGGAAAACCATCTTCATCTTTTCCCTGGCCGGCTCGCTGTTCTTCATGGCCATTGGCCTGGCCGGAGACCTGAACAAAGGTTGGCCCGGCCGGATGGACGAACAATTTGCCGGCCTGATGCCGGGCAAGGCCAAGAATCCCGAGTGCGAGGCCAAAACGTTCCAGCCAGGGAAACAATGCGAGCTTGTGCCGGGTACAGAGGGGCTTACTTTCCTGATCGGCGACTCGCATGCAGGTTCGATTTCCCGTGAACTGCAGAAAGCATTTGCCGAACGGGGGATTGGCCTGTGGGGCATCGTGAACACGGCCTGCCCACCCGTCAGGGGCGTCTACCGGGCCGATGGTGGTAATGTCTCGGATTTCTCTTGTTACGAATTCAACGAGGCACTGTTTCGCTTTATCGAAGAGAGCGAGGAAATTGAAACGGTCATCATGATGGGGCGTTGGACCCTGTCCATGGAAGGTGTACGGTTCGACAACCGGGAGGGAGGCGTGGAGACATCGAGAGATAAGCCACACCTGGACCTGGTGGTCGATGGCAGGCCGCAATACCACCCGGACTACGAACATCGTGAAGCCCTGTCAGAAAAATATTCGGATTCGGTTACCGAGCTCGTGGAGATGGGGAAAAGAGTCATCCTGGTCTACCCGGTCCCCGAAGCCGGCTGGAGCGTGCCCAACTACCTGGTCAGGTACCTGATGAACACGCCGGGCCAGGAACTCCCCCCCGGGGCAGGTTCCACGTCTTACGCGGTATTCAAAGAGCGCAACCGCAGAAGCTACGCGGCGCTGGACCGCGCGGGGCAACACCCAGGTCTGTATCGCGTCTACCCGGAAAAAGTTCTATGCGACAGAGACGTCAAAGACCGTTGCATCGTGCAAAAAGACGGCAACGCCCTCTACGCAGACGACAACCACCTGTCCAGCGCCGGTGCAAGACGGGTCGTGGATGAAATCGTGGAGCTGCTCGAGTAGCCTTCGCCCCAAACCCGCCAATACCGGTGGTTTTTATCCGCCGTCGCGTGTATCCTTTTCCGCCGGGTTATTCCGGTACAATGCAACAACAGAGCGCCCGTAGCTCAGCTGGATAGAGTGCTGCCCTGCGAA
>JAZBOH010000049.1:0-14813 GCA_036351055.1 Lysobacterales bacterium
GATCGACGGCATGCCGATCTACCTGAGTGACGTCGCCACGCTGGTTGACGGTCCGGCCGAGCCGGAAAATTACAGCTGGATCGAATTCGCTCCCGGGCACCCGGTGTTTGGTGGCAGCCCGCAAAGCTACCCGATGGTGACCATCAGCGTGGCCAAGAACCGCGGCAGTAACGCAGTCAGCGTATCGCGCGAGGTTCATGAGCGGATTGCAGACCTGCAGGCGCACTTGCTGCCGCCCGAGGTACATGTCGAGGTACTGCGCGACTACGGGCAAACCGCCAATCAGAAAGTCAACAACCTGGCGTCTTCCCTGGCATTCGCCATCATCACCGTGGTGATCTTCATCGGGGTTTTTCTCGGTTTCCGCGAGGCCTTGGTTGTGGGTCTTGCAGTACCGATCTGCTACGGCATCACGCTGGCGCTGGACCTGGCTTTTGGCTATACCATCAACCGGGTCACCCTGTTTGCCCTGATCCTGTCGCTGGGCCTGCTGGTGGACGACCCGATTACCGGCGTGGACAACATCGAACGCTACCTCAAGCGCAAGGGAAAGAGCCTGTACGACCGGGTGGTGGACGCGATGGCTGAGATCCGCACACCGCTTCTGATGTCCACGGTCACCATCATGCTGGCCTTCGTGCCACTGGCGTTCATCACCGGGATGATGGGCCCATACATGGCGCCCATGGCTTTCAACGTCCCGGTCAGTGTGGCCGCCAGCACCCTCGTTGCCTTCCTGGTAACGCCCTGGCTGGCGAGCCGTCTGCTGAATGCACCCGCTGACCACCACGGCAATGGGCACGAGGACACGGCCCTGCTCAAGGTCTACAGCCGATTGCTGGCACCGTTCCTGAACAGCCGCAAACGGGCCTACCTGGTGCTGGCCGTGGTTGCCCTGTTGTTTATCATTGCCGCCAGTCTGCCGGTATTCCGGGCGGTGCCGCTGAAACTGCTGCCCTACGACAATAAAAACGAGGTGCAGATCGTTATCGACATGCCGGAATCGAGCAGCCTGGAAGCGACCGCGGCTTTTGCCGAGAAAGTGAGCAAAACCGCCGCCCGCCTGCCCGAGATACAGGCCATTGCGGCCTTTGTCGGAACCCCTTCCCCGATTGACTTCAACGGCATGGTGCGGCGCTATTACCAGCGTTCCGGGCCGCATATGGCCGACCTGCGCCTGACCCTGGTCGACAAGGACGATCGCGCACACCAGTCTCACGCGGTGGTGTTGCGACTCAGGGAAATATTCGAACCGATGAACACGGGCGATACGCACATCAAGGTGGTCGAAGTGCCACCAGGACCCCCGGTTCTGAGTACCCTGGTGGCGGAGATACACGCCGACACCCTGGTACCCTACCAGGCGCAGCGCGACGCGGCTTCTCTCGTCATGCAGCGCCTGGAACGCGAACCCCACGTGGTGGAAGTAGACTCCACCGTGGAATACCCGCAACAACGCCTGCGGTTCATCGCCGACAAGCAGAAAGCCGCGCTATCGGGCATTTCCACAGAGGACATCAATGCCACGCTGGCCCTGGCCAACGATGGAGCCCAGGCCGGTTACATGCAGTTGCCGCGTGAAACCCGCCCCCTGCCGATCGAGTTGCGCCTGGCGGTCGACGAACGAGCCTCCCTGAGTGATTTCAACCGCCTGCGCATCAAGGGCCGGGCCGGTATCGTGCAGCAGAGCACAGCACAGGGACTGGAAACGGCAGCCCAACCCCTGGTGTCCCTCGGGGAACTGGGGTATTTCGAGCGGCAGGCGGCCGACCAGGTGATTTACCGCAAGGACCTCAGGCCGGTGGTTTATGTCACCGCCGAGTTGAACGGGCGCACACCGGCGGAGGTCATCGCCGATGTAAACGCCGACCTGGGTAAAGAAGCCCTGCCGCCCGGCGAAACCGCTTCGGATTGGCAGGGACGTAACTTCATCGGTCCCGGTGGCGGGGACGGTTGGCAGGTTCCGCCAGGGATCGACGTGAAATGGACCGGTGAAGGGGAATGGCGCATCACGGTGCGTGTATTCCGTGACATGGGGCTCGCTTTTGCATTCGCGCTGATCGGTATCTTCTTCGTGCTTCGCCTGCAAACCGCCTCGACCACGTTGTCGCTGATCATCATGTCGTCCATTCCGTTGACCATCATCGGCATCATGCCGGGGTTCTGGATGATGAACGGCTTCGGCGAAAGGGTGGTAGCCGGCGCACCCGACCCGGTGATGTTCACCGCCACGGCGATGATCGGAATGATCGCACTGGCCGGCATCGTGGTCAGAAATTCGCTGATCCTGGTCGAATTCATCACCCAGGCAAGGGACGGTGGCCTGGCGCTCAAACCGGCTCTGCTGCAAGCCGGGGCCGTTCGCATGCGCCCCGTGCTGCTGACCGCCGGCACGACCATGCTGGGCAACCTGATCATCACGCTGGACCCGGTATTCAGCGGTCTCGCCCTGGCCATCATTTTTGGTATCGTGGCGTCCACCCTGTTCACATTGCTGGTTGTACCGGTGGTGTACATGCTCGTCTTCGACAAGGCGGACGCTGCCGGCCCGGAGATCACAGGTACTGCACAATGAAAAAATGGTTCCTACCCATCGCCGCCGTGGCGCTGCTGTTACTCATCATTGCCTGGATGGCCGGCGCCTTCCGGGACAAGATCGAGCCCGGTCTCTCCGAGCTCGGCCACGGCGAGCAGGAACAGGCCGTGGCCGTGCTGCGTGAAGAAATCGTGGTGACCGAGTCGGTTCCGGCCGGTATCGGCGCCCGGCAGGCCACGACAATTTCATCACGGACCCTGGCCCGCATCGAGCAACTCACGGTGCGCGCCGGCGACCTGGTGGTAAAGGGCCAACTGCTGGTCGCGCTTGAGCAATCAGACCTGGAATCACGCCTGGAACAGGCCGGCGAGCAGGTCAATTCGATCGAGGCACGGCTCAGGGAAGCCAAACAGAACCTGCAGCGCGCTGAAGAACTGTACGAAAAACAACTGGTGGCGGCCATCATGCTGGACGAGGCGCGCGCCAACCACGACGCGCTGGTCGCTGACCTGGCCAGCGCCCGCCAGGCCGTCAAGGAGGCTGAAACGGCCTTGAGTTACAGCGAGATTCGCTCACCGATTGACGGGCGGGTGGTGGAACGCTTTGCGGAACCGGGTGACACCGCGACCCCGGGGGGGAAATTGCTGAGTCTTTATAACCCCGGGTCGATGCGCATCGAGGGCGCCGTTCGCGAGGGCCTGGCCCTGTCGCTAGACCTCGGCCAGGAACTGGGTATCGAAATCCCCTCGACCGGCGCCGTGATCACGGCGCAGATTGAGGAACTCGTGCCGGCTGCCGACCCGGGTTCGCGCAGCTTCATGGTCAGGGCTTCGATCGATTACAGCGGGCAGCTGCTGCCCGGGATGTACGCCCGCATGCTGGTGCCTGCGGGTACCCGCAGCGTGCTGCTGGTGCCGGTAGACCGCGTGCTTAGCTATGGCCAGCTGGACCTGGTGTGGGTCAATGGGGAAACCGGCGTCGAACGGCGCTTTATCCGCACCGGTCAGACGCTGCGCCCGGGCATGGTGGAAGTGATCTCCGGCCTGGCGGAAGGTGAATGGATCCTGCCGCCAGGCCAACGCGGCTCAGGATGACCCGCGCAATTTCTGGACACCCATCAGGCGCATGGCATACTTTTCGAAGTAGGGTTCCACCTTGCCCTGCTTGATCTTGCGCATGTAGTACTTCTCAAAACCGATCTTGGCCCAGTGCACCCACTTTCCGGAGCCGGACCAATTGGTGTTACGCGGCGGAATCTGCGGAAGCGCCATGAATGCGACGCCGCGGTCGCCAAAGTCCGCCAGGCAAAATGCGTTCCAGGTCGCCGTGTGGGTCGGTTCTTTTCCGGCCAGGATCTCGGCCAGGTTCTGCACGGTCGCCGTGACCATGGACTCGATCATGTAACCGGTCTTGGGCACACCAACCGGCAGTGGGGTGGGTCCGACCGGCGGAATCGCCACGCATACGCCGACAGCAAAAATATCCGGGTAAGTGGGGTTGCGCTGGTAGTCATCAACAACGATGAAACCCCTCGGGTTCGACAAGCCCTCAACACCCATCACCGCCTCGATACCGGTGAATGCCGGCAGGATCATCGAGTGCTTGAACGGCAGTTCATGGCTTACCTTGTCGCTGCCGTCCTCGTTGACCTCGGTGACTTTCATTACGCCATCCTCGACCTGGTCAATCCGGGTATTGGTATGCCACTTGATATGCCTTTCACGCATTTCGGATTCGAGCAGGCCCTTGGTATCACCGACACCATCAAGACCAAGGTGTCCCACATAGGGCTCGGGCGATATGTACGTCATCGGAACCTTGTCGCGAATTTTGCGTTTACGCAGTTCGGTTTCGATGATGAAAGTGTATTCATAAGCCGGTCCGTAACAGGATGCGCCCTGGGCGGCGCCGACAATGACGGGGCCGGGATCGGCGCAGAAAGCATCAAACTGTTCCGACATCAGGGACGCATGGTCGGTTTTGCACACCGATCCGGTAAAACCGCCGTGCGGCCCGAGCCCGGGGATTTCATCAAAAGCGAGCCGCGGCCCGCTGGCGATCACCAGGTAGTCGTAAGCCAGTACTTCTTCGTCGGACAGCAACAGACTGTGGCTTTCCGGCTGCACCCGCTTGACCGCGTTACAGACAAAGCGGATTCCGTGTTTCGGCATCAACTGGTTCAGGTCCAGGCGGATGGCTTCCGGTTTGCGCCACTTGACAGCAACCCAGGGATTGGATGGCGTGAATTCAAAATGCTCCTGGTCGGACACGAGCACGATTTCATGCGCGCCGCCCAGTTCGTCCTTGAGTTCGAATGCGGTGGAAAGGCCGCCAATACCTCCACCCAGAACGACGATGGTGCTCATTTTCAATCTCCTTTGATCAAGTCTGCTAGGGAACGGTTAAACGGTATACGCAGGTAGCTGACGCCGTTGTCGTCGGCTCCCGGAGCCTCTCCCCCGAGAATATTGACCTGCAGCGAGGGCAGGATCAAACGTGGCAGCCCCAACTGGCTGTCGCGCCGCGTGCGCATCGCGATAAATTCATCCCGGGTGGTATCAGCCGACAGGTGGATGTTGCTGCGGCGTGATTCTTCCACCGTGATGTCTCGCACCGGTTCTTTACCCGCTTTGGGATAATCGTGACATAAAAACAGCCGCGTATCTGCAGGTAATTCGTACAGGGCGCGGATTGAATCATACAGTTGCCCAGCGTCGCCGCCCGGGAAGTCGCAACGCGCCGTACCAAATGCAGGAGAAAATAACGTATCGCCGATAAACGCCGCATTTTCGACGACGTACGTAACGCTGTCGCCCGTATGGCCTGGTGTCTCCATGACCCGGATGCAGAGACGGCCGAGCTCGATTTCATCGCCGCCGTCCAGCAGTCGGTCAAAGACACTGCCGTCGGCTACCAGGTCTTTCATATTGAACACCCGCGCAAAGGTTTTTTGCACCTCGCAGATCCCCCTGCTGCATGCAACCCGTGCGCCGCTGCGTTCCCGAATCCAGGCTGCAGCGGACAGGTGGTCTGCATGCGCGTGGGTTTCAAGCACCCAGGCAATGCGATAACCTGCGTTAGCGGCATGATCCAGGGCCTGTTGAACAAAGCCGGTATCGGCCCAGCCGCTGACCGGGTCGAATACCCAGACCGGATCGATGATTGCCGCCATCCGGTCGGCAGGGTCTGCCAGGACATAAGTCCAGGTACCTGAATCCGCTTCGTAAAATGACGTGATTTCCATGTTTGGTTTCCCGATTGGCGCGAACGTCTTGCCAGCCTTATTAAGTTATTTGTAATTTAGATACATTGCAAATACAATCATTTGCATGATTGTACCCGCACAGCACGACGAGAAGGCGCGACTCGATTATGACGCGATGAAACGCAATGCCACGGACGCGGTCAGCCTGCTGAAGGGCCTGGCAAACGAGAGCCGCCTGATGATCATGTGTGTCCTGGCCGAAGGCGAGATTTCCGTGGGTCAACTGAACCAGCGTATCAAGCTGAGCCAGTCCGCGCTTTCCCAGCACCTGGCGGTGCTGCGTGACCAGGGCCTGGTACAAACCCGTCGCGAAAGCCAGACCATCTATTACCAACTCGAAGATTCTGCCGCGATGAACATCATCGAACTGCTGCACGATTACTACTGCAAAACCTGATCAATCGAGTTTCGCTTTTTTATCCTGCTCGCCCTATTTGCCGATACAGAAGCTTGAAAATATTTCACCCAGGAGGTCGTCGGGTAATATTTCGCCGGTGATCTCGCCCAGGGCTGCCTGGGCCAAGCGGAGTTCTTCCGCCAGCAGTTCGCCGGATCCATTGGCCAGGAACTCGTCACAACCACTTTGCAAGTGGCGCCCGGCCCGTTTCAGCGCGTCGACATGACGCTGCCGCGCGGAAAAACTGCCTTCAGAGCGGTCTGAAGCCCCGGCGGCCTCGCGGATCCTGCTTCGCAGGGTATCCATGCCCTGCCCTGTCTTGGCCGATATCCACACGAACTCCGGGTCGTCTGCGGCCACACCAACACCATCCAGTAAATCGACCTTGTTGGCCACGCGTATGCAGGTCGCGTGACCGGGTATCTCGTCTTCAAGCCCCTGCCGCTCTTCCGGGGGCAGACTGGCGTCCGTCAACAGCAGCACGATATCGGCCGCATCGAGGGCCTCACGGGCGCGTCGCACACCTTCCGCCTCGATGACGTCGCTGGTTTCCCGGATGCCGGCGGTATCGGCAACATGGACCGGGATACCGTCCAGGTCGATCATTTCGCGCAAAACATCGCGTGTCGTTCCGGGAAACTCGGTGACGATCGCGCTTTCCTGCCCCGACAAAGCATTGAGAAGACTGGATTTTCCAGCATTGGGCCGCCCGACGATGGCAAGCACGATGCCGTCTCTCAACAACCGCCCCTGACGTGCATTGCCCAACAGGACCTGGAGTTGTTCCTGCGTGGCTTCGATTTGCCGCACCACGTCGCTCTCTGCCAGGAAATCTATTTCCTCGTCAGGAAAATCAATGGCGGCCTCGACAAACACCCGGATCGAGGTCAGTGCCTGCTGTAGTGCATGGACATGAGCCGAAAATTCGCCCTGCAAACTGCGTTGTGCGGCCCGTGCGGCGGCATCCGTACCCGACTCGATCAGGTCGGCAATCGCTTCGGCCTGTACCAGGTCGATCTTGTCATTCAAGAAAGCGCGTTCGGAAAACTCTCCGGGCCGTGCACCGCGTGCACCGAGATCCATGACCCGTTGCAGGACAGAACGCAGAACATGGGCACCGCCATGACCTTGCAGTTCCAACACGTGCTCGCCGGTAAACGAATGAGGAGCGGGGAAATAGAGGGCCAGGCCGGAATCAATGACCCCACCCTGCCCGTCCCTGAAATCCGTCAGGACGGCATAACGCGGTTGCGGCACAACGCCAACCACGCCTTCGCAAATGCCGGGAACCAGGGGACCAGAAATACGTACGATGCCCAGGCCGCCGGCACCGGGCGGGGTTGCAACGGCACAGATGGTATCGGCCATCACGCTGTTTCCCTTGTCGTTCCGCTCCACCATATGGAACCTGCTGGCCCTAATCTGCGGCGGCTATTTTCCGCGTGATGTAATACTGCTGCGCCAGGGACAAGCCGGCATTGGTCGCCCAATACAACACCAGGCCTGCCGGGAAAAAGGCAAACATGATGGAAAATACGATGGGCATGGCCTGCATCATTTTCTGCTGCATGGGATCCATGCCCACCATCGGGGTCAGTTTTTGCGTGGCAAACATGAATATGGCGTTCAGTGCCGGAAGGATGAAGTACGGATCACGCACGGAAAGGTTGTCGATCCACAGAATGAAGGGCGCCTGGCGCAATTCCACCGATTCCAGCAAAACCCAGTACAGGGCGATGAAAATCGGAATCTGAACGAGGATCGGAAGGCAGCCACCGAGTGGGTTGACCTTTTCCTTCTTGTACATCTCCATCATGGCCTGGCTCATGCGCTGGCGGTCATCGCCGTAGCGTTCCTTGAGTTGCTCGATGCGCGGTTGCAGCTTGCGCATCCGGGCCGTGGAACGGTACTGGGCCTCGGTCAACTTGAAAAACGCGGCCTTGATCAGGATGGTCAGGATCACGATGGCCCAACCCCAGTTCCCGACAACATTGTGAATCTTGTTGAGAAGCCAGAACAGTGGTTTTGAAAAAACAGTGAAAATTCCGTAATTTACCGTGTATTCAAGGCCTTCGGCGATGCCGGGAAGATTATCCTGGAGCTTGGGGCCGAGGTACAGATTGCTACTGAATTCCTGTGTTGAACCGGGTTGGATGCTGTATACCGGCGACACGTTGCGCGCGATGATACGCGGCCACCCCGTGTTCTGAATGGCCTGGGTCGAATAAGTTGCTTCTTCTTCGGCTGCGGGAATCCAGGCGGCAAAGAAATAGTGCTGGATCATAGCCAGCCAACCCTGTTTGCTGGTCTTTTTATACGGTTCGTCCGCGACGTCGTCAAAATCAATTTTTTCGAACTTGTCTTCCGGATTATAGAAGCCGATGCCGAAAAAACTGTAGCGCCCCGGGTTGGTAAAGCCACCGTCGTCTTCGTCACCCGGTATTGATTGCTGCAACTGTTCATAACGGTTGCCTGACCAGACCGTGCTGCTCCTGTTGCTGACGCGGTGCTCCACGACAACTTCATAGCTTCCCGGTTTGAAAACAAAGCTTTTGTTTACCTCGATTCCATCGTTCGAAGTCCAGGTCAGGGGTACGCGTAACTCGGAATCACCCTCGGAGAGGGTGTATTCATAGGAAGCGGTGCGGTATTCGCTGGTGTGATTGGGCGCATCCTGCTTGGAAAGCAGGCCCGACTGAGCAATAAAAAGGTTGGCTCCGCTGGGCCGGAGTAGTTCAACCTTGACGTCCGGATTTTTGTGCTCGACGGGGTAATCAAGCAAACGTGCTGAAACCACCGTTCCGCCTACCGGGTCTATGGCCACCTCCAGAACGTCGGTATTGACGTGTATCAAGCTGCTTGTGCTGGCATTTTCATCCAGGGTGCTTTCAATTCCGGAATCTGCCGTGGTTTCCATAGCCGATGGCAGGTCTTCAACACCCTGACTTGGCGCCTGCGCATAATCGGGAATATCCGGAATGCTCTCAGCGCCTTGCGGGGCCGGTTGTTCTGTTACAACCCTGGGTTCCGGTGCCGGACCATAGTCTTTTTGCCACTCGATCCACATCAGGTAGCCCAAAACTACGAGCCCCATGATCAGTACCGGTCTTAAGTTTCCCATCTTTCCTGTTCCTCAGGCTGCCCTTCCCCGGTAAATTTTTTAGCGGCCAGGCGCAGCAGGCTCGGCCAGTGTTTTTCCAGGGAGGAAAAGAGTTGTTCCTTACACATGGTGGCGGACGCAGGCCTGGCCAATACCACGATATCCAGCGACAAGTCGGTGCCCGGCGACTGGCCGGCCCGCCAGTGACGAAAACTTTCGCGAATCACCCGCTTAATCCGGTTTCGCCCTACCGCCGATTTATCCACCTTTTTCGACACGGCCATACCAAGTCGCATTCTACCGGCGATCGAGGGCCGTGCAAGGACCCGGAAACAGCGATCCGTCGACGAGGCGTTTTGTACGAAAACACGTTTGAATTCAGATGGTTTTAAAAGCTTTGACGAGCGGGGCAGGGTTGCCCGCCCGTTTTTTTTCCCGTCGTCAGCAGCGAGTGCTTTGGCAATCATGTTCACCAGATCGACCGTTCTGGCGTTTGTGAACGATTACTTGAATACGTCAGGCAGAAAGACGCTTCCTACCCTTTGCGCGGCGTGCCTTGATGATGGAACGGCCAGCGCGGGTAGACATGCGTGCACGGAAACCGTGTCTGCGAGCGCGCTTCAGGAGGCTTGGCTGAAATGTACGCTTCATGTGTCTTGTCCTTCAAATCGGTTTCTGGCCGCTAAAGCGAAACTTCGCTGAGAACGGCCGACAAAAGAGAGGAATTGTAACGTCAAAATCACATGTAAACAAGTGATAAAACGCGGGGTTTTTTCTTATGGTCAAGTTATCCACAGCGCGTTAGACTAACCATCCGGGTTCGCGAGGAAGCCCGGCCCGATTTTCAATTCAGTCTCTAGTTGCTCCCTGGAATGTCCAAAAACCACTGGAAAACCTGCATCGAACACCTGGAGCGCGAGCTCCCCGCCGACGATTTCAATACCTGGATTCGGCCGCTGCAGGTCAAAAGCGTCAAAGGCCGCACCATTCTACAGTCACCCAACGAGTACGTTCGTGATTATATTTGCATGAACCACCTGGAACGTGTGCGGGATATTTTTGAGCACCTCGGTGCACCACGTGAATCGGTCATCGTTGATGTTAGTCGCTCTAACGACACACCACCGGCGGAAAACGGAAGATCACGCAACCATGCGCCACTCAAAACAGGTCTGGACCGGCGCTATCGGTTCAATAATTTTGTACAGGGTAAATCGAACGAACTGGCCTACGCCGCGGCCCAACAGGTTGCCAAGAAACCCGGTGCAGCATACAACCCACTGCTTTTTTACGGCGGTACCGGTCTCGGTAAAACGCACCTCCTGCATGCTGCCGGCAACCTGATTCTGAAACGCAACGGTGATTCCCGGGTCATCTACCTGCACTCCGAGCATTTTGTCAGTGAAATGATCAAGGCGCTTCGATCCAATAGTATCGAGGCGTTCAAACAGCATTACCGTACCGCGGGCGCCCTGCTGATAGACGATATCCAGTTTTTTGCGGGGAAAGACCGCACACAAGAAGAGTTTTTTCATACCTTCAATGCGTTATTGGACAGCCAGCAACAAATCATTCTGACCTGCGACCGCTACCCCAAGGAATTGGATGGCATCGAAGCCCGCCTGCGGTCGAGGTTTGGCTGGGGACTGACCGTATCGATCGAACCGCCTGATTTCGAAACCCGGGTCGCCATTTTGCAGAACAAGGCCCAGGAGCGCGGTGTCGACCTGCAGTACGACGTCGCCTTTCTGATCGCCAAGCGCATACGGTCCAATGTGCGAGACCTCGAAGGTGCTTTGAACACGCTTTTCGCCAACGCGAGATTTACCGGCAGAGAAATTACCGTCGGTTATGCACAGGAGGTTCTGCGAGACCTTTTACTGGTGCACGACCGGCTGATTACGATAGAAAATATCCAGAAAGAAGTATCTGAATTTTACAAAATGCGGGTTTCAGACCTGCTATCACGTCGCCGTACCCGAACGATCGCAAGACCCAGGCAGATGGCGATGGCGCTGAGCAAGGAATTGACCGAACACAGCCTTCCGGAAATCGGCGATGCTTTTGGCGGACGGGACCATACCACCGTGCTCCACGCTTGCCGCAAGATCGAGGAGTTATGTGAAACGGATGGACGCATTCGGGAGGACCGGGCCAAACTGGTCAGGAAACTGACGGCTTGAAGACGTGTTACTGGATAACAGGGCGCAAAAGACCTTAACATCCTGTGGATAGCTTATGGATAAAGTCTTCATGGTCTTTTATCCACAGCTCTTCAACAGGTAAAAGCACCTGTTATGCGTGATGAATTGATTTGTAAATGATTGTTTTAAAGAATTTTAATTGAGTTATAGTGTTATCCACCGTGCTTATTACTACTATTATTTTACTTATATATTTATAAATAGTTACTGATAGGAATTTGGTCATGAAATTCAGCATCCAAAGAGAAAAACTTCTACAACCTATTACACAGGTCGTTGGTGTCGTTGAACGCCGGCAAACCCTTCCTGTCCTGGCCAATTTCCTGATATCAACCCGGAACGGCAAATTATCCATTACCGGCACCGACATGGAAGTCGAACTGATCACGACGGTAGATGCCCAGGTCGAATCCGAAGGGGAGACCACGGTACCAGCAAGGAAGTTGGTCGATATCGTCAGGATGCTACCTGATGGGGTCAACATTACGGCCGTATCGGAGGGTGACAAGATGACGGTATCGTCCGGAAAAGGGCGCTATACGCTGGCGACCCTACCCGCCACGGAATTTCCGGCCACGGACCAAGTTGAAACTCTAGAAATTCTTAATATTCAAGAAGATAAGTTAAAAAACGTTCTGGACAAAACGGCTTTCGCAATGGCCAACCAGGACGTCCGCTACTATCTGAACGGCCTGTTGTTCGACTTTCACGACAACGACTTGAGCACGGTCGCCACGGATGGACATCGCTTGGCCATTTGCGACCTGGACACTGATCTGTCCGTTGCGGAAGAACGCCAGTTGATCGTGCCGAGAAAGGGTGTTTTGGAATTGTCGAGGATGCTGTCAGACAGCAAAGACCCGGTGGAACTGGCCCTGGGGAAAAATCATATCCGACTCGTCAAGGGTTCAACCGTGTTTACTTCAAAATTGATCGACGGTCGTTTTCCCGAGTACCGGGCCGTCATTCCCAAGGGCACCGACCGCCACATCCGTATCAATCGCGATGCCTTTATCCGCGCCCTGCAAAGGGCTTCGATCCTGTCCAATGAAAAATACAAGGGTGTTCGGCTTGAAGCGTCGGGTGGTTTCATCAAGATCATTGCACACAATCCGCAACACGAAGAAGCCATCGAAGAACTCGAAGCGGGTCTGAATTTCGATCAACTGGCCATCGGGTTCAATGTCACTTACCTGCTGGATGCACTGACCGCCATTGATGCGGAAACCGTGTTGATGGAACTCAAGGACGCCAACAGCAGCTGCCTGATCAGTGCGGAAAGCGGCGGCAGTGACCGACATGTGGTTATGCCACTAAAACTCTGATCGAGCGAGAAAATAAAACGCTTTCGAGAAATACACCAGCGGCGAAACGCCTGGTTGATGCGTTCGTGACAATACGTTGATCATCAGGAAACTTCGGGTCGAAAACTTGCGTAACCTGGCTTCCGTGGAACTGGAGCCACATGCCTCGTTCAACTATATCCAGGGTGAAAACGGCGCCGGGAAAACGAGCGTATTGGAATCCATAACGGTCCTGTCCCGTGGCAGATCATTCAGAACCTCACAGGCAACAGACCTGACGGGGCCAAGGGAAAGAAAATTCAGGGTCTTCGCAGAAGTGTGCGATGAGCAGGGATCTGTTTCCCGACTTGGCCTGGAGCGGGCCGGTACACATTGGCGCGGCCGCCTCAACAGCGCGGATGTGAAACAGTTGAGTCAGCTTACACGGCGCTTACCGATCGTATTATTGGAACCGGATAGCCACTTGCTGGTTAGCGGCCCCCCGGAAATTCGCAGGAAATACCTAGATTGGGGCATGTTTCACGTGGAACACGGCTTCTTGGACGTGTGGCGCAGGTACTCCAAGGCCTTGAAACAACGCAATGCGGCTCTGAGAAGGGGGCGGGTTGAACTGCTGGACAGCCTGGACAGCGTGCTTGCTGAATGCGGGAACAGACTCAGCCAACTACGAAGCCAACAAGTGGATCGGGTCCATGCCGGTATCGGGGAAGTACTGGAAAAGCTGAAAACCCGGGTGGGACAGGTCGAGATGGAATACCAGAAAGGCTGGGGAAGCGACACATTACATGAATCGCTCGTTGCCAGGCGAGAAACTGATCTGGAACGGGGTATGACGTGGTCAGGGCCGCATCGCGGTGACATAAAGCTGACGTGTGGCGGCATTGCTGCCAGGGTTGTCTTGTCCCGGGGGGAACAAAAGGCATTTGCCGCGGCGATGGTGTTGATACAGGCCGAGTTGCTGAAGAAAAGCGGGCAGAAACCGGTATTTCTTTGCGACGATCTCGAGTCAGAGTTTGATGAGGAACATTTCGACAGCGTACTGAACATGGCCGTGCGATCAGGCGCACAGGTCTGGGTCACCGGGACGGGAAAACCGCAAATGAAACACAAAGGAAAAGTGTTTCACGTGGAACAAGGTGTACTGCGTGAACTGCTATAATCATGCTTGAAATATCGCCGTTCTGAACCCATATGTGCTGTACGAACTAATCCGCGTTTTTATCCATTAATTAACGAGTTAACCATTTGCCCCAGAGTGAATGGGCGGGAAAACAAGATGAGCAAAACCCACTACGATTCGACAAACATCAAGGTGCTGAAGGGGTTGGACGCAGTACGCAAACGTCCGGGAATGTACATTGGTGACACAGACGACGGAACCGGTTTGCATCATATGGTTTTCGAAGTCGTTGACAATTCGATTGATGAGGCCCTGGCGGGACACTGTGACGCGATCGAAGTCGTCATACATGCCAATAACTCGATCAGTGTCAGTGATAACGGGCGGGGTATACCGGTTGATATACACGAGGAGGAAGGTGTGTCAGCTGCCGAGGTCATCATGACGGTGCTCCACGCGGGTGGAAAGTTTGATGACAATTCGTACAAGGTATCCGGCGGATTGCATGGCGTGGGTGTTTCTGTCGTCAACGCCTTGTCCGAAGAACTCATGATTCGGATCAAGCGGGAGGGGCATGTCTGGCGTCAGACCTACCACATGGGGGTTCCCGCAGCACCGCTGAAAGTTACCGGCGACAGCCCGGATACGGGTACAAAAATCACTTTCGTACCCAGTAGAACCGTTTTTACAAACACCGAGTATCACTATGACATCCTCGCCAAGCGTCTGAGAGAGTTGAGTTTCCTTAATTCCGGGGTACGAATCGGGTTACGTGACGAACGGTCCGGAAAATCGGATGTATTTGAATACAAAGGTGGCATTCAGTCTTTTGTTGAGCATCTTGGGCGCAACAAGAACCCGTTGCATCAAACCGTCATGCATATGAC
>JAZBOH010000050.1:0-2779 GCA_036351055.1 Lysobacterales bacterium
CCCTTCGACGCCGCAGAAATTGACGCCGTGGTGCTCAGCCATGCGCACCTGGACCATTGCGGCCGCCTGCCCCTGCTGGTCAAGCGCGGCTATCACGGACCGGTTTTTGCACAGGAAGCGACCTGCGAACTGACGGCCATCCTGCTGGCCGATGCGGCCCACCTGGCCGAACGTGATGCCGAGTACCGCAGCCGCAAGGTCGGGAAGAAGGTCAAGCCGCTGTATACGCTCAAGGAAGGCGAGGAAGTCATGCGGCAGCTGCAGGGCCGGAAATACCGCAAGAAGTTCGAGGTGATCCCGGGTGTCACGGTCCGTTTCATGGACGCTGGCCATATCCTCGGTTCCTGCGCGGTGGAAGTCTGGGTGAACGAAGGCGACACCGAGCGCAAGATCGTATTTTCAGGCGACCTGGGCCAGTACGATACGCCGATCCTGCGTGACCCGGACCCCATCGACCGCGCCGACGTGGTGCTGATGGAAAGCACCTACGGCGCCCGCCGCCACCGCGACCGCGAGGAGACCATCAGGGAGCTGGCTGAAATTTTCACCGCGGACCGCAGCAATGTGGGAAACATCCTGATTCCGGCATTTTCCATCGGCCGCAGCCAGGAAATTCTGTACCAACTGGGGAAACACCACGAGGAGTGGGGCATGGACCGCTTCCAGGTATTTCTCGACAGCCCGATGGCCATCGAAGCTTCAAAGGTCTACTGGGAATACACCCACCTGTACGATGAGGAAGCCACGCGCCTGCGTATTGAAAATGGCGGCATGCCCCTGCTGCCCAACCTGGTTCTGAGCCGCGATACCGAAGAGTCGATGGCGATCAACCGCATCCGCTCCGGCGCGGTGATTATCGCGGGCAGCGGCATGTGCAACGGCGGCCGCATTATTCATCACCTGAAACACAATCTCGAGCGCGCAGAGACCCAGGTATTGATCGTCGGCTACCAGGCCCGTGGCTCCCTGGGCAGGCGCCTGGTGAACGGCGAGAAATCGGTGCGCATCTACGGCCGGGAAATTCCGGTCAACGCCACCATCCACACCGTTGGCGGCCTGTCGGCACATGGCGACCAGGACGACCTGGCGCGCTGGTATGAATACATGGAAAACCGTCCGCCGGTGTACCTGGTGCATGGTGAGGTGGAATCTCAACTGGCATTCCGCGAATACCTGAACGGCAGGTGTGGTGCCGAGGTGCACGTCCCCGTGCCCGGAACTGTTCTCGACCTGGCTTGTCTGTAGGGGATGATCAATACACAGCAGCTGTGCCGGAGATTTCACGTGGGCGACACCTGGGTGCATGCACTCGACAAGGTGGACCTGCATATCGCGGAAGGGGAATTCGTTGCGGTCATGGGGCCGTCGGGTTCCGGTAAATCCACGCTGATGAACATTCTCGGTTGCCTCGATACGCCGGATGATGGCCGTTATCACCTGTTGGAACAGGAAGTGGACAAGCTCGACGACGCCGAACTGTCGCAGATTCGCAACCGGCACATCGGTTTCGTATTCCAGAGCTTTCACCTGCTGCCGCGGTTGACTGCGCTGGAAAACGTCATGTTGCCCCTGCGCTACAGCGACATCGACCTGTCCGTCGCGAAACACCGCGCAGAAGACCTGCTTGAGCGGCTCAGCCTGTCCGACCGTATCGACCACAAGCCGAACCAGCTGTCCGGCGGGCAGCGCCAGCGCGTCGCCATCGCCCGCTCCATGATCAATGACCCGCCCCTGCTGCTGGCGGATGAACCGACCGGCAACCTGGACAGCCGCACCTCCGAGGAAATCATGGCGCTGTTCAGCGACCTGAACAGCCGTGGCCAGACCATCCTGATGGTCACGCACGAAGACGAAATCGCTGCCCATGCACGGCGCCTGATCCGCATGCGCGACGGGAGGATCGAAGATGATACGACCCGTCATTAGCGCCGTCCTGGCGGCAGTCCTGTGCGGCCCGCTGCAGGCCGGGCCCCTGTTGACGGGGATTGTCGAAGACATCAATTCCCAGACGATCGAAATGCCATCGCTGCCCGGCGCCTGGCAGCGGCAGGTCGAGTGGATGGCGCAGGAGGGCAGCGAAGTCGCGGTCGGTGACCTGGTCGTGCGGATCGAACCCGGCGACCTGATCGCGCAGGAAGAGCAGACCAGGACCGACCTGCAGAAAGCACGCCTGTCCGCAGCGCGCCGTATCGACGAACTAAAGCTACTGATCCTGGATGCTGAAAGTGTGCTGGTGCAGGCCGAGTCCGATGTGCGCCTGGCCGAACTGGACGCCGTGATCCCGGCGTCCACGATTCCCCGTCTGGATTACGAGCGTTTCCAGCTGACCCTGGAGACGGCCAAAAAGGCGCAGGTGCGCGCGCAGGCTGACCTGCTCAACCGGCTGGCCGAGCTGCGCGATGTCGAAGCCGAGACCGGACTCGAGATCGCGAAAGCAAAATCGTTGCACGAACGCATCAGGCGGGGCCTGGAGGCGACCGAGATGAAGGCCGAAAAAGCCGGTTTCGTCATCTACGGCGAAAACCCCTGGACAGGCAAAAAGGTATTTCCTGGCGAAACCCTGTTCAGCGGCTTCCAGGTTGCCGCGGTGGCCAGCCGTGAGGACCTGCAAATGAGGTTCTGGGTGCATGAGGCCGATTTTCGCCGTGTCCAGCTGGGCCAGAAAGTGATCGTAACGGCGGATGCCCAGGGTTCAAGACCCTTTGAGGCGGTGATCAGCTGGACCTCCAACCAGGCTGAAGAGAAAGAGGATTGGAGTTCAGGCGGATATTTCGAGGCC
>JAZBOH010000051.1:0-41170 GCA_036351055.1 Lysobacterales bacterium
ACGACCGGGTCGCCTCGTGAATGCTGGATCACCAGCGGTGTATTGAAACCGGCCAACGGCGCGCCCTGCTGTCCAGGATCTCCAGCCAGCCACGCAGACCAGATGCTGGCGCCCTGAACCTGGCCGCCAATGGCCTGCAGGACTCTCAGGGTCACATTGCCGCCCATCGAATGGCCCCACCAGAATACCTGTGACAGGTTCGCGTCGGGCAGCGAGGGGAGGGCGCGGAATGCGGCGACGGCATCACGTGCGTACCAGGCGGGCGGATCTTGTTTCTGCGTGTAGCTGTAGCCTTCCGAGATATTGTGGCCCCGGAAGTCCGGCCATACCACCAGGAAGCCCTGTTTTGCGTAGGCGAGGGGGAGTCCCCGGTAGTAATCACCTGGACGGTCGGTGCCGCCGTCCTCGGTTCGCCCGTTGTTCGGCGGGTCCGGGTGGAATCCATGATTCATCAGAAGAACGGGCCAGCCATTTTCTGGTGCCTGGCCCGCCGGTTTCACGATCAATGCATATTGTTTCAGGCCGTCGGCAGCAAAGCTTACAACCTCGCGGTTCATGCCCTCCAGCGGTTCCCGTTGATATTCCAGTTGGAACGCGTTGTGCAGCCTGTTGGCGTACCGTTTCAGGCCGGCGGCCGAGGTAAGTTCGCTTTCCGGCCACTCGGCGGCGGCAATATCGCCCTCGCCAAACAGCCCGGTGTCACGGTCCAGTGCCTCGCCCAACCCTTCGACGACCTCACCCGGGCTGAACCAGTCATACGGGCTGATCAACAGGGAATGGTTGTTGCGCGGATAGGTAAAATCCCGGCTGGTTCCGCCGGACTGGTTGATCCGCGCGGACAGGTCAGCGTTCCATCGCGGCACCGAGTAATAATCCTGGTCCGAATGATGCAAATGCAGGGGCTCGCTCAGGAAGTTTGCATAGTGAAAACCACCGATTCGCCGCATGGCCGCCTCGACCCGCGGGTCGTGCCCTATGGTGGTGCGGCCGTTTGGGTCCTTTTTTAGCTCAAAAGATGCGCCTGAGATGTCCTTCACGCCCTGGTTGACGGCCCGGTACATCTCGGCAAATTTCTCCTCCAGTGAGGCGGCAACACTGGGGCTGGACCAGGTCTCGGACTGCCAGGTCCAGTCCGCGGATTGCGGGTCGATGGTGCCGATCCAGTCCGGGGGGTAGCCAAACACGAACTCGGGATTGACAGAGCCATCATGGCCGGTCGCGGTCCCGGTCCAGCTGCCGTCCCCGGACATGAAGGCTTCCAGCGTATTGGCCATCGGGCCGTATATCCCGGCCTGTTCCATGCGCGGGCCGAAACAGCCGGAAATGATGGACCCGGCTGAAAGTGGATTGGCAACGGCCGAGCCCTCGCCGGAAACGGCCAGCGCGGTCAACACCGCGTCGCCGCCCTGTGAGTGGCCGGAAATGCCGATCCGTTTCCGGTCGAGCCGGACCCGGCGGTCAATGCCCCACGCCGGCCAGTCAATGGCCTCGAGCGAGTCCAGCCCGTCGAGCAGGTTGAGTACGTCAATGGCATAGAACATCGGGTTGAGGTAGCTGCCGTTATCCCATTGCTTCAGGAACTCGATACCCTGGGCGGGAACGCCGTTGATCGTGCCGTGACCACGGAGGGCCGGCGAGAGGACGACCATGCCGGCTTGCACGAAATGTGCTACCCATTCTGCATACAGCGAGTCCTGCTGCTGGAAGAAGTCGAAGGCGGGGGCTTTCTCGATTCCGTACCAGCCGTGAACAAAAATGACCACCGGAAACCCGTTCGCCGGGGGCTGCCCGGACGGAATGTCAATGCGCGTATAAACCCGGTTGCCGTCCGAGGGGTAGGACGCCAGCAAGGTGGTGCCGTTTGAATCGCTCTCAACGCCAAGCCGCGCTTCCGGCGTAATAATAGAGCCGTACTCGCGGGCGCGCAGGGCTTCGATGGACAGGTCGTCCAGCGAACCGATGTTTACCTGGGCCCACTTGCCGTAGTCAAGCTGGGGCGGGGCGGGCGATTCCGGGTGTTTGTGCGCGCAACCCGCCAGTACAAGCGTCCCGGCAGTCATGGCCGCGACCGTATCAAGAACGAGACCGCGCTTTTTAGCCAAAGCCGGCCAGTAATTGTGCGCGCAGGGAAATCTCATCAAACACGGTCCATTCCGTGACAATCCCGCCGTTGACCAGGCGCCAGTGGGTGACGCCCGAAACGTAGACAGGCTTGCCTTCCGGCGCCATCTCCGCATAGGGCCCCTCGTGATGGGCGGCAACGCTCCAGCGGGCTGCGACATGCTGTCCGTTCTCACCGAAAGGCTGGCTGCAGACGTGGTCGACGGTCAGCGAGGCATCCGGAAAAGCCCTGCGCCAGGCAGTGTGGTGTTCCAGTGTTGCTTCCCGGCCCGAGAAAATTCGCGTGGGTGCGCGGTGCAGAACGGCATAGGGTGCGTAAGCCTGTTCCAGCAAGGCCTGGTCGCCACTCGTCCAGCAGGCGCTGAGAACGCTTTGGGCAAAGGGCTCATTGCTGTCAGGGCTATCCTGCCCCAGTGTGGGCGCAGGTGCCGTCTGGCCGCGGCGTGTCCGCTCGTATTCACGCTTGAGCCACTGCATCAGTTCACCGGAGAAACGGTCAGCGACGGTCCGGACCGCGGAAGACGGGTCGAGCCCAAGTTGCGTCAGCAGGGCCAGGTTGTCCCGGAACAGCCATTCCCCGGTAATCTGGCCGCTGGTGATTTCGCAATCGGCGATATTCATGGTGCGCACCGTTTTTCCGGTCGCGGGCGCAAATACCGTGTCGCCGGTGTTGGTCATGGGGCTGGTGATGCGGTGGGAGGAGAAACCGCATTCCAGGTTGCCCGACCAGATGATGTCGTCGCCCAGGAGCAAACGGTCAGGGAAGGCTTCAAGCGTGGACAGCGTGCCCTCGACCATCGCCTCGGCGCCGTGCGTAAGACCTTCGAGACTGTAAACCTCGATGTCCTTGCCGTAGTAGTCCAGGATGGTGTCTACCTGCCGTTGCTCCCAGATCTCGAACGTAATCCCCAGGATGTAGGACACGACGTCCGTGTACCCAAAATACTCACGCGGGGGGGGTGGGTGGTCAGGCCGTGCTTCGGAAGGGTTTCTCATCCTGATTTCCTGCTGCATCTTGTTGTTTGTTTCGGTCGCCTGCGGCTTCTCACGGAATATACTTCGAAATCATTAAATATTCAATTACATATCTTTAGCAGGCTTGAAATAAAAATATATAGCAATAAATACAAATAGATAATAATCAGGAAAGGTTGTGAATTCGGAGTCTTTAATTTCCTGCCAAGTCACCCAGCAAATCGTAACCAAACTGCAAAAACAGGTCGAGCATATCGATCAGAACCCAGTTTTCTGCAAGGAGGCCTTGCTCATTGCGCCAGAAGTCCATTACGCGCATTTCAACCTGCTTTCCGGTGGCGGGATACCCCAGGTATCGGCCTTTGTGGGTGCCGACAACGCTGGGCCACCCGGTGACGCACACGTAGTCTCCCTCGGCGAACAAGGCGGCGTGGGGTGCGGCATAGCGGTCCGGAAAAGCTTCCAGGAAGGGGTCTTGGTGATTTTTCTGGAACCCGTCCAGTCCTTGCGTGGTTCCGATTCCGGCGGGTCCATACCAGCGCATGTCTCTCGTCCAGAATCGCTCCATCCGCATGGAGTTCAGGTCGTGGCCATCAAATTCCATCAGTCCGTCGATCATCTCTTCGATCAGGCGAAGCGAAGCCTCACCGGAAGCAGGGGATTTCGGCTCCGTCATGACGCCGTCCCCGGTGGCCGGTGCGGGTACTCCGGCGCTTGAGCCGGCGTCGGGCGGCAGCAGTTCGATTCCGCCATGACGGCAGAGGGCAACCAGGTCAAAAAGGACCCGGAACTCCTGGATCATGCCGTTTTCGATGCGCGCGAATTCACCAAACCGGATGGGTGTCTGCCTGCCGGTGGCGGGGATGGATAGCCAGTCTTTTTCAAACCTGCCCCGGTAATGCCCGATGGCGCTTACCCAGGTGTTGCCCTGGTAGTTTCCGCACATCAGGATGTCGTTCCGGCGTTCCAGTGCGCTGAAAGCCTCCGCCATCGGGATCCAGAGTTTTTCCACGATGTCCTGGTGCCCGCAGAGGGTGTTTATCGGGTGGGGGCCATGCCATTCGACCGACTCGGAAAGGTATTGGTGGGCGATGGAGGGCAGGCCGGGTGCCTCCGCCTCCAGTAATTCCTCATAAAAATTCAGGAACAGGGATTTTTCACTTTGCATGGTGTTGTCCTGTGTTTGGTGCTGTCTCGTGGTGCTTTCCGGGCTAAATATACTTCGAATGCAAAAGAAAGACAAAATATGCGAATATGACCTAAGTCAAACAACAACAAACGCCTGTTTTTAAGCGTTAAAATAATTTTGACTGCGACGTCATTAAGATTTAATCTTTTCATTGTCGGTGCCGGCTACCGGCCCGTTGTCGGGACTGCTTGAGGAGAGCCTATGAAAATCAACGAAGAATTGTGGGATGCCATTTACTACGGTAATGCTGCTGAAGTCGTGAAAGTCGTTGAGGCGGAGATTGCCGCAGGCGTCGACGCGGTCGAAATGGTGAACACCACCATGATTCCCGCGCTGCGCGAAATCGGAGAAGCTTTTTCAGTCGGTGAGGTGTTTATCCCCGAAATGCTGGTGGGCGCCCGGGCCATGCAGGCCGGCATGGATGTTCTCGAGCCGCTCTTGGTCAAGGGTGGCAGCGAACCGGTAGCGAAGGTATGCATCGGCTCCGTCAAGGGCGACCTGCACGACATCGGTAAAAACCTCGTCGTCATCATGCTCAAGGGCTCGGGGTTCGAGGTGGACGACATCGGCGTGAACTGCACGATTGCAGATTACGAAGCGGCCGTGGAACGCGGGTCGAAAGTGGTTTGCCTGAGCTCCCTGCTGAGTACCACCCGGGACGAAATGAAGCCCGTGATCGAACATTTTTCTGACCGCGACCATGTGAAGGTCGTGGTAGGCGGTGCTGCCGTGACCGCTGAATTTGCACAACAGATCGGGGCTGACGAGTTCGGTGTGGACGCCGGTGACGCGGTTCGTGCCGTGCGCTCCTCGCTTGGCCTGGCAGCCTGAACCGCAAGCGGCCGACACGCATGTCTCATGCAGGTGAAAAGATTCCGGCCAGCGGCCCTGAATCCATACTGGAGCCCGGGGCCGTTTTTGAATGCCTGGCCACCGGTTTTGATTTTATCGAAGGTCCCTCCTGGCACCGCCGGGGCGCATACCTGCTGTTCAGCGACATCATCGGCAACCGCATGTACCGCTGGAGCGAGAACGACGGGGTTTCGCCATGGCGCGAGCCCAGTAACATGGCGAATGGCACGACATGGGACCGCCAGGGCGGGCTGTTGATCTGTGAACACGCCGCCAGCCGCGTCAGCCGCATTGACCGCTCAGGTAACTACCAGGTATTGGCCAGTCACTTCCAGGGCCGCGAACTGAACAGCCCCAACGACATCGTCGAGAAAAGCAACGGCGACATCTACTTTACGGACCCGGCATCCGGACGCACGGCCAAGTTTGGCGTGCAGCGCGAGCAGGACCTGCCGTTCCAGGGTGTCTACCGGCTCAGTCCGGAAACAGGTGAACTGACCCTGCTCATCGATGACTTTTCAAAACCCAACGGCCTGTGTTTTTCCCGCGACGAGTCACGGATGTTCGTCAACGATACGGATAGGCAGCACATCCGGGTTTTCGACGTGCTCGATGACGGTTCGCTGAGCGGCGGCGAGGTCTGGGCCTCGACCGATGGCCCGGACCCCGGCGTGGCGGACGGCATGAAGGTCGATTCGCAGGGAAACCTTTACAGCAGTGGCTCCGGCGGGATCCACGTGTTCGCACCGGATGGCGCGCCGCTGGGCGTGATCCGCACGCCGCAGGTGGCGGCCAATTTCAACTGGGGTGGTGAAGATCTGAAAGACCTGATGATTACCGCTACCCATTCGCTGTACCGCTTGCGGGTAACCATCCCCGGGCACGTACCAACTGGCTACCGACAGGAAGGCCAAACAAGGAATTCAGCATGACTGCCAAGGAAACCAGGGTGCCCTACGATTCGCTGATCCGATTCGTGGGCAAGATATTTGAGGAAGGCGGCGGCTGCACGGTGGACGACGCCAGGACCATGGCGGAGTGCCTGGTCCAGACCAACCTGTGGGGCATTGACGGACACGGCGTGATCCGTGTGCCGATCTACCTGGAGCGCTTCCGCAACGGCGCGATGAACAAACGGCCCCGGATACGCACGCTGCGTTCAGAAGGCGCATTGGAAGTGCTCGACGCCGACAACAGCGCAGGCTACATCGCCGGCCGCGCCGCGATGAAGCGCGCCATTGAACTGGCCCGTGAAAAAGCGGTTTCGGCCGTCGGCATCATTAACAGCAATCACTGTGGCGCGACCGCGCTGTATGCCCGCATGGCGGCGGAAGAGGGCATGGTCGGTATCGCGATGACCAATGTGGCCCCCAATATGTCGATGCCGGGCGTCAGGAAATCGATCACGGGCAACAATCCCATCGCGGTTGCCGTTCCAACCTTTGGTGACTTCCCGTTCTGCCTGGACATATCGCTTTCCGCGGTCGCGGGTGGCAAGCTGATCGTCGCAGCCAAGAACGGCGAGGAGATTCCGCTGGGCTGGGCCACGGACAAGGACGGCAACCCAACCACGGATGCCCAGGCCGGCTTCGAGGGATTCCTGCTGCCCGTGGGCGCGCACAAGGGTTTTGGCCTCTCTCTGATGGTGGACATCCTGTGCGGCGTGATGACCGGCGGTGCATTCCAGGACCACCTCAAGGGCATGTACAAATACCCTGGGGATCCCAGCGCGACGGCCCACTTGATGTTGGTCATCAACCCGCAGGTGCTGATGTCGAAGGAACAGTTGAAACAACGCATGACGGAGTTCGTGGCGACACTGAAAGACACGCCCGTCAATACCGGCGCCCCGGAGATCTTGATTCCCGGCGAACTGGAATACCGCGTCGAACAGGAACGGAAGAGCGAGGGCATCCCGCTGCCGGCGGCCGTTTTTGAAGACCTGGTCCGAATTGGAAATGAAATAGACAGGAGTATATGAAATGAGTAAACGCAAATCCGTATGGTTCCATGAAATCTGCGCGCCCGACCTGGTCGAGTACGCCAAGAATGTAAATGACGTGGCGATCCTCCCCCTGGGCGCCATCGAGCAGCACGGCCCGCACACCCCCTGCGCGGTTGACGCCTTCAACGCCATCAAGATGTGCGAAATGATCGCGGAGAAATCAGGTGCCACCGTATTGCCGTGCCCGATGTACGGCTCGCACCCCTACCACCACTGGGGTGTAAAAGGCACCATCCCGCTGCGTTTTGAAACGCATATCGCCCTGATCGAAGACATCGTGCGCGGCGCCAGCGTGGCCGGTTTCAACAAGTTCATCCTGTTCTCGGCGCATGGCCAGGTTTCCTCCACCATCGTGGCGGTGCACAAGCTGGGTATCGAGGGCAACTTCGTGCTGAGCATGCACTGGTACGATTTCCTGCGCGACAACCAGGACGTACTGGAAGACCCGATGTGGCACGCCGATGAAGCAGAGACTTCGGTAGGCCTGTACCTGTACCCGGAATTTGTCGACATGAGCCGTGCCGAAGACGGTGAAAGCACCGGCCTGATCGATCCGAAATGGAAGATCGCGCCGGGCATGCGGCCCAAGCCAGGCCAGATGTATCATTTTGAAGGCACGTTTGCGCTGCCCGAGAAGCTGGAAGGCGGCAACGGCGTGGTCGGTCACCCGACCAAGGCGACGCGCGAGAAAGGCGAGGTCCTGGTCACCCGCGTGGTCGGTCATGTCAGTGAGTTGATCGGTGAAATCATGGCGCAATACCCGGTTGGCACCAAGCCGCAGACAGCCTGACCAGAAAACCAGCGGAGAAGCAGACATGGCCATGCCCAAAATCGGTTTGATGACTTTTGGTGACGAACGCGAGTACATGTGGGACGGTTACTTCGGGCCACTGACCCAGCCGCGACACGAGGAAGCCAGGGCGTACCTGGCGAGCTTGCCGCTGGAGCTTATCGCCTTCGACGAGGTGGCCCGTTCGCGGGACATCATCGAAGCACAGATCGAAGCGTTGAAAGCCGCCGGGGCCGAGGCCTTGTTTGCTCACACACCGTGCTGGTGTACACCCAACCTGTCCGCGGGCGCCATTCAGCGCCTCGGGCTGCCAACGGTGGTCATGACCAGCACCAGTGCGGCCACCCACGGCATGGTGGGCATGCTGGCCACGGCCGGCACGCTGAGCCAGGTCGGCGTTGAGCACATCCGGGTCCGGGACGATTTTGGCGCCCCCGTGTTCGAACAGAAAGTCCTGCCGTTTTTCCGTGCAGCCTCGACCAAGTCGAGGCTGCAGGGGCGCAGGATGGGCCTGTTTGGCGGCCGCTCCCTGGGTATCGATACGGGAACCTTCGACCCGATGCAGTGGCGTGCGCAGTTCGGTATCGACGTGCAGCACGTCGACCAGTTGGAAATCGTCAGGCGGGCGGAACTCATCGAGCCGGACAGGGTGGCAAAAAACCTGGACTGGGCCCGTGAGCAGTTTGCGTCCATCGCTTTCGACGAGGGCAAACTGACCGAGGAACGCCTCGATTTCCAGTTCCGCTGTTACCTTGCCAACAAGGACATCAATGCTGAACAGGGTCTCGATTTCATCTCGGTCAAGTGCATGACCGAGTTATCCGATCATTACGTGCCGCAGTGCATCTCGGCGGCCCTGATGCCCAGTCCCTATGACGGGGAGGGCAGCAAGGACGCCTGTGCGATGTCCTGCGAGGCGGACGGTGACGGCGCCCTGACCATGGAAATGCTGAAAGAAATTTCCGGTGGGGGCGCCACGCTGTTTGCCGACGTCAGCCACATGGACGTGGACAAGAAGATTCTATACCTGCCCAACTGCGGCGGCATGTGTTCCTGGTTTGCCGGCCGTTCGGACAAGCCGTCGGACAATCTGGGCAAGATCGAGCTGCGCCCGTCGGTACGCCCCGGCGGTGGCGCCACGACGTATTTCACGGCGGCCCCGGGGCCGGTCACGCTGGCGCGTTTGTACCGGGTTTTTGGTGAATACCGCATGGCCATCATTCCCGGAGACGCCATCCGGATGACACAGGAAGACCTGACCGAATTTGTGCAACAGCGCGGCAAACACCAGTTGCCGACGGCTTTTGTCAAGGTCGATTGCGACCTCAACCACCTGGTCGACGAGTTCGGCTCCAACCATATATCCGGCGTCGCCGGCCATTGGGTGAAAGAGCTGGAGCAGCTATGCGACATGCTCGACATCGAGGCGGTCGTCATGGACCGCAGCTTCTGAAAAGGTAAAACACTAATGATGACACCGCGTGAAGCATTTCATGCCGCGATGAACCACCAGCAACCGGACCGGGTGCTGCTCGACATGGGCAAGCACATCGGCTCGCTGCATCGCCGCGCCTACGTGAAACTGCGTGACCACCTCGGCAACGTGCCGATGGAAAACGAAAATCGTGTTCTGGACCAGATGGCGCAGACCGTCTGGCCCGATGAAGCATTGTTGCAGCGCCTCGACGTTGACTTTCGCTGGGTGGTCCCAAACTGGGTGCAATTGACCGAGCGCAGCGACGTCGAAGGTTACATCGACATGTGGGGCGTTCCGTACCGCGCCCTGGAGGATTGGGACCATTGCGTGGTCGACGGTGCCCCCATGCGCGAAGCCACGATAGACCAGATCGACGATTTCCAGTGGCCAGACGCCCACGACCCCGAACAATTCGCTGGTCTGCGCGAGCAGGCGAAATACTACTACGAGGAAACCGATTACGTGGTCGGCGCTGACGCGATCAAGGCCGGCATGCTGATGAATTCCCTGCAGTTGCGCGGCTACGACCAGTTCTTCATGGACCTGGTGCTCGATGTCCCGCTGGCCGAGAAGCTGATGGACAAGATCACCCAGACGCTTAAAGATATGTGGACGCACTACATGGAAGCGGTCGGACCCTATGTACAGGTGGCCTACGTGACCGACGATTTCGGCACCCAGAAGTCACTGATGCTGTCTCCGCCGATGTTCCGGGACCTGATCAAGCCGCGCTGGACCGAACTCATTAGCCACATCAAGAGCCTGGGCGACGTGAAAGTGATGTTCCACAGCGACGGCGCCATCCTGCCCTTGCTGGAGGACTTCGTGGACATGGGTGTGGATATCCTGAACCCGGTCCAGACATCGGTCAAAGGCATCCAGGATACCTGGGCGCTGAAAGAGGAATTTGGTGACCGGATGTGCTTCCACGGCGCCATTGACGTGCAGCAGATGCTGCCGAACGCGACCACCAGCGAACTGGAAGCGGAGGTTGCCCAACGTATCTATGACCTCGGCCGCAACGGCGGATACATCCTGGCCCCTTGTCATAATATCGGCCATGACATTCCGTCCAAAAACATCGTAACGCTGTTCGAAACCGCCCGCCGCCTGGGTGGAGATCCTGCCGCGTTAAAAGAATTCGTGGACGAAAATCCGTCCTACTTCAAACTACATGGTGTCAGTCAATGAAAAACCCCGTAAAAATAAAACTGAAAAATGGGCAGAAGACGGTCGGTGCATTTTTGCAGACCGTCAGCCCCGTTTCTGCTGAAATTCTGAGTGCATCGGCCTTCGACTGGCTGATCGTGGATCTCGAGCACTCGCCTTGCAGCTTCGAAACGCTGCAACTGCACTTGCAGGCCATGAACGGGTCCGGCGTGGTGCCGTTTACGCGCGCGCCCTGGAACGACGCGGTGGCCATCAAGCGCATCCTGGACACCGGCGTGATGGGGGTCCTGATCCCTTACGTGAATACGAAAGAGGAAGCCGAGGCGGCCGTTGCTGCCTGCAAATACCCGCCGCACGGCATTCGTGGCGTGGCGGGCAGTCCGCGTGCGGCCGGCTATACGCGAAACATGAAGGAATACCTGAACTCGGCCAACGAGGAAATCGTGGTGATGATCGCGGTGGAAACCATGGAAGCCGTGGATAACCTGGATGCAATCCTCGAGGTCGATGGGCTTGACGGAATCTTTATCGGCCCGGTCGACCTGGCCAGTAGTATGGGCTACCTGGGAGATCCCACGCAGCCCGAAGTACAGGAAACCATTGGCTTGATCGAGTCCAAGGTGTTGCCGTCCGGCAAGTTCCTCGGCACGCTGGCGCCCAACTGGGAAAAGGCCAGCGCCTGTTTTGAGAAAGGTTACCAGTGGCTGGTGCTGTTGCAGGACGGCGCGGCACTGAAGGCGGCTGGTGATGCAGCGGTGGCGCCCTTCCGCGAGAAGTATGGTGACGGCTGATGAAACTGGAAAATAAGGTTGCAGTCATTGCCGGCGGCACCAAGGGTATCGGCCTGGGCATCGCCATCGAGTTTGCCCGGGAGGGTGCAAAAGTCGTTATTGGTGGCCGCAATGAACAAACCGGGGCGGAAGGGGTAGAGGCTATCCGCGAAGCCGGCGGCGAGGGCCTGTTTGTCCAGTGTGATGTTGCCAGAATGGCCGACCTGGAAAATATCGTTCGGCAGGCCGTAGACTGTTTCGGCCGCCTCGATATCTACGTCGCCAATGCAGGTGTCAACGATTCAAACAAGACCCATTTCCTGGACATCACCCCCGACCAGTACGACTGGATCATGGATATCAACCTCAAGGGCATGTTTTTTGGCGGCCAGATCGCCGCGAAGCAGATGGTGAAACAGGGCGAGGGCGGCGTGATCATCAATATGTCGTCGGTCAATTCCTACCTGGGGCTCGACGCGCAGGTTGTTTACACGACCTCAAAGGGCGCGATCCAGCAATTGACCAAGGTGCAGGCCGTCGCGCTGGCCCCGCACAACATCAAGGTCAATGCGATGGCGCCCGGGCCGATCGAGACCGAACTGATGCGACGGGTCGGGTCCGACAAGCAGTTGATGGATACCATCCTCTCGCGCACGCCGATGGGGCGCATCGGCACGCCCAAGGAATGCGGCCGGTTGGCCGTTTTCCTGGCCAGCGAGGACTCCAATTTCATCTTTGGCCAATCGATCTTTATTGATGGTGGCCGCGGGTTCCAGGCTTTTCCGACACCGGGCTACAAAACGGTCAGCGATGAGGACTACGAAAAACTGGGGCAGGCTTAGGCAACGCCTGCCAGGAACCATTCGAGCAGTGCCTGGTTGACTTCCCACGGTTTTTCCAGCACGGCGAAGTGCCCGCAGTTGTCCAGCATCACGAGCTTCCCGTTGGAGGCTTTTTGATACATTTCCACCTGCGTGGCGGGCGGGCATAGAACATCCTGTTCTGCCCCAATGATCAGCACCGGGCATTGCAGCCGTTCCAGCAACGGGCCGGTGTCCGGCCGGCTGGCCAGTGCCGCCGATTGGGCCTCGAATGCCTCCAGTCCCAGAGTTTCAGCCATATCCAGGATCAAGTCACGGTGCGCCGTTTCCTGGCGGAGCAGATAGTTCTGTAAAAATCCCTGTTCGAGGACCGAGCGCAACGAGCTTTGCCTGGCCCGCTGGATGTACTTCTGCCTTCCCTTGTCGCGCCCGGGAAGGTCGGGGTGGGTATTGCTGTTCAGCAAGGCCAGGCGATCGACCCGTTGCGGGTAACGATCGGCCAGTAACAACGCGGCCATGCCGCCCATGGAAAAACCAATCACGGCTGCACGGCTGCCTTCGGGGATCTGGGCCGCTGCTGTTTCCGCCATTTCGGTGATGCTGCGTTCCCGTCGAAACGGCGCGACCAGGA
Source organism: Lysobacterales bacterium (assembly GCA_036351055.1). Classification (GTDB taxonomy): domain Bacteria; phylum Pseudomonadota; class Gammaproteobacteria; order Xanthomonadales; family SZUA-36; genus JABDPF01. Next base: position 12,802 of record JAZBOH010000051.1, read on the forward strand.
TTTCACTGGCATGCGGTGCAAGCGCCTCGGCCTGGGACAAAAACACCTCGCCGGTGCACAGTGTGCCCGGTAAAAAGAGAACGGGGCGGTCCGGCATGGGCCAGCTAGTTGCGAGTGGTCTTGCCCTTGATCAGGGTGCCGACCAGGACGCGTTTTTCAGGTGGGGCGTCGGGGTTTTCGATGCGTTCCATCAGGATATCGACCGACGCCTTTGCCATCTGGTTGACAGGCTGGCGGACGGTGGTTAGTTCGTAACCACTCCAGAACGCGGCCAGGATGCCGTCGAACCCCACGACGGACAGTGCACCTGGAACGTCCAGTCCAAAGCGGACCCGGGCCTCGTCGATACAGCCGATGGCCATGGTGTCGTTACTGCAGATGACGGCATCGGGCGCGTCGTGTTCCGCCATCCACTCCGAGAAACAGTGTCTGCCCGATTCGTAGGAGTAATCGCCGTACAGCACCGGCACATCGTTGAACCCATGGTTCCTGAGTTGCTCCAGCGCAATCTCGCGCCGGTCGTTGGCGACATCGGATTGCGTCGGGCCCGAGAGCACCAGGAAGCGCCTGTTGCCGGCCTTCACCAGGTGGTTCACCAACTGCCGCACGCCCTGTGCGTGGTCCACGTTGACGGTATTGACCGGGTGGTCAGGCGCCTGGCGGTTATACAGCACAACCGGGATGTCGTGCTCTTCGAACTGCACGATGTCCTTGTGATCGAAATGGGCGGCAAGTGCGATCACGCCGTCCACCCGGTAGGTCCAAAGCTGGTCGAGAATGTTTTCCAACTGCTCGGCGGTATCCAGTGTAAACAGCAAAACCTTGTTGCCGCGCCTGGACAAATGGTCCGTTATGCGCGACAGGAGTTCCGGGTAGATCAGGTTGGAAATCGATGAAATGATCACGGCGATCATGCCGGAGCGTTTCGAGATCAACATGCGGGCGATCGCGTTTGGCCGGTAGCCCAGCTTTTTGGCGGTCTTCATGACCTTGTCGCGGGTTTTGTCAGAAATGCTGAGCCCCGGGCGGAATGCACGGGACACGGCGGACTGGGAAACGCCGGCGGCGCGCGCCACATCATAGGACGTGACGCGTTTTCTAACCTGGTGGTTTCTCTTAGCCATACCTTCTCAATCGAATGTCCGCCTGTTCTTTATGGCCGGCGAACCCTTCGAGCGCACAGAGCCTGGAGCAGTATTCACCCACGACAACCGAGGCCTCTTTGGTGACTTTCTGGTAAGTGCACGTTTTGATGAACTTGCCAACCCACAAGCCGCCAGTATAACGAGCCGCCTTGAGTGTGGGCAACGTGTGATTGGTGCCGATGCACTTGTCACCGTAGGAGACGTTGGTCTCCGGGCCGAGAAACTGTGCGCCGAAGTTGCTCATATTGTCTTTGAAGTAGTCAGGATCTTTGGTCATGACCTGGACGTGCTCGTAGGCCAGGTCATCGGCGACTTCGAGCATTTCCTCGTAGGTATCGCAGACGATGACCTGGCCATACTCCTGCCATGACGCGCCGGCGACGTCGGCCGTGGGCAGAACGGTCAACTGGCGCTCCACCTCCTTCATGGTCTCCTTTGCCAACTTCTCGCTGTTGGTCAGCAGGACGGCAGGGGAGTTGGTGCCGTGTTCGGCCTGGCCAAGCAGGTCGGCGGCGCAGAGTTCGCCATCTACCGTGTCGTCGGCGATGACCAGTGTTTCGGTCGGACCGGCAAAGAGGTCAATGCCAACCCGGCCGAATAACTGGCGCTTGGCCTCAGCGACAAAGGCGTTGCCGGGGCCGACGATCATGTCGCAGCCCTTGATGCTCTCGGTGCCGATCGCCATCGCTGCAACGGCCTGGACGCCGCCCATACAGTAAATTTCATCGGCGCCTGCCATGTCCATGGCAACGACGATGGCGGGTGCCGGTTTGCCGTTAAAAGGAGGAGCGGCTGCAATCACGCGCTTGACGCCGGCGACCTTGGCGGTCAGCACGCCCATGTGGGCAGACGCGAGCAGGGGGTACTTGCCGCCGGGAATATAACAGCCGACGCTGTTGACCGGGATGTGTTTGTGCCCGAGGGTCACGCCGGGCAGGGTTTCAACTTCCACGTCCAGCATGGAGTCACGCTGAATCTGGGCGAAGTTGCCAATCTGCTTCTGGGCCCACGCAATGTCGTCAAGATCCTGCTGGCTCATCTGCTCGTAACAGGCCTGAATCTCTTCTTTTGACAATTTAAATGACTTCGGAGTCCATTTGTCGAACTTCTCAGAATATTCACGGACGGCTGCATCGCCGCGGGTCTCGATATCAGCAAGAATGTTCTCGACTATTTCCTTAACATTCTGATTGGAAACGTTTAATTCATCCTGTGATTTGCCGGTTTTCAGATAACGGATCATTGCCTGCTTACTCCACTTGGTAATTTTAAGATTTAGTACTGGGCTGAAAAAACACCTTGAATTAAGGTAAATCATATTGAATAATGACTTCGATTTCAATGCAAATTACAGGTGTCATGATATGGGTTTTGAAAAGACAGCTCTTTCAGGCAAACAAATCCTGATCACCGGCGCGGGTGGCGGCATCGGTCGTTGCTGTGCATTGACCTTTGCCGGTCTCGGCGCCGCGGTGATCGCGGTTGACCTGTCCGCCGAAGCCCTGGCCAGCCTGGCGGCCGAGTCCGGCGGTGCGATTGAAACCTGGGCCTGTGACATCACGTCCAGTGAGTTTATTGAGCGGGTCCGGGGACTCGAGCGCCTGGACGGTCTGCTGAACAACGCCGGGACCAACCGGGTCGGGCCGATGGAGGAACAGGGTGAAGACGATATCGACCTGGTCATCGGCCTGAACATCCGGGCCGTGTACCGGGTCACGCAGGCGGCCATTACGGCCATGAAGCGGGCCGGCGGCGGCTCCATCGTGAGCATTTCCTCGCAGATGGGGCACGTGGGTTCGCCCGGCCGAACGCTTTACTGCATGAGTAAACACGCCATTGAAGGCATGAGCAAGGCCCTTGCTGTCGAACTGGCGGCGGAAGGAATCCGGGTCAACACCGTCGCGCCGACGTTCGTCATGACGCCCATGACCCGGCCCATGTTCGAGGACCAGGCGTTTTCTGATTTCGTGATGGGCATGATCCCGATGAACAAGCTGGCGAAGGCCGAAGAAGTGGCAAACGCCTGTGTTTTCCTGCTCAGCGACCTGAGCGGCAGCACAACCGGTACCAGCTTGCTGGTTGACGGTGGGTGGACCGCGCAATGAGCCTGGAAAACCGACTCGTCCGCTATGCCGACCTGAAGCCGTGCTATACGGCGTTTATCGATACACGTTCGCCCGGCAGCGATAAAAAGGAGAATTTCACGGTGATCGGCCCCGGTGTTGCCGAAAACCCGGAGCAACATGTTCACATCAGCATTCCCCACGGTTTCAATATCGGCGGCGCCCGTCAACCGCCGGGCTGCCTGAACTCGCAGCACAGTCACCTGACCAACGAAGTTTTTGTCGTGCATACGGGAAGCTGGGCCTTTCTCTCAGGCGTCGACGGCAGTGACGGCAAAGTGGTGCTGGGTGAGGGCGACGTGATATCCCTGCCCACCGATGTGTTCCGCGGGTTCGAAAACGTGGGGGACGACCTCGGCTATTTGTACGCCGTACTCGGTGGTGACGACCCGGGCCGGGTCCTGTGGGCCCCGCAGGTGTTTGACCTGGCCCAGGACCATGGGCTGGTGCTGATGGAAGATGGCTCGCTGGTGGATGTGGCTGCCGGTGAAAGCCCGCCTGCGGGTTTGAACCCGATGCCAAAGACCACGCCGGCGCAGGTCGCCGAACACCGGGTCGTGGATTCATGCATGTTGGAAAACATCATTATCCGCAGGAAAGACTTCCAGTGGACCACGAAAACGGCGCTTTCCGTATTTGCAGGTGTCGAGGAGGCCGCCCTGCTGGGGCCGGCCAATGAAAAAGAAGCCATCCCGGAAGGTATGCTGGGCTGGCCGCACGAGTTCGTTTTACGTGCCCTGAGGCTGGCGCCGGGTTCTGGGGTACCGGCGCACAGCCGTGCCGAAGAAGAAGTGCTTTTTCTGCAGCAGGGCCGGCTGACCGTCTCGATAGACGGCGAATCCATTGAGCTGGGCCCGGGTGATACGTTCACGACACCCATTGGTGTTGCGCGCTCCTTCTCCAACCAGGGAGACCGCAGCAGCATCGTCTATATTACCCGGCGCAATGACCAACCGGAGGCACCGGAATTCATATGAGCGTATTCAGCGGTCTTGACTGGACCATCGTTATCATCTATCTCGTTGGAAACCTTTACCTGGGTTACCTGTTAAGCAAGAAAGTCAGCACGGCGGAAGATTTCTACGTTGGCCGCAAGAGCACGCCCTGGTGGGCGATCGGCGTCTCGGTGGTGGCCACTTACGTCAGCGCCCTGACCTTTATGGGCGCGCCGGCCTGGTCATACAAGGAAGGCCTGTCCGTCATGGCCATCCACCTGAATTACCCGCTGGTGATCGTGGTCGTGATCACGTTTTTCCTGCCGTTTTTCTACAACAGCGGCGTGGCGTCGATCTACGAATACCAGGAGCGGCGTTTTGGGCCTAAGGCGCGCGGCCTGATCGGCACGATTTTCCTGGTCAGCCAGTCCGCAACCTCGGCGGCCATACTTTACGCCACTTCCCTGGTGATCGAGTTCATCACCGGTGTGCCGGTGATTTACGCCATTTTGATCGTTTCGGTCGTGGCGCTGATCTATACCTCGCTGGGTGGCACTACGGCTGTGATCTGGACTGATGTGTTCCAGTCCTTCGTGCTGTTTGCGGGTGCTTTCATCATCCTGTTTGGCCTGATCGAATACCTGCCTTCGGGCCTTGGCGAAACCATGGCGCAGCTGAAGTCGGCGGGTAAGCTCAATGCTCTGGACTTTTCTGCCGGGTTCGACGTGGTGACAGGCGCCTGGGCGGGTATCGTCGGTATGGCCCTGTTCCACACCACCGTTTACGGCAGCAACCAGATGATGGTGCAGCGCACTCTGGCCTCCAAGAACATTGGCGACGCCAAGAAATCCTATCTCCTGATGGGGTTTTTCGCCCCGATCATTTACTTTCTGTTCATCCTGATGGGCGTACTGTTTTTCGTCTATTACGAGGGCCAGGTGTTCGAAAACGACAACACCATCATCCTCAAATTCGCGGCTGACTATGGCATGCCCGGATTGATGGGGATCATCGCGGCGGCCGTGATGGCGGCATCCATGTCCAGCCTGAGCGCGGCCTTTCACTCGCTGTCCACGATCTCAACGCTCGACTTCTACCAGCGCTATTTCCGCAAGGAAGAGACACCGGAGCACTACCTCAAGGTGACGAGGATTTTCACGGTGTTCTGGGCCGTGATGATCGTGCTGCCGGCCATTCTCTATTCGAAGAGCGGCGGTTCCATCCTCGAGGTGCTGAGCAAGGTGGGCTCCTTCTTCGTCGGCGCCCAACTCGGTATGTATGCGCTCGGTTTCTTCTCCAAGCACGCCACGGAGAAAGGGTTGCTGGTGGGTACGGCGGTCGGCTTCGCCATGGTGGCCTATGTCTATTTCTTTACCACGATCGCCTGGCCCTGGTACTGCCTGATCGGCGCCTTCAGCAATTTCGTGGTCTCGACCATCGCGAGCATCCTGATCGATGGCAGGCAGGCTTCCTGGTCGCCTTTCACGATCAAGGGCCAGAAAGAAAAATTCCGTGCAGAAGGTAGGGCTGAAAAAGACGGCAGGTGGTACCTGGTACCCGGCAAGATCGACAAGATCAGCTACTTGCTGCTGGCGTACTTCGTCGCCGTGATTGTTTTCCTTGCCTTCTTCCAGGACTTCTTTTGAGAGAAAAGCGCATATGAAAACCAGTACGGATCGCATCCTCACCACCCATGTTGGAAGCCTTCCACGCAGCAAGGCCGTCACGGATGTGGTATTCGCACACGAGAACGGCACCCTGGCTGATCCTGCCGGGGCTGCGGAAATTGTTCGCGAGGCCGTGGCCGGCGTCGTCGCCCTGCAGGCGGATGCCGGTGTGGATGTGGTCAGTGACGGTGAAATGTCAAAAATATCTTATGCGACCTATATCAAGGACCGTATCACCGGCTTCGAGGGGGACAGCCCGCGTACACCGCCAAAAGACCTGGAAGAGTTTCCTGGATTCTTGCAGCGACAGGCCTCGTCGGGTGGCACACCATCCTACAGCCGGCCCTGTTGCGTGGGTGAAATCCGCGTCAAGAGCATGGGACCGGTCACGCAGGACATCGACAATTTCCGGGCCGCCCTGCAGGACGCCAATGTGGTCGAGGGTTTCATGAACGCGGCTTCTCCCGGTGTGATCGCCCTGTTCCAGCCCAACCAGCACTATCCCGACCACGAGCGTTACCTGGAGGCTTTGGCCGAGGCCATGCGTCCCGAGTACGAGGCCATCATCCGGGCCGGTTTCATCCTGCAGCTGGACTCACCGGACCTGGGCCTGGGCCGGCACATGATGTTCAAGGACAAGCCCGAAAGCGAGTACCGGCGCCTGGCCGAGTTGCATGTCGAGGTGCTCAACCACGCGACGCGCAACATCGACCCGGGGCAGATGCGGCTGCACGTGTGCTGGGGCAACTACGAGGGCCCTCATCATTGTGACGCGCCCATGTCGACGGTTCTGCCGATCGCGTTGAAAGCGCGACCGCAGGCCTTGCTGTTCGAGTCGTCCAACCCGCGCCACGCGCACGAATGGACCACGTTCCGCGATGCGGAAATTCCGGGCGACAAGATACTGGTGCCCGGCGTGCTCGACTCCACCAGCAATTTTATCGAGCATCCGGAATTGGTCGCCGAACGTATCTGCCGTTTTGCCGACATCGTCGGGCGCGAGCGCGTCATGGCAGGCACCGATTGCGGTTTTTCCACCTTTGCCGGCTTCGGTGCGGTGGACCAGGACATCGTTTACGCCAAGCTGAAGTCCATGGCCGAGGGCGCAGCGATCGCCAGCAGCAGGCTGTGGGGCTGAAACGACAATGAACAATCAATAGCCGCTGACAGGCGGCTCCCATCGGAGTACAGAAAGTGAACGGAAAAGAACGGGTTTTGGCGGTGTTGCAACACCGGCAGGCGGATCGTGTGCCGTGGGTGCCCTTTGCGGGTGTGCACGCCGGGCAGTTGAAAAAACACACGGCCGAGGAAGTGCTCAAGGACGCTGACAAGCTGTTTGAATCACTGCTGGCTGTCAACGAAATCTACCGTCCGGACGGCCAACCGGTCGTATTCGACCTGCAGATCGAGGCAGAAATCCTGGGTTGCGAATTGCTTTGGCAAGACGAAACGCCTCCTTCCGTGGTGTCCCACCCGCTGGTCTCGGGCGTCGAACTGGAGTCACTTGGGCTGCCCGGCCCGGACGATGGCAGGCTGCCCTTGGTGCTGGATGTCATGAAACGCATGACGGCCACCGTGGGCGCGGATACGGCGCTTTATGGCCTGATCACCGGGCCGTTCACGCTGGCCTCGCACCTGCGCGGAACGGAAGTATTCATGGACATGATGCTCGACCCGGACCGGGTTACCGAGCTGATGGTTTTCTGTGAAGCGGTGTGCAAGCGCATGTCGGAACTTTACATCGACGCGGGGATGGATGTGATTGCCGTGGTCGACCCGATGGTTTCACAAATCGGCCCGGACCACTTCGCCCAATTCTGTGACGGGCCACTCTCCACCGTGTTCGATTTTATCCGGGAAAAAGGCGCTTTTTCGGCCGCTTTCGTATGCGGAAATGCAACGCGCAACGTGGATGGGCTGTGTAAAACCCGGCCCGACTGCCTCTCGATCGACGAAAACATCGACATCGTCGAGGCAAAGAAAATCACCGATCGCTACAACATCACCATTGCCGGGAACATACCGCTGACGACGACCATGCTGCTGGGTACGCAGATGGACAATATGAAACATGTTGTCGACCGCCTGGATGAAATCGGCAACGGCAATTTCATCATGTCGCCTGGCTGTGACATGCCTTACGACACGCCGCCGGAAAACGTGATCGGTATCGCCGAGGCGATGCGCGACCCCGAGACCGCGAGGAAACTGCTGGAAGGCTATTCAGGAAACGGCTTCGACATTGACGTGGAACTGCCCGATTACGGCCATCTGGAACGCCCGCTGGTCGAAGTTTTCACGCTGGATTCGGCAGCCTGCGCGGCCTGTATGTACATGCTGAACGCGGCGGAACGGGGCGTGGAAGAATTTGCCGGGAAGGTGGACATGGTCGAATACAAATTCACGGAACGGGAAAATGTCGCCCGCGCCATGAAACTGGGTGTGACGAAACTGCCGGCCATCTACATCAACGGCGAGTTGAAATTCTCATCGATCATTCCGGGCAACGAAGTGCTGGTCGCCGCGATCGACAGTTACCTTGTTTGAGGAATTTTCATTTTCAGAAAAACGCGATCTGCAGCACGGAAACACGAATCATGCCCCAGATACACATCGTCGGCGGCTTTCTCGGAAGCGGTAAAACCACGGCAATAGCCGCGGCGGCCAAACAGCTGATGGCCCGGGGAAGCCGGGTCGGCGTCGTCACCAACGACCAGGGCCGGTACCTGGTCGACACCCTGTTTTTCCGCATGAACAAGGTGCCCTCGGTTGAAGTGACGGGGGGGTGTTTCTGTTGTAACTACGACGACTTCGAAGCCAGGCTCGCCGCCCTGAACGAGGCGGAAAAACCGGACGTCATTTTTGCCGAGTCGGTGGGTTCCTGCGCCGATGTCGTGGCCACGGTGATCAAGCCGATGCTCGAACTGAGCCAGTCCGGGCTCAGGCCGTCCAGTCTCAGCGTATTCGCCGACTGCCGCCTGCTGCAGCAGAGGATCAGGGGCCTGCCCATGCCCTTCAGCGAGGACGTCGTCTACATTTTTGACCAGCAACTGGAGGAAGCGAGCCAGATCCTGGTGAACAAGATCGACCTGGCGGGAGACTCTGCCGTGGACCTGCTGGCCGAGGTGCAGGCGTATTTCCCGGGCAAACAGGTCAGGCTGCAGAATTCACTGGACCAGGATAGCGTCGCCTCCTGGGTCCGTTCGCTCGAGTCGGACTCCTTGCCCTTGCCGCGCTCGCTTCCCGCTATCGATTACGAAAAATACGGCTCGGGCGAAAAGGAACTGGCGTGGCTCGATAAGGAAGTTCACCTGCTGATTCCGCCCGATGGCCCGAAGGACTGGCTGGCTGGCGCCCTGGGGCGCATCGAGTCAGGCATTCGCCAGCGCGGGTGGGCCATCGGTCATCTGAAATTCATCGTCCGGGGTGATTCTGAACAGGTCAAAATCAGCTTTACCACGCTGCCTTCCGATGGCTGGCAAGAACCGTTGGCAGGGATCACAGGCGGTGAAATCAGAATGCTGATCAATGCCCGCGTCGCGGTGCCGGAAGAGGCGCTCGACCAGTATATCGGCGATTCTCTGCAGGCGTTTGCCGCTCGCCACGGCGTAGTCTGCACCACGGGATCAAAGCAGAGTTTCCACCCGGGTTTCCCGGAACCAACCCACCGTATTTGAACAGGCGGGGCCAGGTTCCGTGAACCTGATCCCGGTTCTTCCTCACTCGGGCGGCAAGGCGGCGTCAATAAAGCGGCCGGCTTCTTCGATCTCCCGGGCGGTTGGCCAGCCACCGCCGAGCGCCTTGTACAGCGTGACGATGGACACGACCTGTTCGCGCCGGCTGGAGAGCGCCTGGAGTTCAGCACGGAACAGGGAGCGCTCAGACTCCAGTACCTCGAGGTAACTGGTCACGCCGCCGTCGTAACGGGCGCGTGAAAGCCGGGTCGCGCTGCGGGCCGCGGTGACCTGTGCCTCGCGAGCATCGGCTTCGCGTTTGTAGGTATGGATGGCGACCAGAGAGTCTTCGACTTCCTGGAAAGCACGCAGAATGGTGAGCTGGTAGGAAGCCAGCAGTTGTTCCGTGCGGGCCCGTTCCGCCTCAACGCGGGATTTGCCGCGGCCGGCGTCAAAAATCGGTCCCAGCAGGTCTGCTGAAACGCCCCATGCCTTGTTATCGCTGGATATGAAGTTATCCAGTTCGCCACTGGCCAGTCCAAGGGAGCCGGTCAGGCTGAGTGATGGAAAACGCAGTGCCTCGGCCACGCCGATCTTTGCCGTCTGGGCCGCCAGTTCCTGTTCCGCCCCGCGGACGTCAGGCCGCCGTTCAAGCAGTTCGGACGGGAGCCCAACCGGAATGTCGGGTATGTTCAGCGTCTCGGCCAGTGCCATTTCGCTGCGCGCCAGGCTGCCGGGGTGCTGCCCAAGCAAAACGCTGAGCGCATTCTCTGCCTGGTCCCGTTCCCGCTCCAGCGAGGCCAGTGACGCGACCGCATCCGCCAGTTCGATCTGCGCCTGGTTGACATCGAGCAATGGCACCGTGCCCTTGTCGAAACGCGCCTGGATGATGTCCAGGGAGTCCTGGCGCGTGACCATGGTACGTTCCGCGATGGCAACCCGCTGGTCGAGGTCGAGCAACAGCAGGTATACGCTGGCGACGTCGGCGACCAGGGTGGTCATGACCACGTTGCGTGCCTCTATGGTAGCCAGCAGGGTGGCCCGTGCCGACTCGGTGGAACGGCGCAGTTTACCCCAGAGGTCGATTTCAAAACTGAGACTGGCGGCCAGCACAAACGATTCGTTGATGCTGCCGGGCGCCCCCGCGCCTTGTATCGTGTTGCCCCTGCCGGCACCCGCCGTGCCGTCGAGGCCGGGGAACTGGTCCGCGCGGACAAAGCCGAGTGACGCCCTGGCTTCCTCGATGCGCGCCAGCGCGATGCTTAGTTCATAGTTGTTCCGCAGGGCCGTTTCGATCAGCTCGATCAGCCTGTCATCCTCGAACACCTGCCACCAGTCCAGCCGGGCAAAAGATGGACCGGCCACGTCCGACCCTTGCCATGCCCCGGGTATCGCCACTTCCGGCCGTTCGTAATCCGGCCCCATGGAGCAGGCGGCAAGTGCCGTGGCGGCAAGCAGGGCCCCGGCTTTTTTCAGCAAGCGTTTCATTGCCCCGGCTCCTCTTGTGCCTTGCCGCGGCCGCTGATTTTCTCGACCAGCACGTACAGCGCCGGAATCACCAGCACGCCCAACACGGTGGCGGCCAGCATGCCGGAGAACACCGTCATGCCCATGACCTTGCGAGCCTCGGCGCCGGCGCCGGTGGCCACCAGCAAGGGCAGAACACCCAGGATAAAGGAGAAAGCGGTCATCAGGATGGGCCGGAAGCGGTCACGTGCGGCCGACAGCGCGGCATCGACGGTGGCCAGGCCTTCATCCGATTTCATCTTGGCGAACTCGACAATCAGGATGGCGTTTTTGGCTGCCATGCCGATCAGCATGACCAGGCCGATCTGGGCAAATACATTGTTCTGGTAACCCGGCAGGAACAGCCCGCTGAGCCAGAGGCCGGCCATGGCGCCAAATATGGCGATCGGGGTCCCGAGAAGAACACCGACCGGCAGGGACCAGCTTTCATACTGGGCCGCCAGGATCAGGAACACGAATAGCAGCGCCAGCAGGAATACTTGAGAGCCCGAACCGGCCGCCTCGCGTTCCTGGAAGCTCATGGCGTTCCAGGAGTAGGTCATGTCGGAAGGCAGCACCTGTGCAGCCACTTCTTCCAGGGCGTCAAGGGCCTGGTCGGAACTGATGCCGGGGGCTGGCGCGCCGGTTACTTCCGCGGCGCGGAACAGGTTGAAACGGTTGGTGTACTCCGGTCCCTGGGTCTTCGAGGTGGTGATCAGGGCCGACAAGGGCACCGTTTCCCCCGTCTTGGCCCGGACAAAGAAATAGCGTATGTCCGAGGGGTCCGTACGGTATTCGGGCTCCGCCTGCACGTAGACCTTGAACAGTCGCCCGAAGCGGTTGAAGTCGTTTACATAGGCGCCGCCGAGGAAGGAACCCAGCGCCGTGTTGACGTCCGCCGGTGAAATACCCAGCTTCATGATCATGTCCTGGTCGGCGTCGGCGCGGATTTGCGGCACGTTTGCCCGGAACATGGACGAAATATTGCCGATTTCCGGGCGCTTGCCGGCCTCATCGAGGAACGCCTGGGTTTGCCGTGCAAGATACTCCGGTGTATTCCCGCCGCGGTCCTGCAACATCATGCTGAAGCCCGAACCCGTTCCAAGGCCGGGGATGGCGGGTGGCCCGAAAGCAAAGGCCAGGGCTTCCGGTACTTCCGTCGCCAGGCGCCGATTCACTTTCTGGATGATGGCGTTCACGTGCAGGTCGGCGCGGTCACGCTCATCCCACTCCTTGAGCGAGACAAACAGGAAGGCGTTGTTGGGCGACAGCGAACCGGACAGCAAGCTGTAGCCGCTGACCGCCGTTACCGAATCCACGCCTTCCGTTGCGATCAGCATCTGCTCAACCGCCTTGTTGACCCTGTCGGTACGTTCCAGAGAGGCCGCGTCGGGTAATTGCACGTTGACCAGGAAGTAGCCCTGGTCTTCTTCCGGAACAAAGCCGCCGGGAACCAGGCCAAACAGCCCGCCCATCATGAAGGCCATGATGGCCAGCATGCCAACGCTCAAAACCAGCTTGCGCACAAACAGCGTGGCGATGCTCATGTAACGGCCGGTGGCTTTTTTGAACGTGCGGTTGAAACCGTTATAGAACGGCGTCAGCAGGCCTTTTTTTCGTTCTGACGGGGCTTTCAGGAGCATGGCGCTCAACGCCGGGCTCAGGGTCAGCGCATTCAGCGAGGAGATGGCCACGGAAATGGCGATGGTAATGGCGAACTGCTGGTAAAGCCGCCCCGTGATTCCGCCCATGGCGGCGACCGGCACAAACACGGCCATCAGGGAAAGCGAGGTCGCCACGATCGGGCCAGATACCTCTTTCATGGCCGCCACGGTTGCTTTCCTGGGTGAGAGGCCTTCCTCCATCTTGGCCGTCACGGCCTCGACCACGACGATGGCGTCGTCCACGACAATGCCGATGGCGAGCACCAGTCCGAGCAGGGACAGGGTATTGATGGAGAACCCCAGCAGCGGGAAGACCGCGAACGTGCCGATAAGCGACACCGGCACGGCCAGCGCCGGGATCAATGTCGCCCGTGCATTCTGCAGGAATACAAAAACGACCAGAATCACCAGCGCGACTGCCTGGAACAGGGTCACGATAATTTCCCGGATACCGGCCTCGACGGCCAGCGTGGTGTCCAGTGACACCTTGTAGGTCAGGTCACCGGGAAAATCAGAGGACAATTCCTGCAACACGTTTTCAATAGAGGTTTTCAGTTCCAGCCCATTTGCACCGGGCAACTGGTAGATCGCCAGGATCGATGCCGGGCCTCCGTCCATGCGGCTCAGGGCGTCGTAGCTCTGAGTGCCCAGTTCGACCCGGGCCACGTCTTTAACCCGTACCTGGGAGCCGTCGGCGTTGGAGCGAACGATGACGTTACCGAATTCTTCAGCCGTGGACAGCCGGCCCTGGGTCCGGACCTGGTAGGTGAAACGCGTGCCGGGAACGGCCGGCGGGCCGCCGATTTTCCCGGCCGGTGCGATCACGTTCTGCTCCTGGATCGCGCGCGTGATGTCCGGCACCGTGAGGCCCAGCTTGGCCAACTGGTCCGGCTTGACCCAGATACGCATCGCGTATTCGCTGCCGCCCAGTACGCTGGCCTGGCCCACGCCCTGGATTCGTGCAACTTCATCCAGGATGTTGATCGTCAGGTAGTTGCTCAGGAAATTCTGGTCGTAGGCGCCCGACGGTGAATACAGCGATACCAGCAGCAGCGGAAACGACAGCTTCTTCTTGACCGTGATGCCAAGCCGTTTCACGTCTTCCGGGATGCTGGCCTGTGCTTCCGATACGCGGTTCTGCACCAGCACGTTCGACATGTCGAGATCAGAACCCACCTCGAAGGAGACGGTCAGGTTCAGGGTGCCGTCGTTGGAGTTCACGGATTTCATGTAGAGCGCGTTTTCGACGCCGTTGATTTTTTGCTCCAGCGGCGTGGCGACGGACTGTTCCACGACCTCGGCGTTGGCGCCCGTGTAAGCGGCGCTCACACCCACCTCAGGCGGTGTGATTTCAGGATACTGGGCCACTGGCAGGCCCATCATCGACACCAGGCCCACGATCATGATGATGATCGCGATAACCATCGCGACGATGGGGCGGCGAACAAAGAACTCGGCCACGGCGCCTAGTCCCCGCTGTCCGGCGATACTGGTGCCGGCGCAGTTACGAACGGGCGCGTGCTGACTTTCATGCCCGGGCGGACTTTCTGCAAGCCCTCGACAATGACGGTCTCACCCTCGGCAATGCCGTTTTTGATGATCACGTCGTGGCCCGACTCCGGCCCCATTTCGACGCTGCGGACCTCAACGGCGCCACTGCTATCGACCACGTACACCCGGAACAGCCCCTGCAACTCAGTAACCGCCTGGCGCGGTATCAACACGCTGTCTTCAAGGACCTCATACAGTGCCCGCACGCGGGCGAACTGGCCGGGCAACAGGAATTTGTTTGGATTCGGGAACGCGGCTTCAATCGTGTAGGTGCCGGTGTCCTGGTTGATGGATTGCGATGCCGCTACTACAGATCCCTTGAACTTGTGCTCGCTGTTGTCGGCCAGCAACAGGACCAGGTCCTGGCGCTTTTCTTCCTTTTGCCGTTGGGCATTGCGGCCGTCGGTCTTGCCGCTGGCCATGTAGGTACGCGCCAGGATCAGGTATTCACGTTCAGAAATGGAAAAGCGCACGCGGATCGGGTCGATGTCGGACAGGGTATTGAGCACCACCGGGTTGGGGTCGCGGCCGACAAATTCACCGGGACGGGCCTTTGAAATGCCGATCAGCCCGTCAATGGGTGCGACGATGCGTGTGTAACCCAGTTCGATTTCAGCCAGTTCCACCACCGCCTCGCCGGCGCGTACGCTGGACCGGGCCGCAGCCTCCTGGGCTACCGCACTGTCCAGGTCCTGTTCACTCACGGCCTTCATCTCGGCCAGCGGACGTATTCGTGCCAGGTCGGAACTGGCCTTGATCAGGGCGGTCTGGGCCGAGGCCAATTGGCTTTGCGCCTCCACCAGCTTGGCCTGGAAGGGCTGGGCATCGACGGTATAGAGCAGGTCGCCTTTATCGACAAACGTGCCTTCCTGGAATTCCATGCTTTCAAGAAAGCCTTCGACACGGGTGCGTATGGGCACATCCTGCGATCCGAGGGTAGAACCGACCATTTCAATAAACAGCGGTACATCCCGCTGCCGGGCCGTGGACACCAGTACCTCCAGCGGAGGGGCGGCTTGGGAAACGCTTCCCGCGCCGCGCTCGCCGCAGCCGGTCATTGCGAGGAAGGCAAAAAACAAAATGAGCAGGCTAAGCATTGGCCGCCTATATATTCCCATTGGGCTCACTCCTGCTTTGTGGGTTTTTCCATCATCGATTCGGGGCATTCTATCGTACCTGGCCAGCCAGTTATTACCGAAATCAGGATACAATAAACTTTTGGAAGCAGCTGCTGGGACTTGCTTTCCGGTGCTGGGACTGGGGGTTTTCTCGATGCATGCAATTATTCTCGCTGCGGGCCGCGGTAGCAGGCTCGCGGAACACAACCCGCAAGGCTTACCAAAATGCCTGATGGAATTTGGCGGACGCAGCCTGCTGGCGCGCCACCTGGATTTACTGTACCGCTTCGGCGTGGGCACCGTGGACCTGGTCGTGGGTTACGAGGCAGGGCGGATCATCGACCACGTGGCGACGCTGGATTCCCGGCCGGACGTGGCCTACCACTTCAATCCCCGATTCGAACTGGGCAGCGTCCTCAGCCTGTGGGCGGCGGAGGAAACTTTGCTGGCCGGCGACGAAGTGCTGGTGATGGATGCGGATGTCCTGTACCACCCGGAAATCCTGCGGCGGCTGATCGATTCGCCGGTTGAAAATTGTTTCCTGCTGGATCGTCATTTTGAACCGAACGACGAGGCGGTAAAAATCGCCCTGCACGACGGGCGCATGGTGGATTTCCGAAAGACGCTGCCGCAAGGCCTGGAATACGACAACGTCGGCGAATCGGTTGGTTTTTTCAAATTCGGTAAGAAGGCCGCGGAATGCATCAACAATGAGTGCGCCCGTTTCGAGGTGGAGGGCCTGGCGGACACCCCGCACGAGGAAGCCGTGAGAAACGCCTTGTTGTCCTGTCCACTGGCCTTCGGCTACGAGGACGTTAGCGGTCTGCCGTGGATCGAGATCGATTTTCCCGAAGACGTGGTAAAGGCGGTTGAACAAACCCTGCCAGCGATTCATGCCGACCATCCAGGGTTTTGAAGATGAAAAAAACTAGTCAATTCAAAGCTTTGTTGCAATCTTCTGAGACGGAATTTATCCTTGAGGCCCACAACGGCCTGGCGGCAAAAATCGTCGAAGAGGCCGGTTTCAAAGGCATTTGGGGTTCCGGCCTGGCGCTTTCGGCCCAACACGCGGTGCGTGACAACAACGAGCTGAGCTGGACCCAGGTGGTGGAGACCCTGGAGTTCATGGCGGACGCCACTGACATCCCGATACTGCTCGACGGCGACACCGGCTACGGCGACTTCAACAACATGCGCCGCCTGGTGCGCAAGCTTGAGCAGCGCGATATCGGCGCCGTGTGTATCGAGGACAAGCTGTTCCCCAAGACCAACAGTTTTATCCAGGGCGAGAAGCAGGAACTGGAAGATATCGAGACCTTCTGCGGCAAGATCCAGGCTGGCAAGGACGCCCAGGCGGACGATGATTTCTGCATCGTGGCCCGGGTCGAGGCGCTGATCGCCGGCTGGGGCCTGGGCGAGGCGCTGAAACGTGGCGAGGCCTATCGCAAGGCCGGCGCCGACGCCATCCTGATCCACAGCAAGAAGGGCACGGCCGACGAGGTGCTGGCTTTCGCCCGCGAGTGGGGCGAACGCTGCCCGCTGGTCATCGTGCCGACCAAGTACTACACCACGCCGACCGAGGTATTCCGGGAACACAGGATCAGCCTGGTGATCTGGGCCAACCACCTGATCAGGGCCAATATCAGCGCGATGCAGGCTATCGCCCGGAAGATCCATGAAACCCAGTCGCTGGTCGAGGTCGAAGGACGGATCGCCACCGTTTCCGAGATCTTTCGCCTGCAGGGCGCCAGTGAGTTGCTCGAGGCCGAAAAGCGTTATGCGCGCAGCACCGGCCGCGAAACGTCGGCCATCGTGCTGGCGGCCAGTCGCGGCAGGGACCTGGACGAACTGACCCGCGACCGGCCCAAGACGATGATCCCGGTGGCTGGCAGCACGGTCCTGCGGCGCATGGTGGACCGCTTCAAGAAAGCCGGTGTGAACGGCATCACCGTGGTCGGCGGTTACCGGGCCGATGCCATCGACGTCCAGGGTGTCAACCTCGTGGTCAACGAAAACTGGCAGCATACGGACGAACTGGCCTCGCTGGCCTGTGCGCTCGATTCGATGGCGGACGATACCGTGCTGATCTACGGCGACCTGCTGTTTCGGGGCTACATCCTCGATCACCTGCTCGAGCGGGAGAGCGACCTGGTTGCCGTGGTCGATTCTGCGGCCGCCAGCGGCGGGCGTGGAAGCGCCAGCGACCTGGCCTGGTGCAGCGCCCCCGATAACCGTTCCGTGTACCGGCAGCAGGTCACGCTGGAGCAGCTTGGCGGGAAGCAGGGCGAGCGTGAACCCGACGGCTGCTGGGTTGGCATCATGCGCATCGGCGCCGGGGGCAGGGTACATCTGCAGGAAGCGATGGCGCAGTTGAAGGAACAGGCGGATTTCGACAGGCTCGGCGTTCCCGACCTGATCAACCGCCTGGTTGCCAATGGGCACGCGCCCGAGGTGCTGTACATCTCGGGTCACTGGATGGATATCAATGACCTGCACGACCTGTCCGATGCAGGCGCCTTTACCGAAGGACGGAGCGCATAATGATCCAGGCAAGCCATTTTATCGAACCGGCCAAGGCCCTGGGCTTCAGCAGCTGGGCCGGTGTTCCCTGTTCTTTCCTGACACCGTTTATCAACGGCGTGATCGACGACCCGGACATGAGCTACGTCTCGGCGTGCAACGAGGGTGACGCGGTGGCCATTGCCACCGGCGCGGCGCTGGCCGGGAAACGCAGCGTCGCACTGATGCAGAACTCGGGCCTGGGCAACGCGGTCAGCCCCCTGAGCTCGCTCAACTGGGTGTTTCGCCTTCCCATCCTTCTGATCATCACGCTGCGTGGAGAGCCCGGCCTGACGGATGAACCCCAGCACGAATTGATGGGGCAGATCACGGGTAGGATCCTGGACGAACTGCAGATCCCCTGGGACTGGTTCCCGCGCTCGGCCAGCGATGTCGAAGGCGCGCTGATGGTGGCGCAGTGGCAGATGGAACGCAGCGGGTTACCGTACGCTTTTGTCATGAAGAAGGGCTCGGTCGACAAGGAGGAACTGGAAAGCCGCTGGCAGCCCGAGCGACTTCCGCAGGCCTTTGACCCGGTGCCGCTGGCCGATCCGCTTTTGACGCGGCACCAGGCCCTGCGGGAAGTGGTCGCCGCGACACCGGTAGACGAGTCGGTCGTGGTGGGCACCACCGGCTTCACGGGGCGCGAGCTGTTTGCCATCGAGGACCGGCCCAACCAGCTTTACATGGTGGGCTCCATGGGCTGCGCCTCTTCCCTTGGCCTGGGCCTGTCGCGCGCGCTGCCCGGGCGCAACGTCCTGGTCGTCGACGGTGATGGCGCGGCCCTGATGCGCATGGGCAATTTTGCCACTGCCGGTGCCTATGGCCCCGCCAATTTCCAGCACCTGCTGCTGGACAACCAGGTGCACGAGTCCACCGGTGGACAGTCTACGGTCAGCGCGGCGGTCAGTTTCGCGGGCGTCGCAAGGGCCTGTGGTTACCGGAATGCGTCCGCCGGTCCCGGCGTGGAAGACCTGCGCAACTTCCTGGCCGCCAGGAACGGCCCTTCGATGTTGCACCTGCCGACGCGGCGCGGTGTCCCGGAGGGTTTGCCGAGACCGGATGTAAAACCGCGCGAGGTCAAGCAGCGCTTGATGAAACACCTCGGAGTGGAGGCACCCTGGGCGAGCCTGTAGGCAGATTTCGAAGTACAATACCGGATTACCAGCGAGGAGTAAGGCAATGGCATCGAGCCGAACAGACAAAATAGGTACCCGCGGGGGGGTGATGGGGGTCATCGACAGTCTGCGCTACCACGAGGCTTCCAGGCAGGGGTTTGGCTTGCTGCTGCTGTGGGTGTGCGCCTGGTTTGCCGAACCCGCCGGCGAGGGACGCATCATTGCCGGTTTCCTGATCGCCCTGGCCGGCCAGGTATGGCGGATTTACGCGGCGGGCGTTATCTACAAGAACAAGAAACTGGCCAGCACCGGCGCTTATTCGATCGTGCGGCATCCCTTGTACCTGGGCAATTTCCTGATCCTGGCCGGCTTTACGCTGGCTTGCGCCAATTGGGGCGTGATCGTCCTGGTGGCGTTTTTCTTCCTGTTCTATTACCCGGCGGCGATTCGTTACGAAGACCACAAACTGGAAAAGATTTTTGGCGACGAGTGGCGCGAATGGAGCCGGGGCCGGCCTGCAATGCTGCCCACCAGGATCCAGTGGCGCGCCAACGAGGACGCCTCCTGGAACCTGCGCCAGTCCATGATCCGCAACGGTGAACTGGTCTATACCCTGTTTGAAATCGCCGCCGGCGTATTGCTCTGGTACCGCGCGGTCATCTGAGGCTTTATTCATGAGATGCATATTGCTGAATCCCGGACCGGTCAGCCTTAGCGACGCGGTCCGCAAGGCAGCGGTCGGCAGTGACCTGTGCCACCGCGAACCCGAGTACTTCAAGCTGCAGGACCAGGTGCGCAAGGGTCTGCTCGACGTTTACGGCTGTGATGAAGCGACCTGGGCTTCGGTGCTCCTGGGTGGTTCCGGAACCACGGCGCTGGAAGCGATGTTGTCATCACTGTTGCCGCGCGAAGCGCGCCTGCTGGTGATCGAGAACGGCGTTTATGGCGAGCGCATCAGCCGCATCGCGGAAATTCACGGCGTCCGCCACGAGGCGGTGCAGCACGGGTGGATGGATGCGATCGACTTTGAACGCGTCGAACGGGCCCTGGCGGAAGGCGGTTTCACACACCTTGCCGCGGTCCATCACGAAACGACCAGCGGACGCCTGAACGATGTTCACAAACTGGCCGCGCTTTGTGAAACTCACGGCGTGTCGCTGCTGCTGGACACGGTTTCCAGCTTTGGCGCCGAGGACATCCCGTTCGACTCGCCGGCACTGGCCGCCTGTGCCGTCACAGCCAACAAATGCCTGCACGGTATTCCGGGGCTCTGTTTTGTCGTGGCCCGGCGCAGCGCGCTGGCAGCCGGGGCCGAGCCGCCCCGGACCCTGTACCTGCACCTGCCGTTATGGCTGGAAAAGCAGGACCAGCAGGGCACACCGTTCACCCCGCCCGTGAACAGCCTGCTCGCACTCGCCAGGGCGCTGGACGAACTGGATAAACAGGGTGGCTGGCCAGGCCGCCGCGCCTATTATGCGGACCTGGCCGGGCAGGTCAGGGCAACACTGGCAGAATTCGGTGTCCAGGCGATGCTGGAAGAAGGCGCATCGTCCTGTGTGCTGAACGCCTACCGGATTCCCGAGGGATTCAGTTATGAGCGCATCCACGACGGCCTCAAGCAGTGGGGCTTCGTGATCTACGCCGGACAGGGCAGCACGGTAACGGAGATGTTCCGCATATCGACCATGGGCGAGATTACGCACTACGACATCGAACGTCTCCTGGCAGCCATCGAGACCGTGTTCAAGCGCTGACCTGTATCGGAACACGCCACGAATTGACAGGATCCGACTCAATGAAGCAGGAAAAAATTCATTCCAGGCTCGTCCTTATCCTTGTTTCCGTGCTGACGCTCTCGGCATCGCCGGCCGCCCAGGCTTACCTGGATCCCAGCACCGGCAGCATGGTCGTTTCCGCCATCGTGGGCATCTTCGCATCCATCGCGCTGGCCCTTAAGACTTACTGGTACAAGATCAAGGGGCTGCTCAGGCGGGAAGAAAAGGAAGAGCCCCCCGGGCACGACGGTTCCGGGTAGGGCAGCGGGTTATCCGGATGAAGTTTTTTGCCGCGTGGAAGGGCTGGCGCCGCTTCAAGCAGCTCCCGCCGGACTGGCGCAACATCGTGATCTACTCCGAGAGCGGCCAGGACTGGCACCAGTTTTCGGGCCTGGTCGAAGAGCTGAACGGTCCGCTGGGGCGAAAAACCTGCTACGTCACCTCGGACGCCGATGACCCCGGTCTGAAGCGCGAACACGGCAATTTCCAGGCCCTGTGCATCCCCGAGGGCCTGTTCCTGACCATTTTTTTCCAGGTCAACCAGTCCGACCTGTTCGTTCTGACCATGATGGACCTGGAAAACCTGCAGCTGAAACGCTCGCTTCACCCGGTGCACTACCTTTACCTGTTCCACAGCATGGGCAGCACCCACCTGGTCGATCACGAGGATTCCTTCGACCACTACGATACGCTGTTCTGCGCCGGCCCCCACCAGGTAGCCGAAATCCGGCGAAGGGAGGAACTCAAGGGTCTGCCGCAAAAACAGTTGTTCGATTATGGTCACCCGCGCCTGGAGGAAGTCATCGCCGCGGGCAAGGCACGGCAAACGGAAAAACCGCTGGATGAACCGCCCGTCCTGCTGATCGCGCCGACCTGGGGAGAAACGTCCCTGTTCAATACCTGTGGCGAGGAATTGATTTCCGTCCTGCTCGACGCCGGCTTTCAAGTGATCATGCGCCCGCATTACCAGAGCAACCGGCAGACGCCGGAAGTGATCGCTTCGCTGCGGGGCGCTTTTGAAGGCAGGAGCGGTTTCGAGTATATCGACCGGCAGGGCGAGACAGAATCGATCATACGATCCGATCTCCTGGTCTGCGACTGGTCCGGTATGGCGCTGGAATACGGCATGGGCCTGGAGAAACCGGTATTGTTCATAGACGTGCCACGCCGCATCCGCAACCCCAACTGGAAGGAACTGGGCATCGAACCGATAGAAAACCGCATGCGTGAACAACTGGGCGAGGTCGTCAGCCCGGATGCCCTGCAGGAGACGCCGGCCGTGGTCGAACGCCTGCTGGCCGACCCGGAACGTTTCCGTGGCGCCATGCAGAAACTGCGTGAGACCCTGGTGTTCCGCCTGGGCCACAGTGTGCCGGACGGTGCTGCCGAGATCGCCCGCCTGGCGAAACAGCAACACGGTATCGGGAGTGCGGGCAAAAATGGCTAGGTGGCTCATCACGCTGTTGCTTTGTCTCGGCGTGGTCTCGACCGCCCATGCCGCCGAGATGATTCGTTCTGACTCGATCGATATCGAAACCCGGTCCCTGCGCCTGGGGTTCAGTCAATCGGGTCAGCTGGAAACGGCCTTTGCCTGTTTTCCACATTGCGCCGCGGAAAATACCCGGATCCAGCAGTTTGGAGATGCCGCGGTCATCGGTTTTGAACCGTTCACCGGCGGCGCCTGGACACACACGGAACAGGAAAGCGAAACCGGACTGGTGCTGCGCTTCGAACACCCATCCGGCGCCTCGCTGAGCTGGACCATTCCCGCCAGCGGTTACCTACTGAAACTGGAACTCGACCGTCCCGGCACCCTGGCGATCAGCTCCGGTGAGTCCTTCAGACCGCGCGACGCGGCCGGCTTCGGCACCTGGCTCGAGCAGAGCCGTTACCTGCTGATCGCTGATGGCGACGTCAGTCAACTCGGGTTTGACGAAGAATCGGATGTGACGGCTGACAACAGCCAGTGGCTGGGTTACCGGAATCGCTACTGGACCCTGCTGGCCGCACCTCCGGATAGTTCGAACGCCACCCTGTCGGCCGCGGAAGGCCGGCTGGACGCGGCCCTGCAGATCCGTGCGGAACCCGGAACGTGGTCCATTTATCTGGGGCCTGTTGAGCCGGTCATTCTGAAACAGGCCGCCGAAGGACTGGATGACATCCTCTATGCGGGCTTGTGGTTCTGGTTGCGCTGGATCTGCCTGGCGCTGTTTTACCTGCTCGGCTGGATCAAGCTGGCGGTGCCTTCCTGGGGCCTGGCGATCATGCTCATGTCGCTGGCCGTCAACATCCTGATGACGCCCCTGAGCCGCATTGCCGAGCGTTTCCAGCAGCAGGTCAATGAAACCGAGGCGCGCCTGGCCCCCGAGTTGCAGCGCATCAAGAAGAACTACAAGGGTGAGAAGCAGTCCGAAAAGATCCTGGCCCTGTACAAGACGGAAAAGGTGCACCCGCTGTACAGCCTGAAAAGCATGATGGGTGTGGCCGTGGTGATCCCGGTCTTTATCGGCGCCTTCGACATGCTGGCCGAGAACATCCACCTGCTGAACACGTCCTTCCTGTGGATTGCCGACATGTCGCACCCGGACAGCCTGTTTGTCATGCCGTTCAGGCTGCCGTTTTTTGGCGCCGACCTGAACTTGCTGCCATTCCTGATGACCGGCCTGTCCTTCATCGCCTCGGCCCTGCACAAGCCGCTGGCGCTGAACGCCGAACTGCGCCGCAAGCAGGTGATCAACATGGTGCTGCTGGCCCTGCTGTTTTTCGGCCTGTTTTACACCTTCCCGGCCGGCATGGTGTTGTACTGGACCACCAACAACCTGGTTTCAGTCATCAAGAGCCTGTGGGCAAGGCGCTACGCATGAAAACGAGGCCGTGGAGCTGAAGAACAGGATCGATTTGAGAATTTGAAGGAAACACCATGAAAAATATCCAGATTCCCGTTTCGCCGGGCGAGGTACTCGACAAGATCACCATCCTGGAGATCAAGTCGGAACGCATGAGCGATCCGCACATGCTGGCCAATGTCCGCGTCGAGCTGAAGCTCTTGCTGGATGCCTGGGCCGGCGCCATCAACGAGGATGAGGTGATCCGCGGCCTGCACGTCGAGCTGCGGGAAATCAACGAATCGCTGTGGGAAATCGAGGACGATATCCGCGATAAGGAGCGTGCGAAAGAATTCGACGAAGAGTTCATCCGGCTCGCCCGCGCCGTCTACATCACCAACGACCGCCGCTCCGCGGTCAAGAAAAAACTCAACCTTCACTTCGGTTCGGAAATCGTGGAAGAGAAGTCCTACCAGGATTACGCCTGATTTCCTTTCCTCCCCATTTTTTCCAGGGTTGCGGGCGTTACACGCCAGTTGGCACCCAAATCCAGGTCGCGGGACCGTATCCCCCTTTTCTGGGATGTATGAGTACAGGATGTGCGAATCCAAGCGATACAGGCATGTACGCCCTGCGCGAGCGCTCCCAGTAAAGGGGGATACGACCCCGCGACCGGGTTGACAACTCCTAAGCCCCATTCGCGGCTAAAGCCGCTCCCACAACACCGCTCCCACAACACCGCTCCCACATTCTTTTCTTGCGCAAACCAATGGCATTCCCTAATATCCCAGCGCTTATGAGCAAGCTTCCCAAAAACGCACACCAGGACACGATCGCCGCACGCTGGGCTATCGATACTGACGAAACGCACGGCGCGGTCATCCCGCCGCTGTACCTGAGCTCGAATTTCTCGTTCGAGGGCTTCGATCAGAAGCGCGAGTACGATTACACGCGCTCCGGCAACCCCACCCGCGACCAGTTGGCCGAGGCCCTGGCAGCGATGGAAGGCGGGGCCGGCGGGGTCGTGACATCGACCGGCATGTCAGCCGTGCACCTGGTGACCCAGTTGGTACAGCCCGGCGAAACCATCGTCGCGGCAAACGACTGCTACGGCGGTTGCCACCGCCTGTTCAGCTCGGTATCAAAGCGTGGCCTGTTCGATCTGAAGTGGCTGCCCTTGTGGGATACGGGGCTAGCAGCCGAGAAAATACTCGAGTGCAGGCCGCGCATGGTGTGGATCGAAACGCCCAGCAATCCCTTGCTGCGTATCACCGATATCGAGGCGATTGCAGCCGCGGCCCACGAGGCCGGCGCCGTCGTTGTGGCCGACAATACCTTCCTGTCTCCGGCTGGGCAGAGTCCGCTGGAACTGGGCGCCGATATCGTTCTGCACTCCACGACCAAGTACATCAACGGGCATTCGGACGTGGTCGGCGGCGCGGTCATCGCGAAAGACCCGGCGCTGGTGGAAGAACTGGCCTGGTGGGCCAATTGCCTGGGACTGACCGGCTCGCCTTTCGACAGCTTCCAGACCCTGCGCGGCCTGCGGACCCTGAATGTCCGCTACCGCAAGCATGAGGAAAACGCCGCCGCGGTGGCGGGCTTCCTCGATGGACACCCGCTGGTGGGCGCAGTGTATTACCCCGGGCTGGGAAGCCACCCCGGCCACGAAACGGCCGCGCGGCAGCAGAAAAGTTTCGGCGCGATGATCAGTTTCGAAGTGCTGGCCGAGCCATCCGAGATCCCGCTCTTCATGCAGCAGCTGGACCTGTTCACGCTGGCCGAATCACTGGGTGGCGTGGAGAGCCTGGTCGCGCACCCGGCCACCATGACCCATGCGGCCATGTCGGCGGAAGACCAGCAAGCGGCGGGTATCAGTGCCTGCCTGTTGCGTCTGTCGATCGGCATCGAACATGCCGATGACCTCCTGGCCGACCTTGCAGCCGGGTTCGACGCCATTACGCATCGGCGTTCTTGAGGGTGGCCCGATAGTCGTCTTCCAGTAAACCCAGGATAACGCTGTCGTGCCAACGGCCGTGCACCATGAAGCTTTCGCGCGTCAGCCCTTCGCGCCTGAAGCCGAATTTTTTCAGCAGGGCCAGGCTGGCAAGGTTCGCGGGGTCGACGTCCGCTTCCAGCCGGTGCAGCCCGATCTCGCCGAAGGCGTAAGCAAGCACCGGCATGAGGACCTCTGATACCAGCCCGCGGTTCCAGTAGCTTCGATCGATGATGTAACCGATTTCTGCCCTGCGGTGCTTTTTGTCGAAGTCAAACAGGCTGACCTTGCCGAGCAAGCCACCATCTTCTATTCGTGCAATGCCCCAGTTCAGGCACTTGTCGGTTTCGCCCCACGTGATTTCTTCCTGCACCATGGCGACCGCCTCTTCGAGGCTGCCAAGGGGCCCCCTCGACCAGTACTTCATGGTTTCAGGGTCGGAAAAAATTCTCAGGAAGGCGTGGTCGTCACGCGGTGTGATGGGCCTGAGCAGCAGTCTTTTTGTCTTGAATGGCTTGAATTCCAGTCCCATCATTTTCCTTTATTTGTCGTGTTTTTTGGCCCACAACTGGTGGTGCTCCGAGCCTTCGCGAAGCATTTTTGAGCCACATTCGGGGCAATGCTCATCCTGGCAGCGCACACCCCGGCGGTGCGGTACCTTTGTTTCGCACTTGGGGCAAACGCAGTTGCCGCCTTGTCCCATCCCACAACAACGGTCATTGTCGGTCATAGGTTTTTCCTTTGATTGAACGGTTGAACCGATGGCTCCATTTTACGTGCACCCAGGTGAGGTTATGCTTAATCCAGTATGTTGTTTATCCGTTCAATAACATCCCCGGGACGCACCAGGTCCATCACGTCGAGGTTTTTTATCCGGGTGCCCCAACGCAGCGTTTCGGCATTTTTACCCATGTATTTCTGCGTGCCCTCCTGGTAGCGGTCCACACAGAGATCCAGGCTGTTGTAGGGGCCCGATCGCTTTGACCAGGTCGCGGCATACAGGCCGAGAACCGGCGTGCCCAGTGCGGAGGCAATATGCGCGGGACCGGAGTCGGGCGATATGACCAGGTCGGCGCGTTTCAGCAGCGCCTTGGATCGCTCCAACGTGTCCTTGCCCACCAGGTTCAGGCA
Organism: Lysobacterales bacterium; assembly: GCA_036351055.1. GTDB lineage: Bacteria > Pseudomonadota > Gammaproteobacteria > Xanthomonadales > SZUA-36 > JABDPF01. The sequence goes on from JAZBOH010000051.1 coordinate 39,589, forward strand.
AGGCTGTTGCATATGCGACTCGATTCGGCGGCCCATTTCGACTTCCACCGGGTTGGGACCGCCTGCCAGTATGACCCGCATGCCTTTTTCACGCGCGGCGTAATCTGCGGCCCCGGCGTAGTACTCCGGCCGCCAATTGCGCGACGGGTGGCTCGAGCAGGGGCTGACCACGAGTACCCGCTGACCAGGGGAAACCTGTTGGTCCACCCAGGCGGTGGCCTGTTCCTCGATGGGCAGGTTCCATTCCGGTTCAGTAACCGGCACGCCGAGAAGGCGGGGGAACTCCAGGAATCCCTGGACCTGGTGCTGAAAAGGCACGGCAGCCACGTGATGACGCAGGAAGTAGTAGTGAAGTTCGCGCGAGCGGGCACGGTCCCAGCCGACCCGCACCGGGGCGCACACCATGCGGCTGAGAAGGTTTGCCCGGGTCGAGACCTGCAATTGGAGCAGCACGTCAAAACGGCGCTTACGCAGGGTTTCACGCAGCGAGCGGACCGAGGACCATCCACCTCTCTTGTTGAATTCGATGAACTCGACGCCTTCGATGCCACCCAGCAGGCGGTACTCGAGCGAACCGATGATCCAGGTGATCCGGGTTTCGGGCCAGTGGGCCTGCAGCGCCCGGACGACAGGCACCGTGTGCGTGGCGTCGCCGAGGGCCGAAAGCCTGAAGATGCAGATATTTTCCGGTTGCTGTTGCAATGGCAGCATGGTTTGGTCCCACCCTGAAAACCCGATTGACGAAGCTGCGGGTCAAAGACACAATGACCCTGAGTGAAACCCCGCAGCCACAAACAGGATTCTGTTCTCATTGTATATGATGCTGACCTCGTGCAGCATCCCGGCGCGCATCTGTTTGACGCCGCTTACTGGGAACAAAAAGGCGCGCTGGCCGGCGCCGCCGTTGGCCGGGGCAGTGCCTATTTCCTGGGCACGCCGTTTGGCGAAGCGGTGCTGCGGGAGTACCTGCGCGGCGGGGTGCCGGGCCGCTTCAACCGTGACCGCTACCTGTTTACCGGCTGGCAGCGCTCCAGGCCGGTTGCCGAATTCGGGATACTGGCCGAACTGTCTGCAGCCGGTTTACCGGTGCCACAACCGCTGGCGGCCATCACGCAACGCCATGGCCCGTTTTATACCGGAAGTCTGCTGACCCACCGCATCATGGACTCCCTGCCGGTCGCCGACCTGGTCGCGGGCCGCTCTGACGCACCCGGCTTCTGGAAGGCGATAGGGGCCTGTGTGCGGCGCTTTCACGAGCATGGCGTGATCCACGCCGACCTGAACGCGCGCAATATCCTGGTCGACGCGCAGGAACGGGTCTACCTGATTGATTTTGACCGGGCGCGAATCGAGCCGGGGCAAACGGCCGCCTGTTCGCGCAATATGAAACGCCTGCGGCGTTCTTTTGAGAAAGTGTGGCCGGTACCTCTGCGCGACCGGCTCGACCCCTGCTGGGACCAGCTGTGGCGTGCTTATGAAAACCCGGAAAGGGCGGCGTGATGCGGGCACAGAGGCGACCGCTGCGGGTGTTGGAGTCGGTGCGGTTGACCCTGGTCGCCGCCACGCGGGAACTGGTTGCCGC
>JAZBOH010000052.1:0-11338 GCA_036351055.1 Lysobacterales bacterium
GTGAGGGTGACGAAGACCTGGAAGACGTGGAACACCTGCGCGACCTGGCCTCCGAGGCGCCGGTTATCCGCCTGGTCAACCTCATCATGCAGCGGGCGGTGGAAGGCCGGGCGTCGGATATTCACATCGAGCCGTTCGAGAACCGGCTCAAAGTCCGCTACCGCATCGACGGCGTACTGGCGGAAGTCGAAGCGCCGCCGGCCAAGTCCACTGCGGCGGTGATCAGCCGAATCAAGATCATGGCCAAGCTCAATATCGCGGAGCGCCGCTTGCCGCAGGACGGCCGCATCATGCACCGCGTTGGCGGCAAGGAACTGGATTTACGTGTGTCCACCGTGCCGACCTCGCACGGGGAGAGCGTGGTCATGCGTATCCTGGACCGCGAGAGCATTATCCTGGATTTTGACTCCCTCGGTTTCGACGAACAGATTCGCAGCGACTTCGTCCACCAGCTGGAGATGCCGCACGGCATCATCCTGGTAACGGGCCCGACCGGATCCGGTAAAACCACCACGCTGTACACGGCGCTCAGCGCCCTGAACTCGCCCTCGCGCAAGATCATCACGGTTGAAGACCCGGTCGAGTACCAGCTCGAGGGCATCAACCAGATCCAGGCGAAATCCTCGATCGGGCTGGATTTCTCACACGCCCTGCGCGCCATCGTACGACAGGACCCGGACGTGATCATGATCGGCGAGATGCGCGACCTGGAGACGGCAAAAATCGCCATCCAGTCGGCGCTGACCGGCCACCTGGTCCTGTCCACCGTGCACACCAACGACGCGGCCACCGGTGTTACGCGAATGCTTGACATGGGCGTGGAAGACTACCTGCTGACCTCCACCGTCAACGCCATTCTCGCCCAGAGGCTGGTGCGCACGCTGGACACGGAATTTCGTGAACCCTACGAGTTATTGCCGGAAGTGGTGCAGGAGATCGGCCTGAAAGACCTGCTTGAGCAGGATTCCTACGTGTTTTACCGCCCGATGGCCACCGAGACCAACCCCACCGGCTATCGCGGCCGTACCACCATCCTGGAACTGCTGCCGATGTCCGACCCGATCCGGCGCCTGGTCATGCAGCACGCGACTTCCGGTGAAATCCAGGACCAGGCGGTCAAGGAAGGCATGCGCACCATGTACTACGATGGCCTGAACAAGTGCCTGGCCGGCCTGACCACGCTCGAGGAAGTCCTGCGTGTGACCCAGGAGGCCTGATGCCACTGTTCGAATACAAGGCGGTCGCGCCCTCGGGTGAAACCGTGCAGGGAACCATGGAGGCGGCCTCGCTGGAGCTGGTCATCCTGAAACTCCAGGAAGCCGGGAACATCCCCCTGCAGGCCCAGGAATCCGGCGCTGGCGGGTTCAGCCTGGCGGGTTTCAGCCTGGGCCGGCGCGGCATGAACAGCCGCGAAGTGGGCGAGTTCACCCAGCAGCTTTCGACCCTCCTGGTGGCGGGACTGCCGCTGGACCGCTCTTTGCAGGTCATGCTCGACCTGTCAGAGAACGACCGTGTAAAAAGGACCATTGCCGAAATCCGTGACCGGGTGCGCGAAGGCGGAAGCCTGTCGGACGCGCTTGATGAGCAGCACGGCGCTTTCAACCGCCTGTTCGTGAACATGGTGCGGGCCGGCGAGGTCGGCGGCACGCTGGACAGCACGCTGTCGCGCCTGACCGACTACCTGGAACGATCGCGGGACCTCAGGGACAGCGTTATTTCGGCGCTGATCTACCCGGTCATGTTGCTGGTGCTGGCTGCCGGTTCGCTGATCCTGCTGCTGGTTTACGTGATCCCGCAGTTCGCGCCCATTTTCGAGGAACTGGGCGGCGACCTGCCCCTCATCACCAAGATCGTGCTCGGCGTGGGGTCGGTGTTACAGAATTTCTGGTGGCTGATCGCGCTGCTGGTCGCGATAGCCGTGTGGCAGTTCCGGCGCATGCTGGCGGACTCGCAAAAACGCTTTGCCTGGGACAGCCGTGTCCTGTCCCTGAAGTGGGTGGGCGACCTGGTCGCCAAGATGGAAACGGCGCGCCTGACGCGCACCCTGGGCACCTTGCTGACCAACGGTGTGCCCTTGCTGTCGGCACTTTCCATCGCGCGCAATGTCATAAGCAACACGGTACTGCGAAGGGATGTGAACGGCGCCACGCATGAAGTCAAGACCGGTGGCAGCCTGGCCAGGGCCTTGGCCAAGGGTGAACGTTTCCCCAGGCTGGCCCTGCAGATGATCAGCGTAGGTGAAGAGACCGGACGGCTGGACACCATGCTGATGAAAGTCGCGGATACCTACGACATGGAGGTCCGCAACACGATCGACCGCCTGCTGTCGATCTTCACGCCGGTCGTGACGTTGCTGCTGGCGGTCCTGATTGGAACGATCGTGTTGTCGATCCTGGTGGCCATATTGAGTGTAAACGACCTGGTGGGCTGATACCGCCCGGGTTACCGTTTTACAGGAGTTATAAGAAATGTCTTTGAAGGTTCTGAACACTAAAGCACGGCGTCGCGCGGGCCTGGCCCGGCAGACTGCCCGCGGATTCACCCTGGTCGAGTTGTTGCTGGTGCTGATTATCCTGGCCCTGATCGGCGGCCTGGTGCTGCCCAATATCATCGGCCGGGCGGAGGGCGCCAAGGTCAAGGCGGCTTCGTCACAAATCGACCGCCTGGCGATGGCGGTGGAGACCTATTACATGGATACCAACAGTTTCCCGGATTCGCTGGACGACCTGGTCAATGAAGGCGGCGGTGTCGCCGGCTGGAACGGGCCCTACGTCAAGAAACAGATCCTCAAGGACCCCTGGGGAAGGGAGTACGTTTACCAGTATCCCGGTGAGCAGGGCGAGTTCGACATCACTTCACTCGGGGCTGATGGCCAGCCTGGTGGCGAGGATACCAAGGCGGACATCAGCAACTGGGATTAGCACAGGTCCCAGGCCGGCTGGACTCCAGTATCATGCGTCACGGTAAAAATCAGCGCCAGGCCGGCTTTACGCTGGTTGAGCTGATGGTCGTCATGATGATCGCCGCGTTGATCCTGGCGCTGGTGGGCACCTCGCTATCCAGGAGCATCAGCGGCGCCGAGATGCGCACGGCGGCCAGGAAGGTGACCGCATCCCTGCGCTATACCCGCACCAAGGCCATCCTGTCCAAGTCGGAACAGGTCTTTTCCCTTGACACGGAAAGCGGGCAGTACCAGGCCGCGGACCGCGAACCCGTAACCCTGCCGGAGGGCATGAACGTCGAGCTGAACACCGCACGCTCTGAACTGACGTCGGAAACCGCCGGTGGAATCCGATTTTTCCCGGACGGCGGATCAACCGGCGGCAACGTGCGCCTGGAGGCGAACGGGCGAATTTACCGGGTCAATGTCACCTGGCTGACCGGCGAGGCTTCGCTCGCCCAGGCGGAGGAGTAGGCCGTGCGCAGGCACACAGGCAGCATGCATCCGGGTCGTCACAGCGGGGGCTTTACGCTGCTCGAACTGCTGCTCGCTTTCATGGTTTTCGCCCTGAGTTTCGCCACCGTGCTGGAAATTCTATCCGGTTCGATGCGCAATACCGTGCGCGCCCGTCATTTTACCGAGGCCGCCCTGACCGCCCAGTCGATCATGGACCAGGTGGGCGTCACGATCCCGCTGGAAGCCGGAAACCAGCTCAATGGCGATTCCGGAGGCTACCGCTGGGAACTGGAGGTTTACGAGTATGGAGGCGGGGGGAATGAATCCAATACGGTTGAGCTCGCGGAGCTGACCGGAATTGTCCTGCTGCAGGTCGACCTGTATGTCAGCTGGGGTGAAACCTCGCGCCAGCAGACCCGCCGTTTCAGCACCATCAAGGCGCTGCTGGCCAATCAATCCGGGCAGGGAGAGCCGTGATGCGCAACGGGCGGCGGGCGGCCGGTTTCTCATTGGTGGAGTTGCTGCTCGCCATGACCCTGATGAGCATGTTGCTGGCCCTGGCTTACGGTGGTCTGCGTGCTTCATCGCGCGCCACCGAAAAAGGCCAGGCCATCCTGGACGACAGTAACCGGATCCGCATGGCGCACCAGTTTGTGCGGAAACAGCTGACCCAGTTATTGCCGCTGGCTTTCGAAGCGGACCAGGCCCAGCAAACGCGCAGTGTATTCCGCGGTGACAGCAATCGCATCCGCTATGTCGCCCAGATGCCGGGATACCTGGGCTTTGGCGGCCCGCAGGTCCAGGAACTGGAGTTCGTGCGGGGTGAGGATGGCCTGGAGCTGGTGCTGTCACACACCCTGTTGCAGGGTTTTGACGAGGAATTCCTGTACCAGCGTGAACCCATCCTGTTGCTGGACAAGGTTCAATCCGCCTCGTTCAGTTTTCTCGGCCGTGACGAGGGCGGGGAAACCCTGTCGTGGTCCCCGAGCTGGCAGGACGAGAACATGCTGCCGGCCGCCGTGGGTCTCGAAATTGAATTCGCCGAGGAGGTCTATATCGAGTGGCCGATGCTGGTCACTTCCGTGCGCATCGACCAGGGCGCAATCAGCAGTTCCGCCGGCACGGCCAACGACCCCACCAAGTCATACAGCGCAAAAATTCGTGAAATGATGAGCAAGGGAAAAACCACGCAATGAGCCCGGTGGGTGCAAAAAGGCAAAAAGGCGTTGCCCTGGTGCTGGTGCTCTGGGTGCTGGTGCTGGTCACGGTCTCCACCGGCGCGTATACGCTGACGGCCCGCATGGATCAGCTGGAAGCGCACACGGTTCTGTCCGGAACGCAGGCGCGGCTGGCGGCGGAAGCCGGTTTGAACCTGGCCGTCTTGTCGCTGCGCGACCCGGACGAACTGAACCGCATGGTTCCGGATGGGCGCAGTTATTTTGCGACGTTCGAAGGTATCGAGGTCGAGGTGCAGGTGACCGACGAGCGCGGCAAGCTCAACATCAATGCGGCCGATGAAGAAATTTACATCAACGTGCTGACGGCCAACGGCGTTGACCCCCTGGACGCGGGGCTGCTGGCTGCAGCGATAGCCGATTGGAAGGACCAGGACGACATCGAACGGGCCGATGGCGCCGAACTGCCCGCTTACGAAAGCGCCGGGTTGACGGTAGGCCCTGCCAACCGTTCTTTTGTCATGGTCGAGGAGTTGCTGCAGGTGCTCGGCATGAGCTGGGAACTGTACAACCGCATGGCGCCGGGGCTGACGGTGTACTCGGACTCCGGCGAGCCGGATCCCGCTTACGCCCCGGTGGAAGCCCTGATGGCATTGCCCGGCATGAGCGAGGAAGACGCACGGAACTTCGTGCAGGAAAGGCACTCTCAGGAATCATTGACCGGTATGGAAATGGCGCTGCCCAATGGCGAGGTCGCCATGGCGCGGGGCCGGGGGCTCACGTATAGTATCCTCGCCAAAGCAACCATGCCAAACGGCATCTGGGACCAGATTGATGCAACGATTCGCCTGGGCGGGAGTTCCGATGGGAAGCCCTACCGGGTGTTGCGCTGGCGTGAAGGTTTTCATCACTGAGTAATACATGGCGAACGCATTAGAACAAAAACTCAAGCAACTGTGGAGCCGTGTCCGTACCGGGCCTGTCGGGAATTTTTTCTCGTGGTGGCTCGAAGAGCTCAGGCTTGCCTTGCCGGAGCCCTGGCAGGAAAAATTTCAGCATGCGACACGGCGCCTGGTGGTTGCCATTGACGGTGAATCACTGGTGCTGGCCGTCGACGAAAATCAGCGCAGCGAAAACATCGTGACCCTGCCGTTGTCCCAGGATGTCTCCGTACAGCAACAGCAGGTGGATGACCTGCGCGTGGAAAACGACCTGGTCGAGGCGCCCACCTACCTGGTGCTGGATGTTTCCTCCGTACTGGCCCGCGAGGTCACCTTGCCTTTGGCGGCCGAAGCCAACCTGCGACAGGTGCTGACTTTCGAGATGGACCGGCAGACGCCGTTCAAGGCCTCCGCCGTCTATTTCGACTGGAAAATCCTGCACCGGGATAGCGCGGGAGGGCAGCTTCGCCTGGTGTTGTACGTCGTGCCAAGGGCGGAAGTGGACGACGCGGCGGAACGCCTTTCCCGTCGCGGATTTGAACTGACGGGCGCCGACGTGAATCAGAACGGCCGCACCCTGGGGGTAAACCTGCTGCCCGAAGAGAAACGGCATACGCAGGTCAACAGCAAGGCAAGGCTTAATTACGCACTGGGCGCCGCCTCACTGGTCCTGTTGGTCATGGTGATGACTTTTTCACTGTACCTGCGGGGCCACCAGGTACACGAACTCGAAGAGGCCATCGCCGAGGTGCGCGGTGAAGCCATGCAGGTAGACCGGATCAGGAAGCAGATCGAGGGCGCCAGCGAGGCGGCAGGCTTTCTCGCCACGCGGCGTGCCAGTTCGCCCCTGGCGGTGGAACTGCTTGCAGACATCACCCGGATCCTGCCCGACGACACCTTCCTCGAACGCCTGGTCATCGGTCGTACCAGCGTCCAGATGCAGGGCAAGTCACGTAATGCACAGCAACTGATTGAAAAGGTCAACGAGTCGGCGTACCTGGACGCGGCCGCGTTTCGCGGTTCGACCCGGCTCGATGCCAGGACGGGGCTGGAAATTTTCGAGATCAATGCGCAGGTAACAGGCGCGGGAGGCGAAGATGACCCTGGTTCCTGAACAGGGCAGCGGCCGCCTCACCGCGGTATTGCTGTTCGTCATTGCAATCATCCTGGTGTATTTTCTGTGCTTTCACTGGTTTATCATGCGCCACCTGGAATACAGCGAGGAAATATCGGGTCTTTCCGAACAACTGGGGCGTTTCGAACGCATCGCGGCGCAACGCGGTGAGTACGAGACGCTGCTGGCGGATATACAAAGCCGCAAGGCCGATGAGTCCCTGTTCCTCAATGGGGATGATTTCAATGAGGCCGCCGCCGTCATGTCGGAGCAGCTCAACCAGATGATCCGCACGCAGACCGAGGACACCTGCCAGATCGTCAGCCGCCAACCGGTCAGGCCGCGCGTTGAAGAACGCTTCCAGCGGGTCACGGTGAATGCCCGCATGCGCTGTGGGATCGAGGATCTTACCAAGATCATCTACTCCCTGGAGACCGGTGCGCCGATGATCCTGGCTGAAGAATTGACCGTGATCAAGCCGCGCGTGCGCAGGCGCACCAGCGGCGGGCAGGTGATTGAGGAAGTGGCGCTGCTCGATATCCGCTTCAACATGTCCGGCTACCTGCGAGAGGCGCCATGATCAGCCAGCTCACCGACAATCCGATCGGCAGGGTGCTCGCAGCGGTGTCCGCGGGATTACTTGCCCTGCTTTTGTTGCTGGCCGTGATCTGGGTGCTGCCGCCATCCGGCGCCGCTGGCGGGGATGGTGACGGCAACCGCGACCCGAGCAGCGAGGTGCCGCAACTGAAAACGGGACAGCCGATTGAGAACTACGCGGTGATCACCGACCGCCCCGTATTCAACGAGAGCCGGCAGCCCATCATTGGCGTCAGCCCAGAGGATGAAAGCGAGGATGAGGAATTGGCAGGCGATGAGGACGTGGATGCGCCCGACGTGGTGCTGGCCGGAGTGGTCATTACCCCCGAGTTGCGTGTCGCCACGTTGCGCCTGAAAGACAGCCCCGAATCGCTGCTGGCCTTTGAAGGCCAGCCCCTGGAAGGCGATTTTGGCAGTTGGCACATCAGCCGGATCGAGCCGCGCCAGGCCATCCTGGAATCGGGTGCGGGTGAGCAGGTACGGCTGGAATTGCAAATCCACGATGCCATGATGGATACGCCGCCGGAACCGGAGCGTGCCGCAGCGCCTGGCGACCATGCGCAAAATACGCTGGACGATGGCCAGCCGATGACCCGCGCGGAAGAAATCCGCCAGCGCATCGCGGAGCGCAGGGAAGAACTGAAACGGGCCGCCGAAGAGGGCGGTGAACAACCCGGGCAGCCGCCGCAGCTCAATTACAGGCAAGCCATCCAGGCGATGATGCAGCAGGGAAACAAGAATCAGGAAACCGATGAAAGTGAACAATAAGGAGAACCCGGGGATGAAGAACAGGCACGCTTACATGTCCCGGCTGGTCGTGATCATCACGATTGTCCTGGTGGCGGCAAGCTGCTCGCCGACCTACACGGCGGTCAGGCCCACCAGTACCGGCAAGATCGTCAAGACGACGCAGGAAGCCCCGCCCGAAGACCAACTGGTTATCCAGAGCCTGGAGGAAGCAGATCCGGGTATCACCGACACCGAAATCTACGAGGGCAGCGGCGTCTTCATCAACCAGCAGGCCGCCCGCCGCAGCGCCCAGCCGATGGCGGAAGACGGCGAAATCGTCCTCAACTTCGAAGGCGAGTCCATCCAGTCCGTCGTGCACACGGTGCTTGGCGAAGTGCTGCAGGAAACTTTCGTGATTGCCCCCGGAGTGGGTGGCGAAGTGACTTTCTCTACCTCGAAACCGGTCACGCGCGAACAATTGATGCCCATCCTGGAGCTGCTGCTGCGCTGGAATGGCGCCACGCTGGTCTACAGCGAAGGCCGCTACCACGTTCTGCCCCTGTCAGAGGCCGTGCGCGGGCACCTCGTGCCGAAGCTCGGCAGTGCGGAACTGGCGCGGGGATACGAGGTCCGCGCCGTGCCGCTGAAATTCATCTCGCCGACCGAGATGGCCAAGATCCTGGAGCCCTATGCACGTGAAGGCGCGATCCTGAATGCCGATGCCTTCCGTAACATGCTTTTCCTGGCCGGCACGCCGGAAGAGCTGGGCAATTACCTGCAGACGGTGGAAATCTTCGACGTGGACTGGTTGGAAGGCATGTCGGTCGGTATTTTCCCGCTGCACACGGTGGACGTGGAGTCCATTATTCTCGAGCTGGAAGGTATTTTTGGCACCCAGGCCGAGTCACCGCTTGCCGGCATGTTCCGCTTCCTGCCGCTGGAGCGGCTGGGGTCCATCATGGTGATCACCTACCAGGAAAGCTACCTGTACAAGGCCGAGGAGTGGATCAATATCCTTGACCGCGGCGCGGCAGGCGCCGGCAAGCAGCTGTTCGTCTACCGCGTCAAGAACCTGGAGGCGCCCGTGCTGGCAGGCTACCTTTCCGAGTTGTTTGGCGGGGAGGGCGGAAAGGCGACCAGCCGGCGCGAGGGCGGGGCGCTGGCGCCCGGCCTGGAATCGGCCACGGTCGGCTCTGTCGGCGATTTCAACAGCAACCGGCTGGGCGGTAGCAATTCGCAGCAAGGCCAGTCACGCAGCGGCGGGGGCGTGCAGTCCCTGGAAATGGGGGACAGTGAAATTCGTATCACCTCGGTGGTCGAAACCAATTCCCTGCTGATCCAGGCCAGCCAGGCCGAGTACAACTCGGTGCTGGCGGCTATCGAACGCATCGATATCGAACCCCTGCAGGTGCTGATCGAGTCGCAGGTGCTGAACGTTGACCTGACCGAGGACCTGCAGTTCGGCGTCAACTGGTATTTCACCAACAACCCGGACCTGATCCCGGCGGAAATTGGCGATATCCCGGAGTACGTGCAGGAAGCCACTTTTGGCAGCAGCACCAATTTCCTGACCACCATCGCCACGCCGCTTTCCAACGGCATGCCGTTCGTGCAGGCCACCATTTCCGCGCTGGATGAGGTGACCGACGTGCGCTCGCTGGCGGCGCCGTCGCTGCTGGTGCGCAACAACGCGACCGCGAGCATCACCGTGGGTCAGCAGGTGCCGGTACAGTCGTCGTCCATTTCCACCGGCACCAACAACGTCGTCAGCAGCGCGCAGTATGTTTCCACGGGCGTGACGCTGAACGTGACGCCGCGCATCAACCCGGGTGGGCTGGTTTACATGGACATCCAGCAGGAGATCAGCCGTGCCGGCGCCCGCGACCCGGATATCTCGACCAGCGGCAACCCGCCGATCAACAACCAGACCGTGAGCAGCCAGGTGGCCGTGCAGTCCGGCCAGACCGTGTTCCTGGGGGGGCTGATCTCTGAGCAGGATTCCCAGGGCCGCAGCGGTGTGCCGTTCCTGAGCCGCGTACCGTTTATCGGCCCGCTGTTCGGTTCGCGCTCGAAGAACTCCCTGCGCAGTGAAACCCTGGTCATGATCACGCCGACCGTGATCGAAAGCTCGGTCGATCTGAACCGGATCAGCAGGGAACTGGAAAACGAGTTCTCACGTGTGCCGCCGTTGAAAATTTCACGCATCAACAAGGTGGACCGCATGCGCGACAAGACCGAAGACGTTGAAAACGAGCAGTAACGGCGTCATATAGCGCCTGCTCGCAGGTTTCACGGACTCACGGAACAAGAACCCATGTTAAATACAATACAGACAAAAAGCGTTTGCCGCTTCGCGGCATTCACCCTCCTGGCCCTGTCCACGTTCTGGCTCTCGGCTTGCGCCACCACGCCGGCCAGCGAGTCGGATATCGTCATCGAACGGGCCCAGGCCCGCTGGGACGCCCTCACGGCCGGCGACCTCGAAACGGCCTATACCTATTACTCACCCGGTTACCGTTCGGCCCATTCCCTGATCGACTTCGGTGTTTCCATGCGCATGCGCCGCGTGCGCTGGACGGAAGCCACCTACCTGGACCACAGCTGCGAAGAAAGCCGCTGCCTGGTCCGGTTTGACTTGGGATTCAAGGTGGCGAACCCGGTTCCCGGCCTGTCGGTTTACGAAAGCACCAGCAAGGTCGAGGACACCTGGATAAAAACCAACGGCCAGTGGTGGTATCTTCCCGAGAAATAAAGCAATTCTGCTTTCCGTGCTTGCCTGATTTTACACTCCCCTTTATTGCTTTGGGGGGTGACTTATCGTAATATTGTGCCGCGAATGGCCAGAGTGATGGCGGTTTGTGTCGTGTTGCAACGATTTGCCGCGCCGCTCGGGTTACATTCGCAAGCCTTGTGTACACAACTTTAGGAGTGTTGTAATGAATAGAAAAAATCTGACAGCTGCAGTGCTGGCTGGCCTGGCAGGTGTTGCCGGCATCGCTGGTACCGCGCAAGCAGTCAACATGAATCCGGATGGATTGGGACAAGTCCTTCTCTATCCCTACTACACCGCCAACGATGGCAACCAGACCATTCTGTCCGTCGTCAATACGACTGACAATGCGAAGGCTGTTAAAGTTCGCTTCCTCGAAGGCTTCAACTCTCGCGAAGTCCTCGACTTTAACCTCTACATGTCCGAGTGGGATGTTTGGGTTGCCGCTATCACCGCGAATGATGACGGTAATGCCAAGCTGATGATCCCCGATACCTCTTGCACGGTTCCCTACCTTTATGCCATGGGCGGCGAGCAGGACTTCCTCACCCTGGCCTTCACCGGTGATTTCGATGATGGCGGCCCGCAGGATCCAGCCCGTGTAAACGAAGGTCA
>JAZBOH010000053.1:0-17832 GCA_036351055.1 Lysobacterales bacterium
CGCCATGGTCGACGAACGGGCCAGGTACTGGACACCGATCGACCAGTACATCGGCGGCATCGAGCACGCCATCCTGCACCTGATGTATTTCCGTTTCTACCACAAGCTGATGCGCGATGTGGGCTTGCTGGACTCGGATGAGCCGGCTACCCGGTTGCTGTGCCAGGGCATGGTCGTCGCTGACACCTATTACCGCGAGGAGGCGGACGGCTCGCTGCACTGGTTCAACCCGGCCGACGTCGACGTGGTGCGCGACGACAAGGGCAAACCCACCGGCGCCACCTTGCGCGCGGACGGCCGGGCGGTCCTGATTGGCGGCGTGGAAAAAATGTCGAAATCGAAAAACAACGGTATCGACCCGCAGAGCATGGTCGATCGCTACGGCGCCGACACCGTGCGGCTGTTTTCCGTTTCCGATTCACCGGCCAACCAGTCGCTGGAATGGTCCGACTCGGGCGTGGAAGGCGCTTACCGCTTCCTCAAGCGCGTCTGGTCGCAGGTCATGGACCACGTCGAGGCCGGACCCTGCGAAGCGCTGGACGTTTCGGCGTTGAACGGCGACCAGAAAGAGACCCGGCGCAAGCTTCACGACACCATCGCCAAGGTCAGCGATGACATCGCGCGCCGCTACACCTTCAACACGGCCATTGCCGCGATCATGGAGCTCAGCAACCACCTGGCCCGGTTCAAGGCCGGTGATCCGCAGTCCCGGGCTGTACTCCAGGAAGCCTGGAGCGCCATCGTCTGCATGCTGGCGCCCATCGCACCGCATGTCACCGAGGACCTGTGGTGCGCGCTGGGCGGTGAGGGCTCCCTGTGCCAGGCCGCCTGGCCGGAAGTGGACGAGTCCGCCCGGGTCAAAACCCAGGTGACACTGGTGGTGCAGATCAATGGCAAGCTGCGCGCCAAGCTCGAACTGGCGCCGGGGTCTTCCCGGGACGAGGCCCTGGAGCAGGCCATGGCCATCGAAAACGTGCAACGCCATGTGAGTGAGAAGCAGGTGCGCAAGGTCATCCACGTGCCGGACCGCCTGCTGAATATCGTGGTGGGCTGAGCATGCAGCAGCTGCGCACCCTGGTGTTGATGCTGGCCCTGGCCATGGCGCTGGCCGCCTGTGGTTTCCAGTTGCGCGGAGAAGCCGACCTGCCGCCGCAAATGGCCCTCACCCAACTGGTCGTGGACGATCCTTACAGCCCGCTGGCCCGGCGGGTGCAGACCATGCTGGAACAGAACGGCGTCAAGTTCGTCAGCGGCTCTGAGGCGACGGCAATACTGGAAATCCCGGTCAACCAGGTAACGACCTCGGTGCTGACCATCGCCGACAACGCGCGCGTGCGCGAATACCGCGTCGGCCACACGGTCCAGTTTCGCCTGCTGGATACGGGCGGTTCGGAGTTGCTGAGCATGCAGACGCTCAGCCAAAGCAGGGAGGTCAGCTTCGACGAGCAAAAAATCCTCGCTTCCTCGCGCGAGCAGGAATACCTCAAGCAGGACCTGGCCGAAGACCTGGCGCGCCTGCTGGTCAGCCGGCTGGAATCCGTCAGCGCGGGCCCGGGCTGATCCCGATGTCGGTCCGCCCTGAGCAACTGCCCGCGGCGCTTGCCCGTCAGCTGGCGCCGGTGTATCTGCTGGCGGGGGCGGAACCGCTGCTGCTGCAGGAGTGCCGCGACCAGGTCATCCAGGCGGCACAGGCGCATGGTTTCGTGGAACGGTCGGTGCACGAGGTCACCGGCAAGTTCGACTGGAAGCAACTGGCGGAAGAGTCCTCGGTTCCCTCCCTGTTTTCATCGCAAAAAATACTCGACCTGCGCCTGCCCACCGGCAAACCCGGCACGGAAGGCGCCAAGGCCCTGACCGGCATGGCTAAAAACCCCGATCCCGACGTGTTGCTGCTGGTGTCCTGCGGTGACTGGAGCGGCGCCATGCGCAAGCTCAAGTGGACCGGGGCCCTGGCGCGCGCCGGCGTGCTGGTGGAAATCTGGCCGGTACGGCCAAACGAACTGCCCGGTTGGATCCGCAGCCGCATGCAGACGGCCGGCCTGCGGCCCGACCCCGAAGCCGTGATGCTGCTGGCGGAGCTGGTGGAGGGCAACCTGCTGGCCGCGCAGCAGGAGATCGACAAGCTGCTGCTCAGCGGTGTCGCTGACCGGGTCACGGTGGAAGAGGTGACAAAGTCCGTTGCCAACAGCGCGCGTTTCGATTCATTCCGCCTGGTCGATTGCGCCCTGGCCGGCCAACTGGGCGAATGCCTGCGCGTGGCGTCCGGCCTGCAGCGCACCGGTGTCGCCATCCAGCTGGTCTACGCGGCGCTTTACCGGGAACTGACCATTGCCGATACCGTGCGTGCGGCTACCGCCAGCGGCGAAAACCAGGCCGTGGCCCTCAAGCGCCTGCGCGTCTGGCCTGCCCGCCAGGGCGCCATGCGCGGCATCCTTGGGCGGCTGTCTGCTGCTGATTTCGGCGAGGCGTTCCGGACCCTTTCACTGATCGACCGCCAGAGCAAGGGGCGAGCCCGGGGCGACGCCTGGCAGACGCTGGACCGCCTGCTCTGGTTCCTGTGTGATCCGGGCGCAGTAAAACCGGGGTCAGGGTTAAAATGAATTTTGACCCTGACCCCCTGTCATTGCCCATCGGGGTCTTCGGTGGAACTTTTGATCCCGTCCATTACGGACACCTGCGGCCCGCATTGGAGGTGTTCGAGCAGCTGGGCCTGGCCCAGGTCCGCATGCTGCCCGCCGCCCGGCCACCCCATCGCGTCCAGCCCGGAGCGTCCGCGCGGCACCGGCTTGCGATGCTGGAACTGGCCATTGCAGGTGAAAACGGCCTGGTTGCCGACGACTGTGAACTGCGGCGCGAGGGACCTTCCTTCATGGTCGATACGCTGCGGGAACTGAAACAATGTTTTCCGGCCGCGCCACTGGTCCTGGTCATCGGCCAGGACGCCGCCAACGGGCTGGATCGCTGGCACCAGTGGCGGTGCCTGTTCGAGCTGGCCCATATCGTGGTCATGCGCCGGCCCGATGCGCGGGAAGCCTA
Organism: Lysobacterales bacterium; assembly: GCA_036351055.1. Taxonomy (GTDB): domain Bacteria; phylum Pseudomonadota; class Gammaproteobacteria; order Xanthomonadales; family SZUA-36; genus JABDPF01. The sequence continues at coordinate 3,037 of JAZBOH010000053.1, forward strand.
CAGCCGGGAGCTGGCGCAGGAAATGAACGGCCGCCTGGCAGGCACGGCGGACCAATTGCGGCAACAGGCCGCGGGCTGTGTTCTGCCGCTGCAGATCACCCAGCTGGATATTTCCGCCAGCGCAATTCGCGCGATGATCGGCGCCGGCCGGTCAGCAGGCTTCCTGACACCGCGGGAAGTGCTGGATTACATCCGGGAACAGCGGCTTTATGCGTGATAGAATCCGCTTAACACAATCAAGGTAGTTTCATTTGACCAGCCAACAGCCCCCAAAGGACGGATTACCGTTCGACCAGCTCCAGGAATTGGTGATCAATTCCCTGGAGGACTTCAAAGCCCTCGATATCCACCAGATTGACGTGTCCGGACAAAGCCCGCTGACGGACCTGTTTGTCATCGCATCCGGGAGTTCGCTTCGCCACATCAAGTCGATGGCGGAAAACCTGATCGTGCGCGCCAAGGATGCGGGTTGCCCGCCACTGGGCGTGGAGGGCGACCGCCAGTCCGAGTGGGTGCTGGTCGACCTGAACGACATCATCGTGCACCTGATGCTTCCCCAGACCCGCGCGTTTTACAACCTTGAAAAACTCTGGGAAGCCAGCAGCCACCACCGTGAAGAGCAGGGTTCTGCCCCCTGATCCCATGAGAAGCCCGGAATGGACCTGACAGTAGCCGCTGTCGGCAACCGTATGCCGGCCTGGGTACAGGATGCGTGGTCCGAGTATGCGCGCCGCTTTCCGCGAGGCATGTCCCTGCAACTGAAAGAAATCGCCATGGCAAAACGTGGCCGCAACGCCGATATCGCTTCCCTGCGGGCGGCCGAGGGCGATGCCTTGCTCGCTGCCGTTCCGCAAGGCCACCGGGTGGTTGCACTGGATGGGCGCGGCAAGCAGTGGTCGACCGAAGAACTGGCCGTGCAGCTGGAAAACTGGATGCGCGAAGAGCATGGCGTCTGTTTCCTGGTGGGCGGGCCCGACGGTCTGCCCCAGGCCTGCCGTGACCGGGCCCAGAATGTCTGGGCACTTGGCCGCCTGACCCTGCCGCACCCCATGGTGCGGGCGATCCTGGCAGAGCAGTTGTACCGTGCCTGGACCATCACCCAGAACCACCCCTACCACCGGAGTTGAAGCCGTGATGAGTACAGAAAGGCAAGCGGAAACACGAAAAGCTGAGCTGGTCCTGGCCTCCGCCTCGCCGCGGCGCCGGGAGTTGCTGGCGCAGATCGGCATCCGTTTTCGCGTGGTCGTGGCTGATGTAGACGAGTCCGTCCTGGCCGGGGAAAGTCCTGCCGGGTACGTCGTGCGCCTGGCGCGCGCCAAGGCGGTGGAAGTGATGCGCCGTGAAGGCCACGCTTTGCCTGTGCTGGGCGCAGATACCGCCGTCATCCTGGATGGAGACATTCTTGGCAAGCCGCGTGACCGTGAAGAAGCAAAGGCGATGCTGGGCCGGCTGTCGGGCAATACGCACGAGGTTTTCTCGGCTGTCGCGGTGGCCGCCAGTGACAACCGGGTGCTGGACCGCCTGAATATCACGCGGGTGTCTTTTGCCGAACTCGAACCCGAATGGATCGAGTCCTACTGCGATACCGGTGACTCAATGGACAAGGCCGGCGCTTACGGTGTACAGGGCAGGGCGGCGGAGCGGATCAGCCGTATCGAGGGCAGTTTTTCCAGCGTGATGGGCCTGCCCCTTTTCGAAACCGCCCAGTTACTTGAAAGCATAAAATGCTATTCTAGCAACACCTTGGAAACGGTAGTTCGGGCGTGAGTGAAGAAATCCTGATCAATTCGACGCCCTCCGAAGCGCGTGTGGCGTTGGTCGAAAACGGCATGCTCCAGGAAGTATGGATGGAGCGTGTCGGTCATACCGGCTACAACGGCAATATCTACAAGGGCGAGGTTTCCCGGGTGTTGCCCGGTCTGCAGGCCGCATTTGTCGATATCGGGCTGGAACGCACGGCATTCCTTCATGCACGGGACATGGTGCGCCAGGACCCCGTGACCGACAGCACTGAAGCCCCGCCAGAGCCCCTGATCTCAGACTTGCTGAGGGCGGGTGACCAGTTGATCGTGCAGGTCATCAAAGACCCTCTGGGCAGCAAGGGCGCCCGCCTGACCACCAACATCAGCATTCCTTCCCGCTTTCTCGTGTTGCTGCCCGATTGCGACGTGGTTGGCATTTCGGTACGTATCGAAGAAGAGGAAGAGCGGGCCCGGCTCAAGGAGCTGGTCTACCGCTTGCGCGACGAGTCGCATGGGCATGGTTACATCGTGCGCACCAACGCCGAAGGCGTGGATGACTTTGCACTGTCCGCCGACATGGTCTATCTCAACAAGGTCTGGCAATCCATCATGGAGCGTGGGGAGACGGCCGCCGCCGCGACCTGCGTATTCGCAGACCTTTCGCTGCCGATGCGGGCCCTGCGGGACATGATGCACGAGAAAGTGGACCGCGTGCGCATTGACTCTCCCGCGGAACTGGAAAAGGCGCGTGAATTCGCACGGCGCTTCGTGCCAGACTGGCTCGATCGCATCGAGGAATATTCCTCGGACCGGCCCATTTTTGACCTGTTCGGTGTCGAAGACGAGATCGAAAGCGCATTGAAACCCTCGGTGCCCCTGAAATCCGGTGGTTACCTGGTGTTTGACCAGACCGAAGCGATGACCACGGTGGACGTGAACACCGGCGGCTACGTCGGCCACCGCAACGTCGGCGAAACCATTTACAAGACCAACCTGGAGGCCGTGCAGGCCCTGACGAGGCAACTGCGCCTGCGCAACCTGGGCGGCATCATTATCATCGACTTTATCGACATGGCTGACGAAGAGCATCGCCGCCAGTTGATGCGCGCGCTGGAACGCGCACTGGAAAGGGACCCGGTGAAAACCTCGATCACCGAGATCTCGGCGCTTGGCCTGGTCGAAATGACCCGCAAGCGGACCACCGAAAGCCTGGAGCGCAGGCTCTGTGTGCCTTGCCCGCAGTGTGAAGGCAGGGGAACCATCAAGAGCAGCGAAACGGTCTGCCTCGAAATTTTCCGTGAAATCGTGCGCTCCAGCCGGCAGTTCGAAGCCAGCACGCTGATGGTGCTGGCCTCGTCCCAGGTGGTGGAAAAAATTCTCGACGAGCAGTCCTCCACGGTTGCCGAACTGGAAGAGCTGATTGGCAAATCCATTCGCTTCCAGCGTGAAGACCAGTATTCCCAGGAACAGTACGACGTCGTACTGCTCTGACCCATGAGATCCCTGAAGACCATTTTCCGGCGGGCCAGGACCCTGTTGTGGACGGCGTTCTCCATCGTCGTGATCCTGCTGGCCGTCGGGGTCGGCCTGGGCAGGTTGCTGATGCCCTACAGCGTGCACTACCAGCCCCAGCTCGAGCATTGGCTGAGCGAGGAGTTTGGGCAGCCCGTCGCGATCGAGAGTTTCGAAGGCTCGTGGACCGCATTCGGGCCGCGCCTGACGCTGCGTGGGCTGCACCTGCTGGAGAACGCGGGGCTGCCCGGAGAGGGCGCGGCAGAGGTCGTCATCGAGTCGGCGGCGCTGGATATCCGTCCCCTCGGCTACCTGCTTGCCGGCGGGCCGCTCTACAACTTCCGAGTTATTGGAGCCGATTTTGAACTGTCACGGGACGAGAGCGGTGAATTCACCCTGTCCGGCTTCGGTGTCAGCAACCGGGGTGGGAGCCAGGGCTCGGCACTGAAGGACCTGGCCCGTGTGGGCGAAGTGGTGCTGCAGGATTCCAGCCTGGATTACATCGATGAAAAACTCGGTATACACCTCGGCCTGGCGGGCATCAATGGCAGGCTGAACCTGGAAGGCAAGGACCTGGCCACCCAGGTTCGGGCCGAACTGTTCGACCCGCGTAGCGGCCTGGTTTACGGCGAAATCGACGGCACGGCCGTTCTGCGCCTGGATGATGAGCAGGTCGTGCAGCGGGCGGAGTGGCAGGCAACGGCCGGCGAGCTGATGCTGGCCTCGTTCCAGGGCAAGGTTCCGGCCAGTCCGTTCATGCCCCTGACCGGTTGGCTGGACGCCGAAGTCTGGGGTGTGTGGACGCGCGGCGACGGACACCGTATCAACGGCATGACCGCCCTCCGGGACGCCCTGCTGGTGAACGAATACCAGGACATACACCTGGAACGCGTCAATTCGAACTTCCGCTGGCGCTTCAGCGACGGAGGTCAGTGGAGCGTGCACCTGGCCGACTTCTTCTTTGATGACGGCACCTCGTCCTGGACCACGCCGCGGCTCAGCGTGGCGCGTGACACCAGTGATGACACCGGCCTGTGGATCAGCGCCGACAGCCTGCCCCTGGGTGTGCCTTTGAACCTGGCTCGCGACATCATGTCCGTTTATGGAAAGCCATGGCCCACCGGATTGCCGGCAGCGGCCGATGGCCAGGTCAGTGAACTGGACCTGGTGTTGAGCAATGAGTGGCACCTGGCCCTGGCGCGGGGACAGATCAGGGATGCCAGCGTTGTGGGCTGGGAACGCTGGCCGGACGTCACGGGCCTCGATGGCAAAATCGAGCTGACAGATGCTTACGGCCTGGTCGATATCAGGGGTGATGGGGTCCGGATTGACTGGCCGCGGATGTTCCGTGATCCGCTGGAGCTGGATGTTTCGGACTGCCGCCTGGAAATGCAATGGGGCGATACCTGGCAAGCCGGTTTCGAGCGTTGCGGCGTGGCCAACGCGGACCTGGCGGTGCACGGCGACCTGTTGATCAGCGGCAACGAAGGCAAGCCGGCCATCGACGCCAATTTTGCGGTTACCCGCGGGAGGGTCGGCCGATTGGGCCCGTATTTCCCCGAGGCCGTCATGTCGGAAAACGTTCTCGGCTGGTTGCGGCGTGGCCTGCTGGGTGGCGAAATCCGGCTTGGGCGCTTCCAGATCCACGGTGACCTGGACGACTGGCCCTTCCGCAACGGCGAGGGCCGTTTCGGGGCGGTGGTCTGGCTGGACGCTCCGCGTGTTGACTACCTGGAAGGCTGGCCCGTAGTCCAGGGCGGCGATATCGTCGCGCGATTTATCGGTGCCGGCATGGATGTGCGCGGCACCGTGGCGGACACGGGTGGGGTCGGTGTGGACGAGGTGGTGGTCACCATCGAAGACATGAAGGCGCCCTTGCTGGAAATTGAATACCGGACGCCCGGCAGCCTGCCTGGCCTGCTCGGGTTTCTGCAGCAAACTCCCCTGCGTGAGCAAATCAACGTTGACCTCTCCCGCTTCGAGTTTGCCGGGCCGGCCGACATCGACGGGCGTATCGTCATTCCGCTCGGTCAGCTTGCAGGAGAGTTGGATATCGATGGAACCGTGCAGGTCAACGGCGGGCGTTTCACCGAGCCGGAGCGTGACATAACGATCGACGATATTCGTGGCAAGCTGACTTACAGCGAACGCGGTTTCGAGGGCCGTGCACTGCAGGCGCAGGGTCCAGGCGGACCCGCCCTGCTCGACCTGTCAGCCGACGCGGACGAACTGGAAAAATTCCGCGCGGAGCTGAGCGGTCATTTCGACATCAACGACGTGTTGATCGACGAGCGATTGCGGCAAGACCTCCCCATGTTGAATCAGATCCAGGGCCGCAGCGACTGGCTGGTCAGCCTGGTTGTCGCGCCGGACGGGCAAGCTGGCGGCAACGCGGTCACGCTGGTCATCCGTTCCGGGCTGGAAGGCGTGACGATTGCCTTGCCCGCGCCGCTCAACAAGGCGGCCGAAGAAACCTGGCCACTACTGCTGGAATATCCCATCGCAAATCCTGAACGCCCGCTGGATATCGTCATCGAGAACCGGGCCGCGCTGCGTTTTGACCTGCCGGGGGAAAATGTCGCCCCCGAGCGGGTTGTCATCGACCTGGGCGGGCGGTTGGGGCCATTGCCTGCGAAGGGAATGCTGCGGATTGGCGGCTCGGCCCCGATGCTGGACCTGGACGGCTGGGTAGCCGTCATCGTCGATGAAATGGGCCGCGGGGCGGAAATGGGCGGGCTCGAACTGGAAGAGGGCAGGCTGCAGGCGGATGAAATCCTTTTCCTCGACCGCCTTCTTCAGCAGGTTGAAATGACGTTCAGCGTGTCGGGCGACGAGTTCAACGCCGGTTTTGCATCCCGGGATATCGAGGGCGCCGTGCGCTTCAGCAGCACGGGCCCCGGGCTCAACAGTCTGAGTGCCGAGTTTGAGCGCCTGGTGCTCGGTGAACCCGAGTCAGGCGGCCTTAGCATGGAGACCGATCCCAAGGACCTGCCCGCGTTGCACCTTTATGCGCGCTCCCTGAGCTACCTTGGTATCGAAATGGGCGAAACACGCATCGAGGCTTACCCGGATGCAACGGGCTTTCACTTCGAGAAAGTGGATGCCGCTTCCGACGCCCTGTCGGTCCAGGCCAGCGGTGACTGGTCCCTGACCGGGGACGGCCACCGTTCGGATTTCAAGATCAACATGGTGTCCGAGTCGCTGGGTGATTTTCTCCAGTCCCTGGACATCTCGTCCTCGGTCCAGGGTGGTCAGACGCTGGTCAGTTTTGATGCCTGGTGGCCGGGAACCCCCGGGAATTTTGCCCTGTCGCGGTTGAACGGACAGGTCGACTTCAGCGTGATCCAGGGTAATATCACCGGCGCCAGCGCCGGACCGGGCCGCCTGCTTGGGCTGGTCAGCTTCACGGCCCTGCCCAAGCGCCTCTCGCTGGATTTCCGGGATGTTTTCGAGTCGGGTTTTTCCTTTGACGAGGCCACCGGGACCTTCGCCCTGGAAAATGGCATCGCAAGCACGGATGACGTGTTGTTGACTTCCAGTGCCGCGAGCATCAATGTCAGCGGCCGGACCGACTTGGTCCAGCAGCAGTACGACCAGTTGATGACCATTCGGCCGGGCGTTGGCAATACACTGCCCATTATCGGCGCACTCACCGCGGGGCCGGTGGGCGTGGCGGCAGGCCTGGCGCTGCAGGGGTTGTTACACGAAGAATTGGCGGAAGCGACCAAGGTCCGTTACACCATAAGTGGCAGTTGGGATGAGCCGATCATTGAGCCCGTTGAAGTGGAACGGGCGGGAGCTAAAGAATGAGTGATGCCTTGAAACAGGCCGAACGCCAGTTGCTGGAACCCGGCGGGCTGGACCAGCAAAAACTGGAACAGGTGCTTTCAAACCTGATGGGGCCGGCCGTGGATACGGGCGACCTGTATTTCCAGTCGACGGCACACGAGAGCTGGGTGCTGGAGGATGGGTTGGTGCGGACCGGCACACACGCGGTGGAACAGGGTGTCGGCATTCGCGCGATCTCCGGTGAGAAGACCGGCTTTGCCTACGCCGATGAAATCGTCATGCCGTCCCTGCTGCAGGCGTCCGGCGCGGCACGCGCCATCGCCCGCCAGGGCAGCGTTGCCGCGGTACAGGCATGGCGCAAGTGCGAGGCGGCGCCCTTGTACGGCCCCGAGGACCCGATCCTGGCGATGGGTGCGGCGGAGAAGGTTGACTTGCTGCGGCAGGTCGATGCCTATGCCCGCTCGAGGGACCCGCGCGTGGACCAGGTCGTGGTCAGCATGGCCGCCACCTACGAGACCGTGCTGGTGGCGGCCACCGACGGCACGCTGGCAGCCGACATACGGCCGTTGGTGCGCATGAACGTCAGCGTGATTGCAGAGCAGGGCGGTCGGCGCGAGCAGGGCAGCGACGGTGGCGGCGGTCGCTACCTCTACCAGGAGTTGCTCGAAAACGGCCGCTGGCGGCAAATGGCTGACGAGGCCGTGCGCCAGGCCCTGGTCAACCTGGGCGCCGATGCGGCACCGGCCGGCACCATGCCCGTGGTGCTTGGGCCCGGCTGGCCGGGTGTGCTTCTGCACGAAGCCGTAGGTCATGGCCTGGAAGGTGATTTCAACCGCAAGGGCACTTCCGCGTTCAGCGGCAGGATGGGTGAAAAGGTCGCGGCGGATTGCGTGACGGTCATCGACGACGGCACCCTGCAGAGGCGGCGCGGGTCCCTGACCATCGACGACGAAGGCACCGTGACCCAGCGTAACATACTGATTGAAAACGGTATTCTGCGCGGTTATCTGCAAGACAAGCTCAATGCGGGCTTGATGAATACGAAACCTACCGGGAATGGGCGGCGCGAGTCTTTTGCACACCTGCCGATGCCGCGAATGACCAATACCTTCATGTTGCCCGGTGAATACGACCCGCGCGAGATTATCGCCTCGGTGGAGCGCGGCCTGTATGCGGTCAACTTCGCGGGCGGCCAGGTCGATATTACTTCCGGGCGCTTTGTGTTCTCGGCCAGTGAGGCCTACCTGGTGGAAAACGGGAAGGTGACGCGGCCTGTCAAGGGCGCAACCCTGATCGGAAACGGCCCTGACGTCATGACGCAGGTCTCGATGGTGGGCAACGACCTGCAGTTGGATGCCGGCATCGGCGTCTGCGGCAAAGACGGACAGAGCGTACCCGTAGGCGTCGGTCAGCCTACCCTGAAAATCGACAACCTGACCGTGGGTGGCACCGAAAGCTGATGCGCGCCTACGAAACGGGTGGCAGGGGCTCGGCTTCGTCCAGTGCCCGCAGCATCTTGAACAGTGAGCGTGCGGCGGCCGGCGGCTTGTTCCTGGACGCTTCGCGGCGCGCGTTGCGCAGCAGCTGCCGGATCGCCTGGGCATCGGCGTCGCGCCGTTTCTCCAGTAAAGCGCCCACGGCCGGATCACCGGTTGCAAGCAGGTGGTCGCGCCAGGCTTCGCTGCGGTGCTGGCGAGCGCTGAGTTGCCTGGCATCCTGGTCAAAGGATTCCAGGGCTTTCTCCAGGGGCTCCGTATCGTTGCGCCGCAACAGTTTCGCGACATACTGCAACTGGCGCTTGCGCGCCACGTTGGAGCGGATACCCCTGGCGCGTTCGATCTCGGAGAGCAACTGCTCATCCAGTGGAACCCGGGCCCGTTTTGCCGGGCTGAGCGCGATCAGCCGCGCAGCGAGGGATTTGACCTCGAGGGCTTCACGCCGCCGCTGGCTTCGACTGACTTCTTCTTCCGTGTCGGAAAATTTCTTGCTTTCTTCCATGTTCTTGATGACCATTCCCTCTCACAAGGGGTTTGACAATGAATGATGTATCCATGGTAACGCAGCCGCCGCTGGACCGTGAAGCGGAGCTTGACGCGCTGGAAGGCCACGTGCACGAAGCCCTGCGCCAGGCGCATCGGCTCGGGGCCAGCGAAACGGAGATCCAGGCGCACACCAGCCAGGGCCTGTCGGTCAACGTGCGCCTGGGCGAAGTGGAAACCCTGGAATACATGCAGGACCGTGGCCTTTCCGTAACGGTGCTGATCGGGCGCCGCAAGGGCCAGGCCAGCAGCGCGGATTTGCGGCCGAAATCCATCGCGTCCTGCGTGCAACACGCGATGGACATCGCGCGGTTCACCCAGGAAGACCCGTGTAACGGCCTCGCGGACCCGGAGTTGCTGGCGACGGAAATGCCGGACCTGGACCTCTGGCACCCGGCAACGGTCGACGCCAACGATGCCATCGAAAGAGCGCTCGCCTGCGAAGCAGCCGGGCGCGAAGACAGCCGCATCAAAAACTCCGAGGGGGCAGCCTTCAATGCCGGTCTGGGCCTGTCCGTTTACGGCAATTCAAACGGCTTCACCGGGCGCAGCTCCGGCACCCAGTTCAGTCAGTCCTGCGTTCTGCTGGCCGGCGAGGGCGATGCCATGCAACGGGACTATAGTTACGACAGCCGCCGTTGCATCGATGACCTCGAGGCTGCAGAAGTGACCGGTGCGGAAGCGGCCCGGCGCACGGTGAGGCGTCTCGGCGCCAGCCAGCTGTCAACCGCGCAGATGCCGGTGTTGTTCTCGCCCCGCGTGGCGACCGGACTCATAGGCCACCTGGTGAGCGCCATATCCGGATCGTCGCTGTATCGAAATGCCTCTTTCCTGAAAGACCGAGCCGGCGAGCAGCTGTTCCCCGGCTGGCTTGACCTGGCCGAGCGCCCGCGCCTGCTGCGCGGCGCCGGCAGCGCCAGTTTCGATGCCGAGGGCGTGGCGACCCGCGAGCGCCATATCATCGACGCCGGCGTGCTGACGGGTTATGCCCTGTCGTCTTACTCGGCACGGCGCCTCGGTTTACAGACGACAGCAAATGCGGGCGGTGTGCGTAACCTGCTGTTGCTTCCGGGCGGCGAAATGCGGGGCGACCTGCTGGCCGGCCTGGCTGACGGTTTCTATGTCACCGAGGTGATGGGCCAGGGCATCAACCTGGTAACCGGTGACTACTCCCGCGGCGCTTCCGGTTTCCTGGTGCGAAATGGAAATCTACTTCATCCGGTCGAGGAAGTAACCATTGCTGGAAACCTCAATGACATGTTCAGGAATATCGTGGCAAGCGGCAGCGATATCGACACCCGTGGAAACATCCACTGCGGCTCGGTACTGGTCGGGCAGATGATGGTTGCAGGTTCATGAGTGTTTTTAAACTGATGCGAATCGTGGTGCTGCTCAGCATCCTGTTCGTGATCGTGGTCGGGACCTGGATGACCGAGAACCGCATGGCCTCCTGGGACCGCCCCATCCTGGTCACCATTTACCCGATCATCGGCGATGACGAACCCGCCACGCAGCGTTTCGTCGAAAGCCTGGATGCAAATTCATTCGACTCGATCAACCGCTTCTTTGAGCGCGAGGTGCGGCCTTATGGCTTTGCCGTGACACCGGCGTTCCGTTTCCAGATGGCCTCCGTCCGCCGGGAACTGCCACCGCAGGTGCCAAGCCAGTTCAACACCGCGAAGATCGCCCTCTGGAGCCTGAAAATGCGCTGGTGGGCGTGGCGGCAGTCGTTCAAGGATGACCTCGTCAATGCGGATATCCAGATGTTCGTGATTTACCACAGCCTGAATGGAAACAAGGAGCTCGGCATCTCGGTCGGTATGCGCAAGGGGCGCTATGGAATCGTCAAGGCATACGCCAAACGCGGCTTGCGGGACAGCAACCAGGTGGTCCTGACACACGAAATGCTGCACGTGCTGGGCGCAACGGACAAGTACGCGCTGACCAGCGGGCAGCCCATTCACCCACACGGTTATGCCGAGCCCAACCGGGTTCCGCTGCACCCCCAGGAAGTTGCCGAGATCATGGGGGGGCGGATTCCCCTCAGCGCAAACAGCTCGGCCATGCCCAATTCACTGGATGAATGCCGCATCGGCCGGTTGACCGCCGAGGAAATCGGTTTCTTCGACCAACTCAGCCCCTGATGACCCGTGTCACCTCCCGGGAGATTCCCTGCTTGAGTATTTCGGGCGCCCTCTGTATTCTACTGCGCGCTTGAACACTACCCTTAAAGGACATTGATGATGCGTAAAATCCTGGTTGCCGGAAACTGGAAAATGCATGGCTCCAAGGCCATGGTGAAGTCCCTGCTCGACGGCTTGCTCGACGGCAGCCGTGACGGTGCAAACGTCGATATGGCGGTGTTCCCGCCTTTTCCCTACCTGGCGCAGGCACAGTCGTTGCTGGAAGGCTCAACCATCGCCTGGGGTGGCCAGACCGTCAACCCGGTTGAAAAAGGTGCGCATACCGGTGAGGTGTCAACCTCCATGCTGCTCGATTTTGGCTGCCGCTACGTGCTGGTCGGGCACTCTGAGCGCCGCACAATCTACGGTGAGTCCGATGAAAACGTGGCCGAGCGCTTTGCCGCCGCGCTGGCCGCCGGCCTCGAGCCCGTGTTGTGTGTTGGGGAGACCCTCGAGGAACGTGAGCGCGATGAAACCGAGGCCGTCGTGGCCCGCCAGATCGACGCGGTCCTGGACCGGTCCGGCATCCAGGCCTTTGCAAAAGCCACCGTCGCTTACGAGCCGGTCTGGGCCATCGGCACCGGCAAAGTGGCGTCACCGGAACAGGCCCAGGCCGTTCATGCATTTATACGTGACAAATTTGCTGCATTGGATGCTATAATTGCCGGTCAACTACGTATTTTGTACGGCGGCAGTGTGAATGGCAGCAATGCCGCCGATTTATTTGCCCGGGAAGATATCGACGGCGGGCTCGTGGGAGGTGCTTCGCTCAAGGTCGAAGACTTTCTCGCGATTCGCAACGCGGTCGCCTGATTTTCCCCGGCTGCTTTTAGGCAAACGGATTCACTATGCAGGTTTTAAATATTTTTCACGTGCTGATCGCGATCGCCCTGATCGCGTTCGTCCTGATTCAGAAAGGTCAGGGTGCGACGGCTGGCGCCGCTTTTGGCAGTGGCGCTTCCGGTACGGTTTTTGGTGCTCGAGGCGCAGGAAATTTCCTGAGCCGGACGACCTGGATTCTGGCCGGCCTTTTTTGCGCCATCAGCCTGACCATGGCGATCATGGTGTCGCGCATGATGGACAACCCCGAGGTTGGCCTGGGCGTGGTCAGTACCGACCAGGCTGCATCCGTCGTAAGCGAGGTCCAGCCGGCTGTTGAAGGTGCAGACGGCGAAGCCATGACGGGCGCCGAAGATATTTCCGCGAGCGATTTGCCGTCTGTCCAGCCGGTTGCGGAAGATATGCCCGCGCTGGATACCTCGGCGGTCGAGGGTGCCGGAGCGGAAGACCTGCCTGCCGTCGATACCGAGAACGAAGGGCCGGACGAAAAAACCGGTAACGGTTGAGTCCTTTGAAGTATGCCCAAGTGGTGGAATTGGTAGACACGCTATCTTGAGGGGGTAGTGGCGAAAGCCGTGCCGGTTCGAGTCCGGCCTTGGGCACCATCATCCGAATACGAAAGCCCTGCTGGAATCAGCAGGGCTTTTTTTGATTGTCGTGGCGGGAAAAGCGCCGGTGGAATTTTGCTGCGATCGATCATTGCCACCTTCAGGCAGCGCCCGGAACGGGTAAGAGAGACGCTTTTTCCTGTTCTTGGTCAATTGATGCCGCGTTAAGCCGGTATTTAAGTTCACATCCTGCCTGTCAGTCTGTAAAATTCCCGGATCATTCGTTCATCGAGCGAATTCACGGATATTGCCCAGAGAGACACGAGCATGCTCGCAGAATATTTTCCTGTTCTGATTTTTATCATAATTGCCCTTGCCCTGGGCGCGATTCTGCTGGCCACGGGCGGAATACTCGGGAAACTGCTGGGACACAGCAGGCCGGACGACGAGAAAAATTCGCCTTACGAGTGCGGGTTCGAAGCCTTTGAAGATACACGCTCGAAGTTCGATGTCCGTTATTACCTCGTTGCCATCCTGTTCATCATTTTCGACCTTGAAATCGCATTTTTCATCCCGTGGGCGCTGGTGCTGGACAAGCTCGGCGTATTCGGCCTGTTCGCGATGACCATTTTTGTTATTGAACTCGTGATCGGGTTCTTTTTCGTGTGGAAGAAAGGAGCCCTGGAATGGGAATAAACAATCCCGTCCCGCTGGCGGAAGTCGACGACATCCTCCGACCCAGCGCCGATGCCAACCCGCTGATGGATCGCGGCTTCGCGGTAACCAGTATCGATGCTTTGCTGAACTGGGCCCGGTCCGGATCCATGTGGCCGATGACTTTTGGCCTGGCCTGCTGCGCCGTGGAGATGATGCAGGCGGGCGCGGCGCGTTACGACCTCGATCGTTTCGGCGTGATTTTCAGGCCCAGCCCGCGGCAATCGGACGTGATGATCGTGGCCGGCACGCTGACCAACAAGATGGCGCCCGCTTTCCGCAAGGTGTATGACCAGATGTCGAACCCCAAGTGGGTCATTTCGATGGGCTCCTGCGCCAACGGCGGGGGGTATTACCACTATTCCTATTCCGTCACACGCGGCTGTGACCGCGTTGTGCCGGTAGACGTATACGTGCCCGGTTGTCCACCAACCGCCGAGGCGCTGATCTACGGCATCCTCCAGTTGCAGGCGAAAATTCGCCGCGAATCCACCATTGCCAGGTGAGGGCATGAGCGAAACAGCCAAAGCCATTTCGGACCTGTTCACTGAACGCTTCGGTGAGCGCGTCACGGTCGGAGACACGCAATCCGGCATCACGACAGTGGAAATCGAGGTCGACGCCTGGCAGGAAGTATGCCGGGCGTTGCGCGACGAAGAAGATTTCAGCTTTGAACAACTGACCGACCTTTGCGGCGTCGACTACCTCAGCTTCGGCCAGTCCGAGTGGGATACCGAGGACGCTTCGCAGGAAGGGTTCGGACGCGGCGTCGAATCGCTGGGTCCCGGACGATTCGACTGGGCCAGCCGCCCGGAAGCGGGGGAGATGAAGCAGCGCTTCGGCGTGGTTGTTCACCTGCTGTCGTTCCGGCATAACCGGCGCCTGCGCATTCGCTGCTTCGCACCCGACGAGGGCATGCCCATCGTGCCGACCCTGGTGGAAATCTGGAGTTCGGCCAACTGGTACGAACGCGAAGCATTTGACCTGTTTGGAATCGTGTTCGAGGGTCACCCGGACCTGCGCCGCATCATGACGGACTACGGATTTACCGGCCACCCCTTCCGCAAGGACTTCCCGCTGATCGGTAACGTTGCCGTGCGCTATGACGAACTGAAGGGGCGCATCGTTTACGAGCCCGTTGAAATCGAGCCCCGGGTCACGGTGCCACGCGTACTGCGTGATGATTCACGATACAAGACCGACGAGGTCGACCAGGCTGCCGACGCCAGGGCGGAAGAAATTGCGGCGGCCCAGGGGGAAGATAAAGATGGCTGAGATCCAAAACTACACGATGAATTTCGGCCCGCAGCACCCGGCGGCGCACGGTGTTTTGCGACTGGTCCTGGAGATGGACGGCGAGACCGTGGTCCGCGCCGACCCGCACGTGGGCCTGCTGCACCGCGCAACCGAGAAACTGGCCGAGAGTAAA
>JAZBOH010000054.1:0-3025 GCA_036351055.1 Lysobacterales bacterium
GACCGTCAAAGACGCGATCCCGCGTGGCAAGGTCAAGAAGGGTGAGGTCTACAACGCGCTGGTTGTGCGTACGCGTCATGGCGTGCGGCGCCCGGACGGATCCAAGATCCGTTTTGATGGCAACGCCGCGGTGCTGCTGAACCAGAAACTCGAGCCCGTGGGCACGCGTATCTTCGGACCGGTTACCCGCGAATTGCGTGGTGAGAAGTTCATGAAGATCGTCTCCCTCGCGCCCGAAGTGCTGTAAGCGAGGCAAAAACGATGAACCGTATTAAGAAGGGCGACGACGTCGTCGTCAGAACAGGACGCAGCAAGGGCCAGCGCGGCCAGGTGATCAGCGTTCTGGAAAACAACCGCCTGTTGGTAGAAAACGTCAACATGGTGAAGAAGCACACCAAGGGAGACCCGAACCGGGGAACCCAGGGCGGCATCCTGGAGCGCGAAGCGCCCATCGATGCTTCCAATGTCGCGCTGTACAACCCGGCGACGGGTAAGGGCGACCGCGTGAGCTTCAAGACACTGGAAGACGGCCGCAAGGTGCGGGTTTTCCGCTCCAACGGCGAGGCCGTGGATATTTAGAGCCGCGCTGAGGGCGCTTCTTTCATCGCTGTGCGATGAAGACCGTACCCCCACCGCAACGTGAATTAATTTGCTCTGGCGCTTCGCGCCAACCGCAAAGAAGAGAAGAGGAAGGCCCGATGGCCAGATTGCAGGAATATTACAGAGAGACGGTGGTGCCACAGCTGATGAAAGAGCTGGGTATTGAGAACGTCATGGCGGTGCCGAAGATCACCAAAATCACCCTGAACATGGGTGTGGGTGAGGCGACCACGGACAAGAAGGTCATGGAAAAAGCCGTGGCTGACATGGCCGCGATTACAGGTCAGCAGCCGATCGTGACCAAGGCCCGTAAGTCAGTGGCCTCGTTCAAGATCCGTGACGGCTGGCCCATTGGTTGCAAAGTGACCTTGCGCCGCGACCAGATGTGGGAGTTTTTTGACCGCCTGGTGAACGTGGCGATCCCGCGTGTACGTGATTTCCGCGGTCTCAGCCCGAAATCTTTTGATGGCCGCGGTAACTACTCCATGGGCATCAAGGAGCAGATCGTTTTCCCTGAAATCGATTTCGACCAGGTAGACGCCATTCGCGGTATGGATATCACCATTACCACGACGGCAGCCGACAATGTGGAAGGCAAGGCGCTGCTTAAAGCCTTCAGCTTCCCGTTCAAAGACAAGTAAGCAGGAAAACACCATGGCCAAAAAGAGCATGATCAATCGCGAGAACCGTCGCACAAAGCTGGTAGCCAAGTACGCTACCCGTCGCGCGGAGCTCAAGGCAGTGATCGCAGACCCGGAAGTGGGCTTCGAAGAAAAGCAGGCGGCAGTGTTCGCCCTGCAGAAGCTGCCGCGCGATTCAAGCCCGGCGCGTCAGCGTAACCGCTGCGCCCTGTCCGGTCGTCCGCGCGGTTTCTACCGCAAGTTCGGCCTGGGTCGAAACAAACTGCGTGAAGCCGCCATGCGTGGCGACGTTCCGGGCCTGCGTAAGGCCAGCTGGTAATCCGGCGTTCCAGCCTTCTGGAACAACCGGTCAGACAGATAAAACAGGACCAAAGCAATGAGCATGAGTGACCCGATTGCGGATATGTTGACCCGCATCCGCAACGCACAGGCGACCAACAAGGTCAGCGCAACGATGCCGTCTTCCAAAGTGAAGGTGGGCATTGCTGCTGTGCTGAAAGATGAAGGTTTTATCAATGATTTCGAGGTAGAGCCGAATGATGGCAAGCCCCAGCTCAAAGTGACCCTGCGTTACTTTGAAGGCAAGGGCGTTATTGACATGGTCAAACGTGTCAGCCGTCCCGGCCTGCGTCAATACCGTGGTAAAGATGACCTGCCGCGCATTTTTGACGGCCTCGGTGTCGCCATCGTGAGCACGTCGCAGGGCATCATGACCGATGTTGCGGCGCGCCAGGCAGGGCAGGGCGGCGAAGTCCTCTGCATCGTCGCCTAAGTATCAGGAGTAAGAGCAATGTCACGTATCGCGAAAAGTCCCGTCCAGATCCCGCAAGGCGTTGATGTCAACATCAGCGACGCGCAGGTATCCGTGAAGGGCCCGAAAGGCAATCTGCAGATGGACGTCCACCCGGCGGTCAAATTTGCCATGGAAGATGGCACCTGCACGGTGCAGTGGAGTGAAAACAAGGACATCGCCATGGCGGGGACCTTCCGTGCTCTGCTCAACAACATGATCACGGGTGTCAGCGAAGGTTTTGAGAAGAAACTGCTCCTGCAGGGTGTCGGTTACCGCGCCCAGGCCCAGGGACAGAAGCTCAATCTGCAGCTGGGTTTCTCCCATGATGTGAATTACGACGTGCCGGAAGGGGTGTCCGTGGAGACGCCGAGCCAGACGGAAATTATCGTCAAGGGCTGCGACAAGCAGCGCGTCGGCCAGGCAGCCGCGGAAATTCGCGCCTTCCGGCCGCCGGAGCCTTATAAGGGCAAGGGTGTTCGCTATGCGGACGAACGTGTCGTCCGGAAAGAGGCCAAAAAGGCGTAAGCCTTGGGCCCGAGAGGTAGGAAATCATGAACAAGAAGACTTCGAGACTGCGTCGAGCGCGCAAAAACCGCGCCCGCATCCTCCGCTCCGGAATGCCCCGTCTGACGGTGCATCGCAGCGGTCAGCATATCTATGCCCAGGTGATCAACGACGGCAAGGTAGTAGCGGTCGCATCAACGGTGCAAAAAGATCTGCGCAAAGGCCTCGACAGCACCAGCAATATGGCAGCCGCTGCGGCGGTTGGCAAAGCCGTGGCGGAACGCGCCAAGGAAGCCGGTGTCGAACAGGTGGCCTTCGATCGCAGTGGATTCAAATACCACGGTCGCGTGAAAACGCTCGCCGATGCTGCTCGTGAGAGCGGCCTGAAATTCTGAACAGGACGAACTGATGGCAAATAACGACAGAGACAATGGCGACGGCATGCTCGAGAAGCTGGTTGCCGTTAACCGTGTAGCCAAAGTGGTCA
>JAZBOH010000055.1:0-7496 GCA_036351055.1 Lysobacterales bacterium
CCTCGTCCAGGTGGCCTGTTTCGACACCGCCTTTCACCGCGATCTCCCAGCGGTGGCCCGACTGCTGCCAATCCCGCGTCGCTATGAGGCGCAGGGAATCAGGCGCTACGGTTTTCACGGCCTGTCCTACAGCTATCTTATGCAGGCATTGGCCGATCTGCCGGAAACCGGGGCGGCAGGGGGCCGGATCATTCTCGCCCACCTGGGCAACGGTGCGAGTCTCGCGGCGGTGCGCGACGGCAGGCCCGTGGACACCAGTATGAGCTTCACCCCGGCGGGGGGCCTCCCCATGAGCACCCGCTCGGGTGATCTCGACCCGGGACTGTTTGCCTATCTGGCGAGCACGCAGGGCCTCGACGCGGACGATTTCAACCAGATGGTCAATCTGGAATCCGGACTGCTAGGTATTTCCGAGACCAGCTCCGACATACGCGACCTGCTCGCCTGCGAGGGGCAGGATGCGCGGGCAGCGGAAGCGATCGCGCTGTTCTGCTACCAGGTCAGGAAATGGATCGGTGGATTCGCCGCGGCTCTCGGCGGGCTGGATACCCTGGTATTTTCCGGCGGCATCGGTGAAAACGCCCCTGTTATCCGCGAGCGAATCTGCGCGGAACTGGGCTTTCTCGGCATCGAACTCGACCCGGATCGCAACGGACGCGGCGCGGGGCTCATCTCCCCCGATGCCAGCCGCGTCAAGGTGCGAGTGATCCCGACCGACGAGGCGCTGACCATTGCGCGCGCTGTCGCCCACTTCGTGAATCCCGGCTAATACAGGAGCCCGCTCCATGCAACAGGAAACACTCTCAGCCGAAATGCTCAGGAAAATCGACGCCTGGTGGCGTGCCGCCAACTACCTCTCGGTTGGCCAGATTTACCTGTACGACAACCCACTGCTGAAACGGCCACTGGAATTGGCGGACATAAAACACATGCTGCTCGGACACTGGGGAACGACCCCGGGGCAGAATTTCATTTATGCGCATCTGAACCGGATCATCAAAGAATTCGATCTCAACATGATTTACGTTTCAGGTCCCGGCCACGGCGGCCCTGCTGTTGTCGCCAATACCTACCTGGAGGGTACATACAGCGAAATTTATCCCAACATCAGCCAGGACGAAGACGGTCTGCGCAGGCTTTTTATCCAGTTTTCATTTCCCGGGGGCATACCCAGCCACGCCTCGCCGGAGTGCCCCGGCTCGATCCACGAGGGCGGTGAACTGGGTTACTCCCTCAGCCACTCCTTCGGGGCCGTGTTCGATAACCCCGATCTGATCGTTGCCTGCGTGGTCGGCGACGGCGAGGCTGAAACCGGTCCCCTGGCCACGGCGTGGCATTCCAACAAATTTCTCAACCCGGCTACCGATGGCGCGGTGCTGCCCATCCTGCACCTGAACGGTTACAAAATAGCGAATCCGACCATCCTTGCCCGCATCGAGCATGAGGAGCTGGAGCAGTTACTGCGAGGCTACGGCTGGACACCCTATTTTGTCGAAGGGGAAGACCCGGCAACGATGCATCAGCTTATGGCGGCCGCGCTGGATAAAGCCATTGCCGACATCCGACAATTCCAGGACAGGGCGCGCAATAGCCGCGATGTTACAAGGCCGCGTTGGCCAATGATCGTGCTGCGTTCGCCCAAGGGCTGGACCGGGCCGAAACGGGTCGACGGCGTCCAGATCGAAGGCACCTTTCACGCGCACCAGGTGCCGCTCTCCTCCCCTGCCCGTAACCCCGAGCACCTCAGAATGCTGGAGGAGTGGCTGAGAAGCTACCGTCCCGAGGAACTGTTCGACGCGCAGGGTTGCTTTAATTCCGAGCTGGCGCAGTTGGCGCCCACCGGTGAGCGCCGTATGGGTGCGAACCCCCACGCCAACGGCGGCATGCTGCTGCGGGATCTGCGCATGCCGGACTTTCGGGACTACGCGGCCGAGGTACCCGCGCCTGGCGCGACCGGCATCGGCGATACCCGTGTGCTCGGACCGTTCCTGCGGGATATCGCCAGGCTGAACGAAAAACAGAGGAATTTTCGGGTATTTGGCCCGGATGAGACCATCTCGAACGGCCTGGCCTCGCTGTTTGAGGTCACTAATCGCCAATGGCGGGGTTCCACCCTGCCCGCGGACGAGTTTCTCGCCCCCTCCGGTCGTGTGCTGGAAATGCTAAGCGAACACCAGTGTGAAGGCTGGCTGGAGGGGTATCTCCTCACGGGCCGCCACGGCCTGTTCAATTGCTACGAGGCATTCATTCATATTGTCGATTCGATGTTCAATCAGCATGCCAAATGGCTCAAGACTACCGCCCGGCTGCCCTGGCGGCCCAAGATTGCCTCCCTCAACTATCTATTGGCTTCCCACGTCTGGCGCCAGGACCACAACGGCTTTACCCACCAGGACCCGGGATTCATCGACCATGTCGTCAACAAGAAAGCCGAGGTGGTGCGGGTCTATTTCCCGCCGGACGCCAACTGCCTGCTGTCGGTTATGGACCACTGTCTGCGCAGCCGGCATTATGTGAATGTGGTGGTCGCGGGCAAGCACCCCGCACCCCAGTGGTTGAGCATGGACGCGGCGGTAAAGCACTGTAGCGAGGGCATCGGCATCTGGCAGTGGGCCAGTAACGACCAGGCGGTTGCACCGGATGTGGTCATGGCCTGTTGTGGCGATGTGCCCACGCTGGAAACACTCGCCGCGGTTTCGATCCTGCGGGAGCATCTTCCCGAGCTTAAAATTCGTGTGGTCAATATTGTCGACCTGATGAAGTTGCAGCCCCCCAGCGAACATCCGCACGGTTTGAGTGACAGGGATTTCGATGAGCTGTTCACCAGGAACAAGCCCGTGATTTTCGCCTACCACGCCTATCCATGGTTGATCCATAGGCTGACCTACCGCCGCACCAACCATGACAATATCCATGTAAGAGGCTATAAAGAGGAAGGCACCATCACCACCCCCTTCGACATGACTGTGCTGAACGAACTGGACCGATTTCACCTCGTGATGGACGTCGTCGACCGGCTGCCCCAGACCGGCGACCGTGGCATCTACCTGAAGCAGCAGCTCAAGGACAAGCTGGTGGAGCACAGGCAATACATCAACAAAAACGGTCGTGATATGCCGGAGGTTCGCGACTGGAAATGGCAGCTGTGCTGAATGACAGGGAGGCCACGACAAACAACCCGCAGAGGTACCTATGAATCCCAACGCTGATAATCTTGCGTCTGCCGCAGCGGTGAACGAAACACAGGACAAACTGAAATCGCTGCCACTGCCGGAACTTGAGAAGCGGCTACAGTCGTCCGCTGACGGCCTGAGCACGACCGAGGCGGAAAAAAGGCTGGCGCAGTACGGGCCGAACGAGCTCGTGGAAAAGAACGTCAATCCGTTGCTGAAGTTCCTCGGGTATTTCTGGGGGCCCATACCCTGGATGATCGAGGCCGCGGTAGTCCTTTCCGCCATCGCTCGACACTGGGCGGACTTTGTCATCATCCTGGTGCTGCTGCTGGCCAATGCCTTGGTCGGATTCTGGGAAGAACACCAGGCGGGCAACGCGATCGCCGCATTGAAGGCAAAGCTCGCAATGAAGGCTCGGGTAAAGCGGGACGGCAAATGGACCAGTCCCGCAGTGCGCGAGATCGTACCGGGGGATGTCATCCGCCTCCGCCTGGGGGACATCGTGCCGGCGGATGCCAGGCTGTTGCAAGGCGACCCGATCGAGGTGGACCAGTCGGCGCTGACGGGCGAGTCGCTGCCCGCTGAACGCAAGACCGGAGACGCGGTTTACTCGGGATCGATTGTCCGCCAGGGTGAGATCGACGCCCTGGTGTATGGCACCGGTGCCAATACCTTTTTCGGCAAGACGGCGCAGCTGGTCCAGGAGGCCCAGACCAACAGCCATTTCCAACGCGCGGTCCTGAAAATCGGTAATTATCTGATCATTCTGGCCGTGTGTCTGGTGACGCTGATTATCGGCGTCGCGCTGTTTCGCGGTGACCCTATTCTCACGACGCTGCAGTTCGCCCTGGTGCTGACGGTTGCCGCGATCCCTGTGGCGATGCCGACCGTGCTGTCGGTGACGATGGCTGTAGGCGCGCGCCTGCTCGCGGCAAAAGAGGCGATAGTATCCCGCCTCGCGTCCATCGAGGAATTGGCTGGCGTCGACGTGCTGTGCTCGGACAAGACCGGCACGCTTACGCAGAACAAGCTGACCCTGGGCGAGCCATTCACCCTGGCCGGCATTTCCGCCGGGCAACTCATCCTCAATGGCGCACTGGCCTCGCGCGCCGAAAACAATGACACCATCGATATGGCCGTTCTGGGCGGGCTGGAGAGTGACGACGCGCTGCAGCGCTACCAGGTGACGCATTTCCAACCCTTCGACCCGGTGCACAAGCGCACTGAGGTCAGCGTAAAGGGCCCGGACGGCGAGGTCTTCAGAGTCACCAAGGGCGCGCCCCAGGTGATCCTGGAACTGGCCGCCAATGCGGATGAGGTAGCCCCCGCCGTCGACAAGGCGGTTAACGAATTCGCCACGCGCGGATTCCGCTCCCTGGGCGTCGCCCGGGCGGATGGCGAGGGCTCATGGAAGTTTCTGGGTGTGTTGCCACTGTTCGACCCACCGCGGGAGCAGGCCGCAGAGACCATCGCCACCGCCCGCGAGATGGGTGTCAGGGTGAAGATGGTCACCGGCGATGCCGTGGCTATAGCCCGCGAGACCGCGGCAAAACTGGGCCTGGGTCGGAACATTCTCGATGCCGGTGTTTTTGGCGGCACCCGCCAGCACGAGAGCGGGCAGCTGGCCGAATCCATCGAGAAGGCGGACGGTTTCGCCCAGGTTTTTCCCGAGCACAAATTCCACATTGTCGAAGTGTTGCAGCAACGCGGTCACATCGTCGGCATGACCGGGGATGGCGTGAACGACGCCCCGGCGCTGAAAAAAGCCGATTGCGGCATTGCCGTTTCGGGCGCCACAGATGCCGCCAGAGCGGCCGCATCGATCGTGCTGATGACGCCGGGCCTGTCGGTGATTATCGACGCGATAGAGGAAAGCAGGAAGATCTTCCAGCGCATGAACAGCTACGCGATCTACCGTATCACTGAAACACTGCGTGTGCTGTTCTTCATGACCGCGTCGATTCTTATATTCAATTTCTACCCGGTTACGGCCGTGATGATCGTACTTCTGGCCATACTCAACGACGGCGCAATCCTCTCGATCGCCTACGACAATGTGCGCTACCAGAACAAGCCCGAGGCCTGGAATATGCCCGTGGTTCTGGGTGTCTCCACCGTTATGGGATTGACCGGCGTTGTCGCGTCTTTCTGTCTGTTTTATCTCGGTGAACGCATCTTTCATCTCGACCGCGAGCATATCCAGACGCTGATTTATCTCAAACTTTCTGTCGCGGGTCATTTGACGATATTCCTGACCCGGACAAGCGGTCCATTCTGGTCCATCCGCCCGGCGCCGGTGCTGCTGATAGCGGTGTTCGGAACGCAGGTGCTTGCCACCCTGATCGCGGTGTACGGCGTGTTCATGACCCCGCTGGGATGGGGCTGGGCACTGTTCGTCTGGATTTATGCGCTGGCCTGGTTCCTGGTCAGTGATAGGGTCAAGTTGTTTGCTTACCGCGTGTTCGACAAATCAGCGGAGCCGCTGCTTTCCCGGCCGCCAAGGGCGTGATTTCCGGCTGGCAGCGGTGCCATGATCAGGCCCGCCTCAACATTTAACCGTTACCCAGTTCGTACTCCTGGTGCAGTTCGGGCATCTCCACTTTTGTATTTTTCAGCATTTTGCCGAAGGTTTTCATGGCATCTTCTTCACCATGAACGAGAAATGTGGTGGCTGGGTTACCGGTCTGCCGGTGCCAGGCCAGAAGCTCAGCCTGATCCGCATGGGCGGAAAATCCGCCGATGGTATGGATGCTGGCCTTCACGTGAATCTCTTCGCCGTAAATGCGCACCTGCTTTGCACCGTCGATGATTCGGCGGGCCAGAGTGCCGATTGCGGCATAGCCGACAAAAACTATGCTGTTGTGGTTTCCCGATAGATTATGTTTCAGGTGATGTCGCACCCGGCCCCCGGTGCACATCCCGGAACCCGCCATGATGATGGCGCCTCCATTAACCTGGTTGATAGCAATTGATTCAGCCGTTTCGCGCGTGAAGTGAAGGCCCGGCATTTCAAAGGGATCCGAGCCATCCCGCGAGACATTCAGCGTATCGCTATTGAAACACTCCGGATGCCGTTCAAATATTTCCGTGGCCGAAATTGCCATGGGTGAATCGAGGAAAACATGGGTGTAATGCTTGAGTTTTCCGTTTTCCACGCCTTCACGCAGGTAATAGATAATCTCCTGGGCACGCTCCAGTGCGAAAGTGGGAATGATTACATTGCCACCTCTGCCGATGGTTTCGTTGACAACCTCGTACAGCTCATCGATCGAGGGCTCCAATTGCTTATGCAGTCGGTCGCCGTAGGTTGTCTCCATGACGACGGTGTCCACCTCGGGAGGCGGAGTCGGGTCCCGCAGTATGGCACGACCGCTGTAGCCCAGATCGCCTGAAAACAACAGGCGGTGTTGGCGTCCATCTTCCTCCAGTTCCAGAAAAATAGACGCGGAGCCAAGGATATGCCCAGCATCGATAAAAGTAGCGTGGATCCCCGGTGCCAATTGAAGCTGCTTGTTGTAACTCGCTTTTCTCCCCATCAACTCAAGGCAATTTAACGCGTCCAGCGTGGTGTAGAGCGGCTCAATCTCGTGTTTCTTGTGATTGCCGTGACGGCGCTTGGCCCTTTTTGTCTGGTAGCGCGCTTCTTCCTCCTGCAGTCCAGCCGAGTCCAGCATTACCAGTCGCGCGAGCTCCAGGGATGCCGCGGTGGTAATAACCTCGCCGCGAAAGCCCTGTTTTGCCAGCAGCGGTATGCGGCCGCAGTGGTCCAGGTGAGCGTGGGTCAGCAGCAAAAAGTCGATAGACGATGGTTCAAAGCCGAACGGCTCGGTGTTTTCTTCCGCGAGCTCGCGACCACCCTGGTACAAGCCGCAGTCAATCAGGATGCGCTTGCCGGCGCACTGCACCATATGGCAGGAGCCGGTCACATTCTGATCAGCGCCGTGGAATGATATTTTCATAGTCTTTCCTCCAATAATTCAATTCGGTTTCGTCTCGCTTCACCAAACTCCTGCGCCAGGTGTTCACCCAGGTCTGCCTTTTTCAGATGGTTGCAGCCCCACCTGATTCTAAGGATTACGGCGAAACTTCTTTGCAACATCGTACAGGCTGCCCCGCCATCTCCCGGCGTGGCAATCAAAATCCACTTACGCCGCGAAACCCGGCAGCACTATCACTCCGGACCTGGTTGGCTCATGGTCGGTTCGATCTACAACAGAGTAAGTCAGGAAATCCGGCCACAGCAAGCTGTTTGTATCACCGATACTGGCTGAAACGATTGCCAGCAGCGGACGACTGATATATACCTGTTTTTGCGGCTTGCAG
>JAZBOH010000056.1:0-4468 GCA_036351055.1 Lysobacterales bacterium
CGATTACGCCGCACACCAAGTTCGAGGCGGAGGTGTACATCCTGTCGAAGGACGAGGGTGGTCGTCACACGCCGTTCTTCAAGGGCTACCGTCCGCAGTTTTACTTCCGTACGACGGACGTAACGGGTGCGGTTGAGTTGCCGGAAGGTGTTGAGATGGTGATGCCGGGTGACAACATCCAGATGAAGGTGACGCTGATTGCGCCGATCGCGATGGAAGAAGGTCTGCGGTTTGCAATTCGCGAAGGTGGCCGCACGGTTGGCGCCGGCGTTGTTGCCAAGATCTTCGAGTAATAACGAGCAGAGCGAGTAAGAAAATGGCTGACCAGAGAATCCGCATCCGTCTGAAGGCATTCGATCACCGTTTGATCGACCGTTCAGCGGCTGAAATCGTGGAAACCGCGAAGAGGACCGGCGCACAGGTGCTGGGACCGATTCCCCTGCCCACGAAAATCGAGCGGCACACCGTGTTGATTTCACCGCACGTGAACAAGGATGCGCGCGACCAGTACGAAACCCGTACCCACAAGCGCCTGATGGATATCGTGGATCCCAACGACAAGACTGTTGATGCACTGATGAAGCTGGACCTCGCGGCCGGCGTCGACGTGCAGATCAAACTTTACTGATCACCAGGTCTTACCGGAAAGAAGGCAGAACAATGAAGATTGGATTAGTAGGACGCAAACGTGGAATGACCCGCGTATTCACCGAGGAAGGCAACAGCATTCCCGTGACGGTGATCGAGGTCGATCCGAACCGCGTGACCCAGGTCAAGAACGACGACACCGACGGTTACCGTTCCATCCAGGTGACGATCGGCACGCGGCGGGCCAACCTGGTGAACAAGCCGGTTGCCGGGCATTACGCCAAGGCCGGCGTGGAAGCCGGTGAAGGTCTGTGGGAGCTGCGGTTGCCAGTAGGTGTTGGCGAAGACCTGGAGACGGGCTCAGAGCTGAAAGTTGAAATGTTCGAGGCAGGCGAGTTGGTAGACGTGACCGGCACCAGTAAAGGTAAAGGTTTCGCCGGTGGTGTGAAACGCCACAACTTCCGCATGCAGGACGCCACCCACGGTAACTCGCTGGCGCACCGCGCACCGGGTTCCATTGGCCAGTGCCAGACGCCCGGACGGGTTTTCAAGGGCAAGAAGATGGCGGGTCACATGGGTGACGAGCGCGTGACCACCCAGAACCTGGAAGTCGTGCGCGTTGACTCGGAACGCAACCTGCTCCTGATCAAGGGCGCGGTCCCCGGCGCAGCCGGCGGAGCCGTGATGGTCCGTCCTTCCGTGAAGACGCAGTAAGGTTTAGAGGTAGATGACCATGGAACTCACAGTAAACGGTGGAAAAGACATCAAGGTGTCTGAAGCCACCTTCGGCCGGGACTTCTCAGAAGCCCTGGTACACCAGGTGGTTACAGCTTACCTGGCCGGCGCACGCGCCGGGACCAAGGCCCAGAAAAACCGCTCGGCGGTCAGTGGTGGCGGCGCCAAGCCGTTCCGCCAGAAGGGCACGGGCCGTGCCCGCGCAGGTACGATCCGCAGCCCGATCTGGCGCAGCGGTGGCAAGACCTTCGCGGCCACGCCGCGGGATCATTCCCAGAAGGTCAATCGCAAGATGTATCGCGGTGCGATGCAGGCCATTCTTTCGGAATTGCTGCGCCAGGAACGGCTGATCGTCGTTGAAAGCCTGGAGATCGCGGAGCCGAAAACCAGTGTCCTGACCGCAAAACTGGCTGAACTCGGTTTCGAGAAAGGCCTGATCGTCACCGGCGATACGACTGAGAATGTGTACCTTGCTTCCCGGAACATTCCGGGTGTGTACACGATTGACGCTACCGGCATTGACCCGGTCAGCCTCGTTGCCGCCGACAAGGTCATCCTGACGGTGGAAGCAGTCGAAAAAATTCAGGAGTGGCTGGGATGAACAACGATCGTTTATGTCAGATATTGCTCTCCCCGCGTGTCACTGAAAAGACGACTCGGGTAGGAGAAAGCAGCAACCAGTACGTGTTTCACGTGATCAGCGACGCCAGCAAGTCAGAAGTAAAAGGCGCCGTGGAGCTGCTGTTCGACGTCAATGTGGAAGCCGTTCGCATTGTGAACGTCAAGGGCAAAACCAAGTCTTTCCGTATGCGCCCTGGTAAGCGCAGCGACTGGAAAAAGGCTTATGTTCGCGTACAGGAAGGTCAGGTCATCGACTTCCTGGGCGGTGAATCAGTTTAAGGACGAATAGTCATGGCAATTGTTAAGGCAAAACCAACATCGCCAGGACGCCGAGGTGTCGTCCAGGTCAAGCATTCGCACCTGCACAAAGGTGCGCCTCATGCTGCCCTGGTTGAAAAGAAGTCCAAGTCTGGTGGTCGCAACAACACCGGCAGGATCACGACACGTCATCGGGGTGGCGGACACAAACAGCATTATCGCGTGATTGATTTCAAGCGCGATAAGGATGGCATTGCCGGTCAGGTGGAGCGTATCGAATACGATCCGAACCGTACCGCGCACATCGCACTCGTCCTGTACAAGGATGGCGAGCGCCGCTACATCATCGCGCCCAAGGGCTTGCGCTCCGGCGACAAGGTCGTGAGCGGCCGTGATGCAGCGATCAAGCCGGGCAACTGCCTGCCGCTGCGCAATATCCCGATGGGTTCGGTCGTGCATTGCGTCGAGATGAAGCCCGGCAAGGGTGCGCAATTGGCGCGCAGTGCGGGCGCCGCGGTACAGCTGATTGCACGTGAAGGCCAGTACGCAACCTTGAGGCTGCGTTCCGGTGAAATGCGCAAGGTGCCTTCACGCTGTAAAGCGACCATCGGCGAAGTATCCAATTCCGAGCACAATCTCGAGAAGTTGGGCAAGGCCGGCGCAAAGCGTTGGAGAGGCGTACGCCCGACCGTTCGCGGTGTCGCCATGAACCCGGTTGACCATCCGCACGGCGGCGGCGAAGGCCGTACTTCGGGCGGTCGCCACCCGGTAACCCCGTGGGGTGTCCCGACCAAGGGATACAAGACACGCAAGAACAGGACTACGGACAAGTTCATCGTTCGTAAACGTTCAGGTAAATAACAGGTAGAGCTATGCCACGTTCGATTAAAAAAGGGCCGTTCGTTGATCACCACCTGATGAAGAAGGTGGAAGATTCCGTAGCGACAAACAACAAGCGTCCGATCAAGACCTGGTCGCGGCGTTCCATGATCCTTCCGGACATGGTTGGTTTGACCATCGCGGTACACAACGGACGCCAGCACGTTCCGATCCTGATCAGTGATCAGATGATCGGCCATAAGCTCGGTGAATTCGCAGCCACCCGGACCTTCAGGGGTCACTCGGGTGACCGCAAGACGAAGTAGGTGTCGCCATGCAAGTGACAGCACGATTGAAAAACGCGCGCATATCAGCGCAGAAAGTACGGCTGGTTGCAGACCAGGTACGTGGCATGCCGGTTGAACAGGCCGAGCAGTTACTTACCTTCAGCACCAAGAAAGCCGCTCACATCGTCAAGAAGGTTCTGCTTTCAGCCGTTGCCAACGCCGAGCACAACGAAGGCGCTGATATCGACGAACTGAAAGTCGCCACGATCATGGTCGACGAAGGTCCTACCTTCAAGCGCGGACGCGCCCGGGCAAAGGGTCGTGGAACCAGAATTTTGAAACGCAACAGTCACATTACCGTGACCGTGGCAGACGACAGTACGGGACAAGCATAATGGGTCAGAAAGTACATCCGACAGGAATCCGTCTTGGCATCGCCAAGGACTGGAACTCAACCTGGTACGCTGAAAAAGGCGACTACGCCGAAAACCTGAACTCCGATCTGATGGTGCGCAAGTACCTGCTGGACCGCCTTTCCCAGGCCGCCGTCAGCAGAATCCAGATCGAGCGTCCGGCCAAGTCAGCCCGTATCACGATCCACACGGCCCGTCCGGGCATCGTGATCGGCAAGAAAGGCGAAGATATCGAGCGCCTGCGCCGCGACGTCAGCGCATTGATGGGTGTTCCGACGCACATCACGGTTGCTGAAATCCGCAAGCCTGAACTGGATGCCAAGCTGGTTGCCGAGGGTATTGCCCAGCAGCTCGAGCGCCGCATCATGTTCCGCCGGGCCATGAAGCGTTCGGTTGGCAATGCCATGCGCCTGGGTGCGCTGGGTATCAAGGTCGCGGTTGCTGGCCGCCTCAACGGTGCGGACATTGCTCGCGGCGAGTGGTACCGCGAAGGCCGGGTGCCGCTGCACACGCTGCGCGCGGATGTCGATTACGGCACTTTCGAAGCCCACACGACCTACGGTGTGCTTGGTGTAAAAGTCTGGATCTACAAGGGTGAGGTTTTCAACTTGTACGGTTCCGAAGGCGAAAACAAGCGCAACCAGCAGGCTGCAAGCTAGGAGATTGAACAATGCTGCAACCAAAGCGAACAAAATTCAGAAAGCAGCAGAAGGGCCGCAACCGGGGCCTGGCGCAGGTCGGTAACCG
>JAZBOH010000057.1:0-9519 GCA_036351055.1 Lysobacterales bacterium
GTAAGTGCGCAGGCTGCCCTTCTTGTTACCGCCAAGCGGTATATAAAGGTAGTCACGGAACCAGGACGACAGGGAAATATGCCAGCGGCGCCAGAATTCCTTGATGGAACGCGAGATATAGGGGTAGTTGAAGTTTTCCAGGAAGCGGAAGCCCAGCATGCGGCCAAGGCCAATCGCCATGTCCGAATAACCGGAAAAGTCGAAATAGATCTGCAGCGTGTAACAGACGAGTCCCAGCCACGCGGTCCCGGTGGTCAGGTCACCGCCACTGATGGCAAACACCTGGTCTGCCACCAGGCCCAGCGGGTTGGCGATCAGGACTTTCTTGGCCAGCCCGTATATGAAGCGCTGGATGCCGCTGTTGATCAACAGCAGGCTGATCACCCGCTCGCGAATCTGGGCCGCGATATCGTGGTAACGCACGATCGGACCGGCGATCAGTTGCGGAAACAGGGCAATGTAAAGCGCGACGTTGACCATGCTGCGCTGCGCCCGGTTTTCCCCTCGGTAAACGTCGACCAGGTAGGACATGGCCTGGAAGGTGAAAAAAGAAATGCCCAGCGGCAGGTGAACCGGCGTCCAGCTGGAAGCATCGACCAGCCCGGCCTTGTCCAGGTTTTCGACGATGAAATTGGCGTACTTGAAATAAGCCAGCAGGCCAAGGTTGGCCGCAATTCCAGCGGCCAGTACCCGTTTTTTGTGCCCTGCACCCGGCGAACTGCCAATCAGGCGGCCAAACACATAGTTGAACCCGATACTGGCCAGCATGACCAGAACAAAGAACAGTTCACCCCAGGCGTAAAATACCAGGCTGGCCGCCAGCAGGAATGCGTTTTTTGCGGTACGCGGCAGCAGGTAATACAGGCCGAGGGTCAGCGGCAGGAAAACAAACAGGAATATGGGTGAGCTGAATACCATGCCTTAGCGGGAACCACACATCTGACCACCAGGCCTTTGCGAACCCACCCGGTTCAGTCTACCGGGTTTTTCCGCGCGCACCAGTACAGGAAGCGGTTCCCGGATTCCAGGGGAAGCTGCCTGCGAATCTCGAAATGACTGGCCAGGGCGGCTTCCAGGTTCTCGCGGCTGTAATCATGGTACTTGTCCTGCTTGTTGCGCAGCAGGGTTTCCACCTTGTCGTCGGAGCGCGAAACGTATTCGATCACCAACTGGTCTGTCAGGCTGGCCAGCCAGGCGATGAATTCGTCCAGCGGCACGTTGGCCGTGATCACCACGTGGTGGATCAGGGCCAGGCACAGCACCAGGTCCGGTTTGGCCCGCGTCACCAGGTCGCTGCGTTCGCTGTTGCGCCAGCCCCAGTTGGGTGAAGGGTCACACACGTTTTGCACCAGTGGCAGGATGTTTTCTACACCTTCGGCAGCATTTTTACGGTACATGCGCTCGACCGCAAAATGATCGATATCCATGGCCAGGACCTGCTGCGCATGTTTCGATGCAATGCGCGAGAACTGGCCGGTATTGGCGCCAATGTCCCAGACTGTCCGGGCAGCGCTCTCACGCACGCACTCCTCGATAAATGCTTCCTTGCGCGAATGGTCAGTCTCGGAATAATTGTGAAACTCTTCGTAACTGCCCCACTCGGAGCCCTCGCCGCCCCAGGACAGCTTCTTCACCAGCTTGCGGGTTTTACGCACGTTGGCGAGGATCAACTCCTTGCTGAAGCCCGCCGATTTCAGTTCGGATTTCACATCCTGGCTGGTCGAGCCGTAGCGCCTGTCCAGCTTGGCCTGCAACCAGACATGCGCAAAAACACCCTTCTTGAACCGGCTCCAGAAAGCAAACATCCGCGCCATGGTCTGGATACCCACGCCGTCGATACTCGAGCGCATCATCGGCTGGATGTCGATCCCCTTGTAGGCCTGCAGCATCAGCGGAAACAGGAACATCTCGCAGAACTGCCGGTAACCGGACCAGGTCGAACCGGGCTCCAGGGTTTCGAAAGAAGGAATGTCGATAAACACCGGCTTTCCGCCAACGAACTGCACGTTGTAGGGCGTGGCGTCTTTCAGGGTCATGTCGGCCTTGATGGCCGCTTCGAGCAGGTCGAGTGTCAGCACGGCGGCGTCCTGCAGCATGCCAAAGGTCCACTCGTAGGCATAGGAGACGACCGGCACGCGTTCGTGTTCGAGGAAACCGGCCCAACGCAACTTTTCTTCTTCCGGAAGCGGAACCTGGTCAAGCGGAACCTCTTGCGTGGCGACCAGACTGCCGGCGTCGGTGAAACGCTTGAAGAACTTCTTGCTCTCCAGCTTTCGGTAATCTTCCAGCGCACCCGGGCTGATACCGCGCAGGATACGCTCTCCGCAACGGTAGATACGGCCGTCCCGGTCGCGGAACGAGCCGCTGTCAATGCGGTAGGAGGACTCCGTACTCACTTCAGCCCACTTCTTCTTCCGCGTCCTCGTCGGGATCGGATTTCCGGCTGAAACCCAGGGCCACCCGGATCTTGTGCCAGAACAGCTTGAGCGCAACGCCGATGGCGGCAATACCGCCCAGGATTACCTGCAACAGCATGCTGCCGGTACCCGGATCGAGATAGGCCCAGGCGGGTTGGGAACATAAGATCAAAAACAGGAAAAACAGGTACTTCATTGCTGCGAATCCTAATACGAATCGGGCATTATAAATTAAATTCAACGGCGCTTTCGGAAGAAAGCACGAAGCATTTCAGCCGCCTGCTCAGCCAGTACGCCACCCTGCACCTCGATCACGTGGTTGTGTGCGTGCAGGTCAGGCAGGCTGAAGGCGCCACCGAGGGCGCCGGTTTTCGGGTCGCTGGCGGCAAAAACCAGTCGCTCTACCCGCGCATGGATCATCGCCCCGACACACATCGCGCAGGGTTCCAGGCTGACATACAGCGTGGAACCGGGCAGACGGTAGTTGCCTTTGGATTTTCCCGCATCCCTCAGGGCCATGATTTCTGCGTGGGCGCTTGCGTCGTGCCGCGAGATACTGCGGTTCCATCCCTCGCCAATGACTTTTCCATCCAGCAATATCACGGCGCCGACGGGCACTTCACCTTCAGCTTCAGCGCGGGCCGCCCGTTCCAGGGCGCGGACCATCCACCGCTCATCCACCTCAGCCCTGTCCGGGCTATGTACCACGGACACCCGCCTACTCCCTCTCAATGGCAAACAAGCCACTTTTACTATTTAGCGTCAATGGCTTAGTTATTGGTGCAGATGGTAATGCCATGAAAAACATCCTGTTCGAAAGCCCCTTCAAAAAACTCGAAATGTGTCGATCAAACACTGCCACACAGCACCGCCATGTCAACACCTTTGGCCGTTAAGGATTTCACTTTGGTCCATTGGGTACAGCGGGCTCCAACCTATCAAGGTTTAAGCCTTTCCCAGAAGCTTCGTTTTCGTCCATGCACCGACTGCAACTGTTGCAGGAAGGCATGATGTTCCGGCAGGGGCTTGAACGCCTTGATTTGCCCCGCCAGTACTTCCAGCTTTTTGAAATACCGCGCAGCATGGCCATACGCCTTGCTACGTACCTGCGTCAGAATATCCAGCAACAGGGCTCGGTAACACGCGGTTGCCGCCAGATTGCAATCCGCTTGTTCAAACGCTTTGGCCAGCCGCAGCAGACCGTCATAAAAACAATCCGCCAATTCATGTTGCCGCACAAGCACCATGGCCTGGGCGCGATCCGGCCGGCCCAGGTTCAACAGAAGCCCAGCACTGTTCAACAGACTGCTGCCCTGTTCGGCATTTTTGATCGCCTCATTACAGGCCGATTCTTTCTCATCCTCATCCAGCACCTCCAGATAATGCTGAAAACTGGCATGGCTTTGCCGGTGCTGAAAAAGCCGATAACGAACCTGTTTGAGCTGCTGCCAGTCGCCGGTCTGCGCATAGACCTTATTCAATAGTTCCAAACGGTCATGCTCGAAACGGCTTTCCCACGCCTGATTCAGATAAGGCATCGCAGCCTCGGGCTGCTCATACTGCAAGAATTTTTCACAAATCGCTTTCACCTGCAGTTTGTTTGGCTGCGGCGAATGCATCAAGACCGACCGCTCGTACAGGCCAGGGTCGCGAAGGGCATCGGCGATCGAGCCCAATGCCACGCCCCCACGCAAGGCAGCAAAACTGCGCTCACCTTCTTCCTCGGAAACTTTGAGCGCCCCGCGCAACTCGTTCTCGTAACGCCAGGCCAGTTGTTTCAGTTGATCTTGCGTCAACAACAGGTGCGCACTGGGCAACAGCGGATCCAGCACGCCATAATCGTTCTGCTGATACAACTGGTAAACCCGCTCGAGCCAATCCACCTTGGCTTCCTGCCATGCTTTAGCCGCCGTCAACCACAACAACACCGCCTGGCGATAGACCGCGCCCACCGCCCCACCAGAATCATCAACGCGATTCAGCACCGACTCCGCTGTCGCCAGAAACCGGTCAACCAGCTCAAACGCGTGTTTGGGCGAAGTCGTCAGCAGGCCGCTTTCGATGTCAGCAAGCAGGGCGTCCAGTTCACGGGATAATTCGAAACTGGCACGATAGTCGATAAACTTGCGCCCGCGGCGCAGCGACTGTATCCGCTTGCCCAGGGCCTTGGCCAGTGCAGCCGGATCGTTATGCAACAACAGGGCTTCGGTCCTGTCGCTCAATTCCGGATAGTGCAGGTAGAGGTCAAGGATGAAACCCCGCAGGGTGGCGGCGTCGATTTCAGCCAGCTTCTGTTTGAGTAGGTCAATGTTCATAACAGGAAATGGAATTTCACTTCACACCCAGCGCACGGTGGACGCAACTGGCCGATAGGGGCCGGTCCACCAGGCCGACTTTATGGGTTTCTTCTGTAAGAGGCATCATGACATTTTTTTTACAGCAACTTCCATATTTTGCGAGTTTATATATGTTTATTTCGGACTCTTGATAACCCTATTCAGTTGCACCCGAGAGGCCCCTTCACCCCGTACCTGAAAATTTGTAGTCCGTCACGCTGTGCAACTCAATAATGCTATATTAGCAATATTTTTCTCTTGAACAATAATAGCACATTGCTATAATTGTATGCATGAGTGAAGTGCAGTACAGCAGGAAAGCAATTCGAGGTCTTCGGAAAATCCCCGCAAACGTTGCTGACCAGTTTCGTACTGCATTTCAGGATATCGCGGATAACCATGGCCATTGGGATATTAAAAAACTGGTGGGCCGGGAAGGCTACCGGCTGCGGATTGGCGGATATCGTGGTATTTACAAGATTGAGGGCGAACGGATAACGGTTCTTGTGTTGGATGTTCGCCCACGTGGAGGTGTCTACAAATGAGTACACAAATCATTGAGAACAATGGCGTGCCCGAGTACGCGGTGGTGCCAATTGCCGACTACCGGGTGCTAATCGAAAAGGCTGAAATGCTGGATGATGTATCGGCTTTTGATAAGGCCGAAGCCGCGCTGGCGGCAGGCGAGGATGAACTGGTGCCATCTGACATCGTTGATTCGTTGCTGGCCAATGTGAACGCCGTGAAAGTTTGGCGTGAGTACCGTGGCATATCACAGGCTACTCTGGCTGATGCAGCAGGGTTGTCACAGGCGTATATCGCACAGATTGAGACCGGCAAGCGGGAAGGACGGATTGATGCCTACAAGGCAATTGCCAGCGCCCTGGAGGTCTCTGTAGATGACTTGATCTAGGGCATCCCTGGTTTATTCGGTGATGCCTCAGGCATTACAGGATTAGTAAGCACCGTGATCTTCATCCGCCCTATTTCGATGAGCCCCCCCCTTACTCCCACTCAATGGTCGCTGGCGGCTTTCCAGAAATATCATAAACAACACGCGACACACCATTGATTTCATTAGCAATACGAAGGGATACTTTCTCAAGAAACTCGTATGGGAGCTTGGCCCAGCGGGCCGTCATGAAATCAATGGTCTCGACCGCCCGCAGTGCCACCACGTATTCGTAACGACGCTGGTCGCCCGTCACCCCGACCGATTTGACCGGCAGGAACACGGCAAAAGCCTGGCTGGTTTTGTCGTAGAGGTCTGCAACTATCAGTTCCTGGATAAATATGTGGTCGGCGCGTTGCAGCAGGTCGACGTACTCTTCCCTGACCTCGCCCAGCACGCGTACCCCCAGACCGGGGCCCGGGAAAGGATGCCGAAACACCATTTCGCGCGGCAAGCCGAGTTCCACGCCGATCCGGCGCACCTCGTCCTTGAACAACTCGCGCAACGGTTCGACCAGTTCCATCTTCATGTAGTCCGGCAGGCCGCCGACGTTATGGTGCGACTTGATCACGTGCGCCTTGCCGGTCTTGGCCCCGGCGGATTCGATCACATCCGGGTAGATCGTGCCCTGGGCCAGCCAGCGGGCATCGCCCTGCTTCCTGGCTTCCTCTTCAAATACATCGATAAACACGTTGCCGATGACCTTGCGCTTTTCCTCCGGGTCGGAAACACCGGCCAGGGCCCCAAGGAAGCGGTCTTTTGCATCGACCCGGATGACGTGCACGCCCATATGGCGCGCAAAGGTCGCCATCACCTGGTCGCCTTCGCGGTATCGCAGCATGCCGGTATCGACAAAAATGCAGGTCAGCTGCTCACCGATGGCCTGGTGCAACAAGGCCGCGACCACGCTGGAATCGACCCCGCCGGACAGCCCCAGGATGACGTGGTCACCCTGCACCTGCTCACGCACCCGGGCAATGCTGTCGCGGATAATGTTTTCGGCCGTCCAGTTTTCTTCACAGCCGCAGATGTCGTGTACAAAGCGTTCCAGGATACGTTCACCCTGGGCCGTGTGGGTAACCTCGGGGTGGAACTGCACGCCGTAGAAGCCACGGCCGTCGTCCGCGATGACCGCGACAGGCGCCGAGTCGGTACTGGCCACCAGCTCGAACCCGGGCGGCAATTCAACCACCTTGTCGCCGTGGCTCATCCACACGTCAAGCTGCGGACGGCCCTGCTCGTCGACGTGGTCCTCGATGTTCTGCAGCAGGCGCGAGGGCTGTTCGATGTTGACGCGCGCGTAGCCGAATTCCTTGAAAGAAGAAGGCTCTACCTTACCGCCCAGCTGTGCGGTCATGGTATGCAGGCCGTAGCAGATACCCAGCACCGGGACATTCAACTCGTAGACCACCGGCGGTGCCTGTGGACCGTCTTCGGCGTGCACCGATTCCGGCCCGCCCGACAGGATCACGCCACGCGGGGCGAACTGGCCAATCTCGCTGGCCAATGAATCCCAGGGCCATATCTCACAGTAGACGCCGATTTCCCGGATACGGCGGGCGATCAGCTGGGTGTACTGCGAACCGAAATCGAGTATCAGTATCCGGTGTTCGTGAATGTCTCTTGTCATGTGCTTACTATCCGCTTCAGGACTGCTTGTAGTTGGGAGCCTCTTTGGTGATCTGCACATCGTGGGCATGGCTCTCGCGGATGCCCGCGTTGGTAATGCGTACGAATTTTGACTCGGTGCGGAACATGTCGACGGTGGCGCAGCCCATGTACCCCATCGAAGAACGCAGTCCGCCGAGCAACTGGTGCACGACGCCAGACAAGGGGCCCTTGTAAGGCACGCGGCCCTCGATGCCCTCGGGCACCAGCTTTTCAGCCGCCACGTCGAACTGGAAATAGCGGTCCTTGGAGCCTTCCTGCATGGCGCCAAGCGAGCCCATGCCGCGGTAGGATTTATAGGAACGACCCTGGAACAGCTCGACCTCGCCGGGGGCTTCCTCGGTGCCGGCCAGAAGACCGCCAATCATCGCGGTAGAACCGCCGGCCGCGAGGGCCTTGGCGAAATCACCTGAAAAACGGATGCCGCCGTCGGCAACCAGGGGTACGCCGACCTTCTTGAGCGCCGCGGCCACGTTGGAAACAGCCGTGATCTGCGGCACGCCGACGCCTGCCACGACCCGGGTGGTGCAGATCGAACCCGGCCCCTGCCCTACCTTGACGCCGTCTGCCCCGGCCTCGACCAGCGCCAGCGCGCCGTCGGCCGTGGTGACGTTGCCGCCGATAACCTGTACGTCGGGGTATTCCTGCTTGATCCAGCGGATGCGGTCGAGCACCCCCTTGGTGTGGCCGTGCGCCGTATCACAGACCAGCACATCCACGTGGGCGGCGACCAGCGCCGCAACCCGTTCTTCGGTGTCACCGCCGACGCCGATAGCCGCGGCAACCAGCAGGCGCTCCTGTGAGTCCTTGGCGGCGTTGGGGAAATCCGAGGACTTCTGGATGTCCTTTACCGTGATCAGGCCACGCAGTTCAAAATCGTCATTGACCACCAGCACTTTCTCGATGCGGTGTGTATGCAACAGGGTCAGCACCTCGTTCTGGCCGGCGTTTTCACGCACCGTGACCAGGTCGCCCTTGCCGGTCATGATGTTGCGCACCGGGTCATCCAGCTTTTTCTCGAAGCGCATGTCGCGGCTGGTGACGATGCCAACCAGTTCATTGCCATCCACGACGGGCACACCGGAGATGTTGTGGCGGTGGGTAATTTCCAGGACTTCACGGATGGTAGTATCGGGCGAAACGGTGATCGGGTTCTTGATCACACCGGCCTCGTATTTCTTGACCGCAAACACCTGCCTGGCCTGTTGCTCCAGGGTCATGTTCTTGTGGATCACACCGATTCCGCCTTCCTGCGCCATCGCGATGGCCAGGCGCGCCTCGGTCACGGTATCCATGGCGGCCGAAACCAGGGGGGCGTTCAGACGAATGCCGCGCGTCAGGTCGGTCGCCAGCGACACGTCGCCAGGCAGGACTTCAGAGTAAGACGGGACCAGGGAAACATCATCGAAGGTCAGGGCTTCACCGGTTATTTGCATGTGGACGATCTCCTCCCTTGCGGGTATTCGGAATGCGCCGACGCCCGGCGTGAACCGGGCGTCGCGGAGTTGATCGATTCATTATATATCGATGCTCAATTCTATGTAAGAGCGAGCCTGGTTCGCGCTTGAATTCGGCAGCGTGAAAACCGGTCGTGGGCGCGGCTCGCTGCTACGGGGAATGCGTATAAACCCGCACGCCATCCACCCAGGTTTGTTCCACCTTGAGGGCGTGGATTTCTTCGGCCGGGATCTGCATGATGTCTTTCCCGAGCACGAGGAAGTCGGCCTTCTTGCCGGTTTCCAGCGAGCCGACGCGGTCCTCCATGAAAGCGGCGTAAGCGGCGTCGATAGTGAAACCGCGGATGGCCTGCTCACGGCTCAGGCTCTCCTGCGGCAGCCAGCCGCCTTCGGGCCAGCCCTCCAGGTCCTGGCGTGTCACCGCCGCATATATTCCAAGCATCGGGTTGACGGCCTCGACCGGGAAATCAGAACCCAGCGCCAGTCTCGCACCGCTGCGGGCCAGGCTCTGCCAGGCATAGGCACCCAGCACGCGTGACTCGCCGAGCCGCTCTTCGGCCCAGTACATGTCGCTGGTGGCATGGGTCGGCTGCATCGCGGCGATCACGTCCAGTTCCGCGAAGCGCGGGATGTCTGCCGCGTCGAGGATCTGCGCATGCTCGAGCCGGTGCCGGCCGGGGTTGTCCGGA
>JAZBOH010000058.1:0-15882 GCA_036351055.1 Lysobacterales bacterium
AGCAGGGCGCTGACGGCTTGTTCCGGCGCCTTTCCGGCCAGGCGCCGCGCGCTTTCGGTGAGTCCTCCGACGGCCATCTCGCCGGCCGCGAACCCCAGTCGGGCCAGGCGGCCCAGGCGCGTGGTGGGAATCCGTGACTTGCGGCCGCTCATAACGCCATTCTAACCCGGTGTTCGAGCCGCTCCTACAAGGGGGTCTCAACAGTAGCCGAAACGTCCCGTGAAGTGCCGCAGGGCCTTCGGTTGGCGAATGAACTTCATGCCACGCAGTTGCTCGCGGTTGCGGTATACCTCGGTGACGACCTCGATCACGTAATCCATGTGGGCCTGTGTGTACATGCGGCGTGGTATGGCCAGGCGCACCAGGTCCATGTGGGCCGGTTGCTCAGAACCGTCGGGGTGCAGGCCGAACATGGCGGTGCCGATCTCGCAGCCACGGATTCCACCTTCCTTGTACAGTTCCACCGCCAGCGACTGGCCAGGGTACTGCAGCGGCGGAATATGCGGCAGGAAACGCCGCGCGTCGATATAGACAGCGTGGCCGCCCGCCGGTTTCATGATCGGTACGCCGGCCTCGGCGATATGCCGGGCCACGTACTGGGTCGAGGCAATGCGGTACCTGAGGTAGTCCTCCTGCACGACTTCTTCCAAGCCCACCGCGATGGCCTCCAGGTCGCGCCCAGACAAACCGCCGTAGGTCGAGAAACCCTCGGTCAGGATCAGCCGGTTGCGGCAAGCGACCGCCCAGTCCTCGTTGTTCATCGCCAGCCAGCCGCCGATGTTGGACAGTCCGTCTTTCTTTGCGCTCATGGTGCAGCCGTCGGCGTAAGAAAACATCTCGCGCACGATGTCGATGACCGGCGTGTGTTCATAACCCGGTTCGCGTAACTTGATGAACCAGGCGTTTTCGGCGAATCGGCAGGCATCGATAAACAGCGGAATGCCATGTCGGTCGCACACCTCGCGCGTCTGCCGTATGTTTTCCATCGATACGGGTTGTCCACCGCCCGAATTGTTGGTGATGGTCAGCATGCACAGCGGGATGTTCTCGACACCGCGTTCCTGGATGAAATGTTCCAGTTTTGCGGTATCCATATTGCCCTTGAAGGGGTGCTCCAGTTCCGGGTGCTTTCCTTCCTCGATCACCAGGTCAACGGCTTCGGCGCCCTGCGATTCGATATTGGCGCGCGTGGTGTCGAAATGCGTGTTGTTGGGAATCGCGTGCGTTTCGTTCGCGACCATCGTGAACAGGATGCTCTCGGCGGCGCGGCCCTGGTGGGTCGGGATCAGGTACTTGAAAGGCATCAGTTTTTCCACCGCGGATTTGAAACGGTAGAAAGACGGGCTGCCGGCGTAGGACTCATCGCCCTCCATGATGGCGCCCCATTGACGGGCGCTCATGCTGGCGGTACCCGAGTCGGTCAGCAGGTCGATCAGTACGTCGTCCGAGTGCAGGGTGAACAGGTTGTACCAGGCATCCCTGATGCACTGTTCGCGCTCCTCGCGCGTGGTCATGCGGATAGGCTCCACCGACTTGATGCGGAAGGGTTCAATAATGGTTTTGATCGGGGTGTTCATGGCGGTTTCCTAGAGGGGCAGGGCCGTTGTGTATTTCACGCGGCGCAAGGCAAAGCTGGAACTGGCCGAATGCACGCTTGGGTGATCCAGGATCATGTTGTTCAGGAAGCCGTTATAGGACTCCATGTCGCGGGAAATAATCAGCAGCACGTAGTCACGGTCGCCTGAAACGGAGTAGCACTCCATCACTTCGGGCAAGGACTGCACGTGGTCTTCGAACTGCTTTCGGGTCTTGTCCGAGTGCTTGACCATGCTGACCGACAGCAGGACGTGGATTTGCAGACCCAGTTCCCGGGGGTTCAGCAGGGCGACTTTCCTGTCGATCACCCCGGTGTCTTCGACTTCCTTGATCCAGCGCCAGACCGAGGTCCTTGATTTTCCCGACAGGTCTGCCAGGTCAATTTGGCTGAGCGTGGTGTCCTTCTGCATGGCGTCGAGGAGGCGACGTTCGGACCGGGTCAATTCGCGCATAACATATGTTCCAGAAAAATAGTATATATGAAACGTGTGTTCTAAATATATCTTAATGGGTTAATAAATGAAACACATATTTACCTGTGATGAAAGATAATGTAGCTTATGGTGATGCCGATTCCGGCATTGGATTAAGCGCCTTCAAAGAGAGTAAACGTCATGACCGATACACGCGGACACAGCTGGGCCGAGCCCTACAAGATCAAGATGGTGGAACTTCTGCGCATGACCACGCGCGAGGAACGTGAGCAGGCCATTCGGGACGCGGGCTACAACACCTTCCTTTTACGCAGCCGGGATGTCTACATCGACCTGTTGACCGACTCCGGCACCTCGGCCATGAGCGACCGCCAGTGGGCCGGCCTGATGATGGGTGACGAGGCCTATGCCGGCAGCGAGAACTTCTACAACCTGCTGGGCGCCGTGCAGGAGTATTACGGCTACAAGTACCTGGTGCCCACCCACCAGGGGCGTGGTGCCGAACACCTGATGTCCCGCATCCTGATCAAGGAAGGGGACTACATCCCCGGCAATATGTACTTCACGACCACGCGTCTGCACCAGGAAATGGCTGGTGGCACCTTTGTTGACGTGATTGTCGACGAGGCACACGACCCCACCAGCGACCACCCGTTCAAGGGCAATGTCGATATGGCGAAACTGGACAAACTGGTGCAGGAGGTCGGTGCCGGCAAGGTGCCGTACATCAGCCTGGAAGGTTGTGTGAACATGGCGGGTGGCCAGCCCTTCTCGATGGCCAACCTCAAGGAACTGCATGCCTACTGCCGGCAGCACGACATCAAGATCATGCTGGATGCCACCCGCACCATCGAAAACGCCTGGTTTATCAAGCGGCGCGAGGAGGGCTATGCCGACAAGACCATCAAGGAGATCCTGCGTGAAATCTGCGACATGACCGACGGCGCCACGATGTCGGCCAAGAAAGACCTGCTGGTCAATATCGGTGGCTTTTTCGCCTGCAACGACGAGGATGTTTTCGTAAAGGCCCAGAACATGGTGGTGGTCTACGAAGGTCTGCACACCTACGGCGGCCTGGCCGGTCGCGACATGGAGGCGATGGCCCAGGGCTTGCGTGAAGCGGTCTTGCAGGAGCACCAGGACGCGCGTATTGGCCAGGTTCGCTACCTCGGCACCAAGTTGCGCGCCGTGGGCGTACCCATCGTAAGGCCGATCGGTTCACATGCGATCTTCCTGGACGCGAAAGAGTTTTTGCCGCACCTGGACCAGGACCTGTTCCCGGCCCAGACCCTCGCGGCCGAGTTGTACCTGGATGCAGGCATCCGCGCCATG
Organism: Lysobacterales bacterium; assembly: GCA_036351055.1. Lineage (GTDB taxonomy): Bacteria > Pseudomonadota > Gammaproteobacteria > Xanthomonadales > SZUA-36 > JABDPF01. The sequence continues at coordinate 3,363 of JAZBOH010000058.1, forward strand.
GAACGTGGCAATGTTTCTGCAGGTCGTGATCCTGTCACCGGCAACAACCGTCGTCCGGCGCTGGAACTGGTGCGCCTGACCCTGCCGCGCCGCGTCTACACCCAGGCGCACATGGACGTGGTGGCGGAGTCCGTAATCAATGTATACGAACGGCGCGAGGAGATTCGTGGACTGAAAATGGTTTACGAACCGGAATACCTGAGGTTCTTCCAGGCGCGCTTTGAACCGCTAGACTAGAGAGTAGGGACCAGCAGGGGCGGCGTAAGCCGCGGCAAACAATAAAAACCAGTCGCAAATACGTTGCTCCTGCAACAGACTTGGAGAAAAACATGAACGATCTGTATCACAACCCCATGGGGTTGAATGGTTTTGAATTCGTTGAATTCGCCTCGCCGACGCCCGGTGTGCTCGAGCCCGTGTTCGAGACCCTGGGTTTTACCGAGGTAGCCAGCCACCGCTCAAAAGACGTGGTGTTGTATCGCCAGGGTGATATCAACTTCATCCTCAACCGGGAACCTCGAAGTTACGCCGCCTATTTTGCGGAAGAACACGGTCCCTGTGCCTGCGGTATGGCGTTTCGGGTGGCAGACTCGCACAAGGCCTACGCGCTGGCGCTGGAGAAAGGCGCCCAGCCGATCGAGATCCCCACCGGTCCGATGGAGCTTCGATTGCCGGCCATCAAGGGCATCGGCGGCGCGCCGTTGTACCTGATCGACCGTTACGAGGACGGCAGGAGCATCTACGATATCGATTTCGAATTTTACGAAGGTGTTGACCGCCGGCCCGCGGGCTGCGGTTTTAAATTGATCGACCACCTCACGCACAACGTCTACCGCGGTCGGATGGATTTCTGGGCCGGTTTTTACGAGCGCCTGTTCAACTTCCGTGAGATCCGCTATTTCGACATCAAGGGTGAGTACACCGGCCTGTTGTCCAAGGCCATGACCGCACCTGACGGTAAGATCCGCATCCCGCTGAACGAGGAGGCTTCCAAGGGGGCCGGCCAGATCGAGGAGTTCCTGATGCAGTACAACGGTGAGGGCATCCAGCACATTGCCCTGATCTGTGATGACCTGCTCGCTTGCTGGGACCGCCTGAAAGAGAAAGGCGTTCCTTTCATGACCGCACCGCCAGACACGTACTATGAAATGCTGGAAGAACGTTTACCCGGCCATGGTGAGCCGGTGGACGAGTTGCGTTCGCGCGGTATCCTGCTCGATGGTTCCACCCAAGACGGCGATCCGCGCCTGCTACTGCAGATCTTCTCCCAGACCATGGTCGGGCCGGTCTTTTTCGAATTTATCCAGCGCAAGAAGGACGAAGGTTTTGGTGAGGGCAACTTCACCGCCCTGTTCGAGTCCATGGAGCGGGATCAAATACGCCGAGGCGTTGATATCGGCTGAGAAAATGGGGCCGGATACATTTTTCCAGGCAATTTGAGTGCCCGAACCCCTGAATTCGGGAAAAATGTATTCGGCCCCATTTTCTTACAGGGTAAGATACGCGCATGAAATTCGTAGACGAAGCCAGTATTTTCGTAGCCGCCGGTAGCGGTGGTAACGGTTCCGCCTCGTTCCGGCGCGAGAAATACGTTCCGTTTGGCGGGCCTGACGGCGGGGACGGCGGGCGCGGGGGCAGCGTGTTCCTGGAAGGAGAATCCGGTCTCAATACCCTGGTCGACTTCCGCCACAAGCGGAAATACAAGGCGCAGAACGGGCAGGGCGGTTCGCATCGCAACATGACGGGCCGGAGCGGAGAAGACATCGTCATCCGCGTGCCGTTGGGCACGATCGTGAAGGATGAGGAAACGGGTGAAACCTTTGGTGAAGTGACCGAGCAAGGCCAGCGACTGCTGGTGGCCAGGGGCGGAAGGGGTGGTCTCGGCAATGTGCATTTCAAAAGTTCGACCAACAGGGCGCCGCGCAGAACCGTGCCGGGCTCGCCCGGCGAGACACGGCAGCTGCAGCTCGAGTTGAAAGTGCTGGCAGATGTCGGGTTGCTCGGTTTTCCCAACGCGGGCAAATCCACCTTGATTACAGCCGTTTCGGCGGCGCGGCCCAAAGTCGCCGACTACCCGTTTACCACCCTTTACCCGAACCTGGGTGTGGTCAGGATCGACGTGGAACGCAGCTTCGTGATTGCTGACATTCCCGGCCTGATCGAGGGCGCCGCAGAGGGTACCGGGCTGGGCATCCAGTTCCTCAAGCACTTGCAGCGCACACGCCTGTTGTTGCACCTGGTAGACCTGGCACCGCTTGCATTGGACGTTGACCCGGTTTCGCAGGTGAGAAAGCTCGAAGAGGAAATGCGGAAGTTCGATGCCGGGCTGATGGAAAAACCGCGCTGGCTGGTGTTCACCAAGGCGGACTTGATGCCGGAGCAGGAAGCACGGGCCCGCGCCGAACAAGCCGTTTCGGAACTTGGCTGGCAGGCGCCCTGGCTGTTGATTTCTTCTGTCACCAAGGCCGGGACGGACGAGTTGATGCAGCAGGTATCAGCGAAACTCGAGTTGATCGAAGACGAAGAGGCCACCGCGCAGGAGCCGGAGCCGGAAATCATGCAATAAAAAAGCCCCGCTTTTGGCGGAGCTTTTCCACTTTCTTCTGCCAGCATGGCCGGCATGGGAAAGAGATTACATGGCGCGAATATGACGGTTGAGGCGTGATTTATGCCTTGCCGCCTTGTTCAGGGGCATGATGCCCTTGCTTACGGATCGGTCAATCGCAGGAACAGCTGCCTTGTAGGCGGCTTCTGCAGCGGCTTTATCGCCTTTTTCGATCGCTCGCAATACGTTCTTGATGGACGTGCGGACGTGCGACCGCTGGCTGGCGTTGTGGCGCCGGTTACGTTCTGCCTGCCGTGCCCGTTTACGAGCTGATAAACTGTTAGCCAAGGTATGTCTCCAAAAATAATTAAAACCCGAAAATCAGCCGCCTATTCTCGTACTTTTCAAGGCCTCCGTCAACAATCAGGGAAGATTCCTTGCAGCTTCTGAAATCCACCGCCAAGGTCGGTACTGCGACCATCACCTCCCGCGTCCTTGGTTTTCTCCGGGACATGGTGTTTGCCCGCTACTTTGGCGCCAGCGGCGAGACGGACGCCTTTTTCCTGGCGTTCAAGATTCCGAATTTCATGCGCCGGTTGTTTGCCGAGGGCTCTTTTTCGCTGGCCTTCGTCCCGGTACTCTCCGAGGTTCGCGCCACCGGTGACCGCGAAGCGCTGAGGGACCTGATCGATCACGTATCGGGCACGTTGTTCGCCATCCTGTTGGTCGTTACGGCCATAGGGGTGTTGGCCGCCCCCCTGATCCTGGCGGTATTTGCACCCGGCTGGCTAATCGACGGCAGGCCCGAGTTCGGGCTTGCGACCGATATGCTGCGCATCACGTTCCCCTACATCCTGCTCATTTCCTTGACGGCGCTGGCCGGCGGTATTCTGAACACCTTTGACCGTTTCCTGGTGCCGGCACTGACGCCGGCCTTGCTGAATGTCTCCCTGATTCTGGCGGCCGTGCTGCTATCGGTGCGCATGGACGTACCGGTGAAAGCCCTGGCATGGGGCGTATTGGTGGCGGGTTTTGCACAACTGCTGGTGCAGATCCCCGCCCTGGTTCGCCTGGGTTTATTGCCGCGACCACGCTGGGGTTGGCGGCACCCGGGTATGAGAAAGGTACTCAGGCTGATGATTCCAACCCTGATCGGTTCCTCGGTGGCCCAGATCAACCTCCTGCTGGATATCGTGATCGCCACTTTCCTGGTCAGCGGCAGCGTTTCCTGGCTGTATTATTCCGACCGCTTACTGGAGTTTCCCTTGGGCGTGTTCGGCGTCGCCCTGTCCACGGTGATCCTGCCCAACCTGTCGCGAAAATTTGCGAGTAAGAATCCGCAGGCGTTCTCTCATACGCTGGACTGGTCCCTGCGCCTGGCGGTGATCATTACATTGCCGGCGGCCCTGGGGCTTGCGGTTCTGGCCAAGCCGATCCTGATCACGCTGTTCCAGTACGAGGCCTTCCTGGTCAGCGACGTCGAGATGTCCGCCATGAGCCTGGCGGCGTATGCGGCGGGGCTGCCGGCTTTTATCGCGGTAAAAGTCCTGGCGCCGGGTTTCTACGCCCGCCAGGACACCAAGACCCCGGTCAAAATCGCGATCACCGCGATGGTCTCCAACATGGCCCTGAACTTTATTTTTGTTGGCACGTTCCTGGCGATGGGTCTCAAGGGACCCCATACCGGCCTGGCTCTGGCCAGCTCGGCGGCAGCCTACATCAACGCCGGCCTGCTGTACCGGATGCTGCGCAAGCACGGTGCCTATCAACCTGAACCGGGCTGGGGCCGGGTAACGCTGGCGGTGCTTGTGTCATGCACCGCCATGCTGGCCGCCTTGTGGTGGCGGTACGGTGACCTGGCCGGCTGGATCCAGGCGCCCGCCGTTCTGCGGGCAAGCCGCCTGTGCCTGCTTATCGGCCTTGGTGTCGTGGTCTATACCGTGGCGCTGTATGCCGGCGGCTTGCGCCGCCACCACCTGGAAAAGGGTTCGGCCTGACGTCAGCGGCTTCATTATTTTTGGTGGTTTTTGGTCCGGTTTTCCCCGGCAGGCTGGTATACTCATATGCTTTTTGCGGTATTCGAAGCAAGCCATGCAGTTAATCAGAAACAGGCCGGGACAGAACCACGGGACTTATGCTCCCGGTGGTTCCATTGTCACCGTCGGAAACTTCGACGGCCTGCACCTGGGGCACCTGGAACTGATTGGAAAATGCCGCGCCTTGGCCACAGGCGGCGAGCAGGTCGCGGTGGTGACGTTCGAGCCCCTGCCGGCGGCATTTTTCACACCCGAAAAAGCACCGGCCAGGCTCAACACGGTCTATCGCAAGCTGATGATCTTGCGTTCGCTGGGTGTTGGCCTGACCTGGATGATGCGCTTTGACGACGAGTTCGCCAGCTTGTCCGCGAAGGATTTTGTGTCCCGGGTCCTGGTCGAAGGCCTTAACGCAAAAGCGGTCGTGGTCGGCCATGATTTCCATTTTGGACGGGGCAAGGAAGGCAACGTCAGGATGTTGCAAGCCCTAGGCCAGGAGTTCGGCTTCCGCGTGGTTATCGTGCCGCCGGTCAGCCTGAACGGTGAAAGGATCTCCAGCAGTGATGTCAGGAAACGGCTCAGCGCAGGCGATTTCGAGGCAGCAGCCGAATGCCTGGGGCGTCCGTTCCGGATGGGCGGGCACGTGGTGCACGGACAGGCGCTGGGCAGGAAACTGGGCTATCCAACCGCCAACCTGCGCATCCGTTCCGAACCCAGTCCGCTCACCGGGGTGATGGCGACCTGGGCCCGGATCAATGGCGGGCCCTGGTTGCCCAGCGTGTCCAACCTCGGCCGGCGTCCTGCCGTGGGTGGCGGGGAACCGTTGCTCGAGGTGCATTTTTTCGATTTTGACGAAGACATTTACGGACAGCGCCTCGACGTGCAATTTGTGGCAAAGTTAAGGGATGAACTGCATTTCGACCACCTCGATACGCTGGTCGAACAGATGAAAAAAGACGACAAGGCGGCCCGTGAAATCCTGGCCGCCGTGGACAGGCCGACCTGAATCAACTGGCGGCCGGACAGGTAAAGGGCAGTAATGGACTATAAAGAGACGATCAACTTGCCGCGAACAGAGTTCGCGATGAAGGCCAACCTGGCCAACCGCGAACCCGGGATGCTGGAGGCGTGGGAAGGAGAGGGGCTGTACCAGAAGATCCAGCAGAAAACGGCCGGCCGGCCGACGTGGATTCTTCACGATGGACCGCCATATGCCAACGGCGACATCCACATGGGGCATGCGGTCAACAAGATCCTCAAAGACATGGTCGTGAAATCCAGGCTGCTGTCCGGTTTCCGATCCCCCTATGTGCCGGGCTGGGATTGCCATGGACTGCCGATCGAACTACAGGTCGAAAAGAAGGTTGGCAAGGTGGGGCGCAAGGTCGACGCGGCCACGTTTCGCCAGAAATGCCGGGAATATGCCGAGCGGCAAATCGACCTGCAACGCAACGGCTTTCGCCGAATGGGCGTGCTGGGCGACTGGTACAACCCTTACACGACCAAGAGTTTCCTTTACGAAGCGGACATGATCCGTGCGCTTTCAGCCATTATCGAGGGCGGCCACCTGGAACAGGGCTCCAAGCCGGTCAACTGGTGTTTCGACTGCGGATCGGCCCTGGCCGAGGCGGAAATCGAATACCAGGACAAGACGTCTCCTGCCATCGACGTGATGTTTGCCGCCGCCGACCCCGACGCCCTGTTCGCCGCCTTTGACGTTGCGGCCGAGGCTGGCCTGACGGGCATTCCGATCTGGACCACCACGCCCTGGACGCTGCCGGCCAACGAAGCAGTTTGCCTGCACGCCGAACTTGAATACGTACTGGTGGCTGGGGAAGTCAACGGCAGGGCGACGAACATGGTCCTGGCCCGATACCTGGCGGAAACCGTCACTGCCCGCATCGGTATGGCAGGCGTCCGGGAGTTGGGCTGTGTGAACGGCAGTAAACTGGAGCACCTGCAACTGAGCCATCCGTTCTACGACAAGGCAGTGCCGGTGATCCTGGGTGATCACGTCACCACCGAGGCCGGGACCGGTGCGGTTCATACAGCGCCGGGCCACGGTGAAGAAGATTTCCTGGTGGGCCGTGAATACGGCCTTCCCGTGAACAACCCGGTGGGCGCCGACGGTCGTTACCTGGAAAACGTGGAAAGATTTGCCGGTGAGTTTGTCTGGGCCGCCAACGACAGCGTACTGGAAGTAATGCAGGAAAACGGCACGCTGCTGTTCAGCGAGCCCTTCAGGCACAGCTACCCGCATTGCTGGCGGCACAAAACGCCGACCGCGTTCCGGGTGACGCCGCAGTGGTTTATCAGCATGAACAAGGCCGGCTTGCGCGAGCAATCGCTCGCCGCGATCGGCGAGGTCAGCTGGATCCCGGGCTGGGGTGAAGAACGGATCCGCGGCATGGTGGAGAACCGGCCGGACTGGTGTATTTCGCGCCAGCGCACCTGGGGTGTGCCGATTCCCTTGTTCGTAAACCCGGTTAGCAAGGACATCCATCCCGAGACGGTCGCCTTGATGGAGCGCGTCGCGGACATCGTCGAAGAGCAGGGCGTGGATTGCTGGTACTCCGACGATATTTACGACCAGTTGGGTGTCGACCCGGACAACTGGGAGAAAGTCAGCGATATCCTGGACGTCTGGTTTGACTCCGGTGTCACGCACCGCTGCGTACTCGACGAGCGGGACGACCTGGAACGCCCGGCGGCGCTGTACCTGGAAGGCTCCGACCAGCATCGCGGTTGGTTTCAGTCATCGCTGCTGTCCTCCGTGGCCATGCACGGCACGGCGCCTTACAAAGAAGTGCTGACGCACGGTTTCGTGGTCGACGCCGAAGGCAAAAAGATGTCGAAATCGCAGGGTAACGTGGTTTCGCCGATTAAGGTGATGAATACCCTCGGGGCCGATGTCATGCGCCTGTGGGTGGCAGCGGCCGATTACCGCAATGAGATGAGCGTTTCGGACGAGATTCTGAAGCGCGTGGCGGATTCCTACCGCCGCATCCGGAACACGGCGCGCTTCCTGCTGGGTAACCTGGACGGCTTCACAGCCGATGACCTGCTCGAGCCTTCGGCCATGCTGCCGCTGGACCGCTGGGCCGTCAACCGGGCCGCCGAAATCCAGGAGGAAATCAAGCGGGCGTACGACCGCTACCAGTTCGTGCAGGTCTACCAGAAGGTTCACCATTTCTGCGCCTTCGAGATGGGTGCGTTTTACCTCGATATCTTGAAGGACCGGCTTTACACCGCGGGCCGCGACAGCGGCATCCGCAGGTCGGCGCAAACAGCCATGTACCACGTGCTGGAAGAAATGGTGCGCTGGATCGCCCCGATCCTGAGCTTCACTGCCGAGGAAATCTGGAAGCTCCTGCCTGGCGAGCGTGAATCCAGCGTGTTCATGGAGACCTGGTACGAAGGCCCGGCAGGCGCCGCGGACGAACGGTTCGACGGCGAGTTCTGGGCGCGGGCCAACGGCCTGGTCGATACCGTCAAGGAAGCTATCGAGCCACGCCGCGCTAGCAAGGAAATCCGCGGGTCGCTGGATGCGGAAGTGACGGTGCAGCCGCTCAATGAGCAGGCGCGAGAATTGCTCGAGGCGTTTGGCGACGAATTACGCTTCCTGTTGATCGTGTCGGATGCAGACATTGCCGGAGCGGATGCGGTGGCGCCGGCTGATGCGTTTGTGGGTGCCGATTTCAAGGTCTGGGTACGCAAGAGCGAGGCACAAAAATGCGTGCGGTGCTGGCAACGGCGCGAGGACGTGGGCAGCAAGCCGGAGCACCCGGAGCTGTGCGGCCGCTGTGTTGAAAACGTCGATGGGCCGGGTGAAAAACGACGCATGACATGAACACAGAAGAGCAAAAAAAACAGGACACGGGACAGCCGTCCAGCCCATTTGCCTTTCCGCCGCTTGCCTGGACATGGCTGCTGGTCAGCGCCGTCGTCATCGTGCTGGACTGGCATAGTAAACAGCTGGCGAGCCATTCGCTGGAGCTCTATCGGCCCAGGGAAGTTTTGTCCTGGCTGAACATGACTCTGGCGCATAACTACGGCGCGGCTTTCAGTTTCCTTGCCGATGCAGGTGGATGGCAGCGCTGGTTTTTTGTCATCCTGGCGGTCGCCGTCAGCCTGGTTCTGCTGGTATGGCTGATTCGCCTTCCGCGCAAGGAGTGGATCACGGGCCTCGGCCTGGGCCTGGTTCTTGGTGGCGCGATCGGAAACGTCGTCGACCGGATCCGCCTGGGTTACGTGGTGGACTTTATCGATGTTCATTTTGGCGGTTGGCATTACCCGGCTTTCAATGTGGCGGATTCAGCCATCACCTGCGGTGTGATCCTGTTATTGCTGGATGCATTCCTCCTGGGCATTCGAAAGGACAATAAGGCCTGATGGAAATTCTGCTCGCCAATCCCCGCGGATTCTGTGCTGGTGTGGACCGTGCAATTGAGATCGTTGAGCGTGCACTGGAATTGTTTGGCGCGCCCATCTACGTACGCCACGAGGTTGTGCACAATCGTTTCGTGGTGGACCGCCTGAGCAAGGCGGGCGCGGTTTTTGTCGAGGAGCTCCACCAGGTGCCGGACGGCGCGACCGTGATCTTCAGTGCCCACGGGGTTTCCAAGGCAGTGCGTTCGGCCGGTGGCGAACGCGGCTTACAGGTATTTGATGCAACCTGCCCGCTGGTGACCAAAGTCCACATGGAAGTGTCCAGGCACTGCAAGGCAGGTCGGGACGTCGTCCTGATCGGCCACGCCGGGCATCCGGAAGTTGAGGGCACGCTTGGTCAGTGGCTGCCCAACGAGGCCACGGGTAATGGGATATTCCTGGTCGAAGCGCCTGCCGATGTCGAGCAACTTGAAGTCAACAACCCGGAAAACCTGTCTTTCGTCACCCAGACGACCCTGTCGGTAGACGATACCCAAGCCGTGATCAAGGCGCTCAGGCGGCGGTTCCCCAACATCAGCGGCCCCAAGCACGATGACATCTGTTACGCCACCCAGAACCGCCAGGATGCAGTCAAAGACCTGGCCAAGCGGGTTGACCTGGTATTGGTGGTTGGTTCCGTAAACAGTTCCAATTCGAACCGTCTCCGGGAATTGGCGGAAAAGCAGGGAATCAGAGCCTTCCTGGTAGACGGCGCCGCCGATATCCGGGATGAATGGATGTCGGATATCTCGGCGGTTGGTGTCACGGCTGGTGCATCCGCCCCCGAGAGCCTGGTCCAGGGCGTGATCGAACGGCTCCGGCAGGCCGGCGGTGATGTCGTGCAGGAGCTGTCCGGCAGGCCTGAAACCATGGAATTCGCCTTGCCAAAGGAGTTACGGGTTTCGCTGAAAAACTGAATCACCTGCCGCCCCAGCAGGCCACCAGCTGGTCCGCATCGCCGCTTATTCCCCGCACGCCCGCCTGGTCCAGACTCAGTTCGCCACAGTAGTCGTTGCGGTCCTGTTTTATCGGGCTGGCGATGACCTTGTAGACGAGCGACTGTGCCTGTGCGACGGGTTCGATCCTGAGCCGGTAGAAAGCGGTTCCCGAACGGCCGATACAACGGCCGGTGTCGTAGAATCCGCGTTCCGAGCGTACCCGCTCCTGGCAGCTTGCCACCTCCATCAGGCCACGTATGGCGTCCGCCCGGTGGCCGCGTTGCAGGTAGCCCTGGTAGGAAGGGACAGCCAGGGCCAGCAGGATGGCCGCGATCGCAACAACAACGACGATTTCAACCAGCGTCAGCCCGTCCATGCCCATGCTTCTGCCTGTGACCATGCCTGGTTTCGGCACAGCTATCTCCGCATCCGCCAGGCCAGCGTGCCACATGCGCCGGCATCGCTGAACTGGCTGCAAAACCGGGACAAGGGTGCCTGGGGTGGAAATTCCACGGTTCTGAATTCACCGCCCCAGGGCCGGGCCACGATGGCCTCGCAGGTTACGACACTGGCCGGACCGTTGCCGCTGCCTCGGCTGAAAATACGGTAGTAGCCCACACCCGAGTAGCCGGTTTCCCCGCTGTCATCATCCACCGGTTCAAAATGGAGCTCCTCCATGACCCACAGGGACTCCATCGGTTTCTCGCCTACATAACCCGTCACCGGCCCGGACCCGGGACTCCCGCCAGCGGGCACGCCGTGGTCGCGCCACCAGGCCATGCTCTTGAACTCGGGGTTGTCCGGGATGTCTTCATCATGGTAAATACCGGGCGGCAAAAGGCAGTTTGCAGTGCACGAGGACGCTCTTTCGCTGTCCGCCCGGCTATAAAGCCAGGCCCGGGCGAATGACTCGGCGAGCAGGGCTTTTGACCGGGCCCGGGTCTTGTCCGCAAAATTGGCGGACTGGTGTTGTTGCAAGGTCATGGTTCCGGCGGCCGTGATGGCCAGCAGGCTCACCGCGGCCAGCAGAAGCAGCCCGGTAAGCAACGCCATGCCCCTGCAGTTCACCTGCGCCTGCTCCTCAAAGCCAGTGTCAGTTCGATGGCCTGGCGCAATTTTCCGTCTGCCCTGGAGGATATTCGCACGTCCAGGATGTCATGTACCCGGGTGCCTGTTTCCACGACAGCACCGGGCCCCGCCAGTAACAACCCGGCCCGGACGCCCAGTACCCGCCGTTCGTTCGACCAGTGGCCGGCGCGGACCCAGCGGTCCACGTTGCCGTCCTGGTCCTGGTCGTCTCCAAAGAGCAGCTGGAATGATTCGACACCCGGCACGATGCCCTGGCGCCTGACCTGGGTGACCAGTTCGGCCAGGGAAGGTCCGTAACGGCAGCCGCGCGCCAGGTTTCCGCTGCCATTGAGCTCAAAAGTGGATTCCCTGATGTAGAAGCGCGGTTTACCGCTTTGAGTGTCAGGGTTCCTGTTGTCAAAGCAATTGAGGTCCGACCAGCTTCTGACCACCAGGCGATCGCTGTTAGCTGAAACAGAATCCATGGTTTGCGCGGCGATGCCCTCGATTTCGAAGTCGGGGTTCCACGGTTCAGGCGAGTAGGCGGCCTGCCCGACGGCATCGGCCAGCAGATGCATGGCGAACCGGGCCTGGTCCTGGAGCTGGGCCTGGTTGTCCTGCAGGCGCATGGCTGTTCCCGCGGCCGTGACCAGTTGCACCAGGCCAAGCAGGAGAAAGGCGGTCAACAGCAGGGCGACCAGGAGTTCGATCAGCGTGATACCGCAGTTCCGCCGTGTCATTGGCAGCTGTTTCACAACAGGGGCAAGCGGGCGACGACACGCCGGTCCCCGGCTTCCTGCCCGTTAGCCCCCGGCTCCAACCAGAACACCTTGACGACCCCGTGTCCCGCGCCGTCGCAGCGAGCGTCGCGTACACTTCCATCGAACGGTGTCGAGTCCCGGCATAAGGTGCCACGGCCGCCAGGTATTTCCCGCGCCAATTGCACTTGCCATCGCTGAAGCGTTGCGGCGGCCATTGGCACCGGGGTGCAAACGCTCCCGGCCAGGCACGCCTGAGGGGAAGACGTCCGGGGGAAGTCGCCGGCAACTGTTGGCAGCAGTTCTACCGATTCTGTCAGGCAACGAACCTGGCTGACGGCGATGGAATGCAGGCGCGACTCAACTGTCCCCTGGAGCGCGAGCAGCAACAGCAATGAAAAGCTGCCAATGCCCGTTGAGAAGATCGCCACGGCGACCGTGAGCTCAATTAATGAAAAACCGCCGTGCCCGGGTCGATGAATTAGGCGCATCGCCGTTTGCCTGCCCGTTGATTGTTTGAGTTTCAGGAGTACTCATCCTGACTCGTCAAGACAAGGCGTGGTAGCGGCGGACAGATCGTTTTCCTGTGGTAAAAATCCCCTCGAACAGGTAAGAAATCAGCGGGCTATTGTGCAAACTGGGCGTTTTGAATATACTGTCGCCCCTCTCAAAGTGCCGGCATAGCTCAGCTGGTAGAGCAACGCATTCGTAATGCGTAGGTCCGGTGTTCGAGTCACCGTGCCGGCACCA
>JAZBOH010000059.1:0-9152 GCA_036351055.1 Lysobacterales bacterium
TCCAATGAACGACGCCACCTTTGTCGTTCCACTCGTACTCTCCAAAGAACACCACCGTGTCCCCGGTTTTCAAATGGTCGATCCTTGGAGCCAGGTCGATGTTATGGCTCACCAACAGCGTGTGGCCTGAATTGAGTTTCAGGATGAACTTCTGGTGTCTTGATCCTTCAAGGTCGTCGCGCAGCAGCTTGATGACCGTGCCTTCTCCCTTGACCTGAACATCACTCTGCTGCTTTTCGTACGCTTGTTCTATGGCGCTGTTGGAAACAGCTGTTGGTGATGATCCAGGGGAGAGAATGCCCTGATCCTGAATATATCCATATACAAGGATCACGGTTACGACAAGAAGAATTATTTTTTTCATGGGTCCACGATCTCAAGAATAATTCCGGGTTCAGAGGAGTTTATCTTCCTTGTGCCCGGCATGCGGCTATTTATCTGTCTGCTTTGGCGCTAGAGTGGGGCTGACAATGAAGCGGAGGCCACGTCATGACCAAACGAAATCCAAGCGTTCCAGGGCAATCACCAGGCGACAGCAAGGGGCCCTACCGAAAGAGTGAGCAACCGGGGGGTAAGGGTGGCGGTAAGCGGCGCCCCCAGAAGGGGAAAAAATAGACTGCCCAGCCCAGACAGGGTATGCCCGTTAAGCCCGGGGTCACGTCCGCCAAGTACGCCCTACGTAAAACAAGTGGCAGAAAATGCAAAATTCGACAGCAGTCGAAGTGCTAGGCTGCCCGAAAGGCCATCCAGCTGGCTGTGAGAGTCGTTGAGTCAGGTGAAAGAACTTTGCAAGCAACCCACCGCTGACTGAAGGCTCGGGTCTCAGTCTCAAACAGGTATAGAGGAGTACATCATGTCCAATCTGTTGTTGAAAAAAATATGCATAGGGCTTCTGTTGAGTCTTATCACGGTGAACGCCGCGGCAAAGGAATCGTTGCCTGAGACCACCAAAGACGGTCTTCATCTCAAGCACCAGGACGAGCTGGGCGCGGTTTATACGCTACCCGGGGCATCGCTTTCCGCTTACCAGCGTATCAAGCTGGTCGACGTTTACGTGGCGTTCGAAAAGAACTACCAGCGCGACTACAACAGGGAACAAATGGGGCTCGCAAACCGCCTGACCGACGACGATATGCAGAAGATCAAGGACAAGGTTGCTTCGGAATTCAAGCGTGTCTTTACCAAGGAACTGGAAAAAGGTGGTTACAAGGTGGTTGACGAAACAGCGCAAGACGTCATGATCCTGCGGCCGGCCATTATCAACCTGCAGATAACGGCGCCGGAAATCGCCAATATGACCATGAGCCGCACGATCGTTCGGTCGACCGGGTCCATGACCCTGTACATGGAGTTGTACGACTCGGTTACCAGCCAGAAATTCGCCGAGGTCATCGACGCGGAAGAAATTGGCAACAACTCGTTCTCACACGTTGCGAATCGCGGCACCAACCAGGCTGAACTCGACCGAACGCTCGCTGACTGGGCCAGGTTACTGCGCAAGCGCCTCGAAGAAGCTCACGAAGCGACGGCAACGTCCGGAAAATAAGGGGCTGGGTTGAACCGACCCGGGTCGGTTCATGAATTCAGCTTGATTGGGTTAGAGACCGGACAAGGTGCTATTTCCACCATTGGATCGGCGGCGCTTCATGCCAAGTGGCCTGTTGCGCTTCCTCCACTCGGATGGACTGAACTCGGCCCAACGGCGAAAAGCGCGGTTGAAACTGCTGGAGTTGGAGTAGCCTAGAGACTGCGCGATATCGCAAACGGCCAGGCTGGTCGCCTCAAGTAATTGCATGGCGACGGCCATACGTTCTTTGTCGAGTTCAGTCCGAAAACTCGTGCCGGCTACTTTGAGTTGCCTGTGCAAAGTGCGCTCCGAGAGGCCAAGTTTCTGGGATATTTCCTGTGCGGAAAAGCTCTCCGTCAACAAACCGTGTCTCAACACCGTGGGCAAGAAATCCGTGATTCTCTTTTCATAGGCCCGGTGCAGTAATTTCGCCTCGTGCTGGAGGTGACGGAACAACAGGGAGTCGGCCGTGGAACTTGTTCGATCCAGTTGGCTGCAGGGAAAGGACAGCGCACAGACGTCTGCATCGTAGATGATGATGGACTGGAAAAGGCGGCGGTACGGAACTTCATCAGCCGGTTTTTTCCTGGGCAACAAAACCTCCGTCGCTGTCCAGTTCTCCCCGCACAGGCTTTGCATGATTCTTTGCATAATGGCTGCGCTGAAGTCATAGGCCTGGTCGATGCCCTGTACCCCCATCTGGTGCACGTGAAAACTCAGCTGGCAGTATTCGCCTTCCTTACTCAGATCGAGCGTGCCGCCCTTGTCGTGCAGGTCCAGGTATTCCACAAAACTCTCCAGCGCGTCTCCAACGGTTTCCGCGGTTCGTACCAGGAACCCCACGATGCCCAGGTGTGACGGCCTGCTGGCCTGGCCTGCAAGCAGCCCGAAGTAGTCACAGCCGGTGGCCGATGCGGCCTCTGCGAACAGGCGACCGGAGCGCAGGTAAGTGACCCGTTGATCGGGATCGGAATACATGCCGACGTTCAGCCCAACCCGATCGAAAACTTCGTCAGGATTCTGGCCAAGTTCGGAAAGCGTAGACGCGATGTTGACCATCGGACCAACACGAACGGAGCTGTCGCCGACCTCGCAAAATACAGTGGTATCTGGGCTTGAGCGTCTGTGCATCCCGGTACGGTTTTCTCAGTGGTTTCTGAACTTGCCGGCAAAAAATTGGCGCAAAAAGATAATTCTTTTTCAATCATACTCTAAAGTTCTAACTGGCATCAATTGTCCCAGCCTATGTGCCGGACCGTTGCGGCGCATGCTGCCCCGGGAAAACCTGGTGGTTCTCCCGGCGAGTCAGAAGACGAAATCCATTCGTAAGATAACTGGCGTGAAAAGCTAAATCTGGAGCCGGGTCGCCGCGTATTCTGATATCTGGCCCCCAAAGGCGTGGTTCGAACAGACACGTCTGTCACAGTGGGCGGCAGCAAGACCTGAATATCAATAGCCAAGGAGAGATACATGAATATGAAGCGAATACGGTGGATTACGTTCACGGCGCTGGCGGTCGTGCTGGCCGTGGGCAGCGTGTGGGCCGTGGAAACAACCGGGAAGTCCGGTGCGCCAGGTAGCACGACCACCATCAGCGGACAGCAATTACCCGCGCCTGAACCGGAGTTTGGTGGAAAAATCGAGCATGACGCCCTTAGTTCCCAGACTTTCTGGCCGCCAACAGTTGTGCCGCCCGAAGACGCGCCGAACATCCTGTTGATCCTTACCGACGACGCCGGTTTCGGTGTTCCAAGCACCTTTGGCGGTGTGATTCCGACGCCGGCCATGGACCGGGTCGCGAACAACGGCCTGCGCTACAACAACATTCACTCCACCGCGTTATGTTCCCCAACCCGCGCGGCATTGATCACTGGCCGCAATCACCACTCGGTGGGATTCGGCGTGATTTCGGAGCAGGCGACGGGCTACCCCGGCTACAACAGCCTGATACCGCAAAGCAAGGCCACGATCGGCCGCATTCTGCTCGACAACGGTTACGCGACCTCCTGGTTCGGCAAAGACCACAACACGCCGAGCTACACGGCCAGCCAGGCGGGGCCGTTTGACCGTTGGCCGACCGGCCTGGGTTTCGAGTATTTCTACGGCTTCGTCGGTGGTGATGCCAACCAGTGGGAGCCGAACCTGTTTCGCAACACGACGCAGATTTACCCCTTCAAAGGGCAGGAGAACTGGAACCTCATCACGGGCATGGCCGATGACGCAATCCGCCACCTCCGGGAACTCAACCAGATCGATCCCTCGAAGAAATTCTTCGTCAAGTACGCGCCGGGCGCCACGCACGCCCCGCACCACCCGACCAAGGAATGGGTGGAGAAGATCCGCGCGATGAACCTGTTCGATGACGGATACGAAAAACTACGTGAGCGGATCTTCGAAAACCAGAAACGCCTGGGGGTGATTCCCGCCGATACGCAGTTGGAACCCTGGCCGAAAGACGTGTTGAAGCCCTGGGATGAGCTAAGCGCGGACGAGCAGAAACTCTTCATCCGCCAGGTCGAGATTTTTGCGGCCTATGCGGCATACAACGACTACGAGATCGGCCGTGTTATCCAGGCCATCGACGACATGGGCAAACTGGAAGACACGCTCGTCATCTACATTAACGGCGATAACGGCACCAGCGCCGAGGGCGGTCCGCTTGGCACGCCAAACGAGGTCGCATTTTTCAACGGAATCAACATGATGCCGGCAGAAACCCAGTTGAAGTGGTACGACGACTGGGGCACCGAGCAGACTTATAACCACATGTCGGCCGGCTGGTCCTGGGCCTTCGACACGCCATTTACCTGGTTCAAACAGAATGCCTCGCGGCTGGGTGGCGTGCGCCAGAACATGGCGGTGTCCTGGCCGGCCGGGATTGCCGACAAGGGTGGCTTGCGTGAGCAGTTCATGCATGTGATCGACGTGGTGCCCACGATTCTCGAGGTGTCCGGCATACCGGAGCCGGATAAGGTCGACGGAATCGAGCAGGTACCGATGGAGGGCACGAGTTTCGCCTATACCTTTGACGCCGAAAACGCCGATGCGCCTTCGCGGCACAAGACACAGTACTTCGAAATGATGGGGCAATGGGCCCTCTACCACGACGGCTGGCTGCTGGCCACCAAGGTCGACCGCGCCCCCTGGGATGCCTACGGCGCCGCGAAGGCCGACCCGCTGCACGATCAGGTGCTGGAACTCTACGACCTGACCACGGATTTCAGCCAGTCGCAGAACATCGCGGAACAGCACCCTGGCAAGGTCAAGGAACTGAAAAAACTGTTTATCGAAGAGGCTGAAAAGTACCAGGTCTTCCCGATGGACGCATCCGTGGCGACTCGCCTGGCGCAACCCCGCCCGAACATCACCGCCGGCCGCAATGAGTTCGTGTACACCATGCCGATGACGGGACTGCCGCAGGGCGACTCCCCGTCGCTGCTCAACGCCTCCTACACCATCACGGCCGAAATCGATGTGCCCGAAGGTGGCGCCGAAGGCATGATCCTGGCTTCCGGCGGACGTTTCGCGGGCTACGGATTCTACCTGTTGCAGGGCAAGCC
This sequence comes from Lysobacterales bacterium, assembly GCA_036351055.1. GTDB lineage: Bacteria > Pseudomonadota > Gammaproteobacteria > Xanthomonadales > SZUA-36 > JABDPF01. The sequence continues at coordinate 5,128 of JAZBOH010000059.1, forward strand.
GGTGTTCCTCTGGAACCTGGTCAACCTGGAACGCATCCGGTGGGCCGGCGAGGAAGCATTGACGCCGGGCAAACACAGCGTCGAGTTCGACTTCGTCTATGACGGCCTGGGAGCCGGTACGCTGGCCTTCAACAACATGAGCGGCCTGGGCCGTTCCGGCACCGGTACGCTCAAGGTAGACGGCAAGGTCGTGGACAGCAAGAAGATGGAGAAGACCCTTCCCATGATCCTGCAATGGGACGAGGCATTCGACATCGGCTCGGATACCCTGACCGGCGTGAACGATGCCGATTACACCCCGCCGTTCCCGTTGACTGCCGGGCTCGATAAATTGACGATCAAGATCGACCGCCCGCAGCTTTCCGAGGCGGATATCGAGAAACTCAAGAGCGCCATGCGTGATAACAGTTCCAGCGAATAGCGGGAGCAAAACCAGCTGCGGCCCACCGTATTCCGGTGGGCCGCTTTCAGGGGCTGGAAGCCTGCAACTGGAACAACGATGAACCGTTCGCTTAACTCAAGCACCGGGGCGGTCCGTTTACGTCGCACGGGCTGATGCGGCGGCTCGCCTGCCTGTTCGCGTTCCTGCTGACTGTGGGCACCCTTCCTGCGGTCGCCCAGGAGCAGGGGAATGCCGGCAGCGACACCCAGCCGACAGGCGGCAGCAGTGAGGAAGCACAAACCGAGGATAACCGTGTTCAGCCGATGCCGGCCTCGGTTCAGGGCGATGTCGACACCAACGAGGACCCCGATGCCAAGCGCGTTGAAGAAATGGAGCTGGGGGAGAAGCAGGAAGCCGGTACGTGGGATGGCGACCTGTACGGCAGTGCGCGGCTTCACACCATCAACCTGTATGACATCGAAACGGGTTCCAGCGACCGCAAGCTGGCCGATGGCGCCTCCCGGATCGGGGCAAGCGGAAGTTGGCAGGCCAGCCAGGGGTGGAGTGTTTTCGGACGCCTCGAATACGGTATCAGCATGCTGGACACCGTCACCTCCAAAGCACAAACCGACAGTGGCGGGAACCTGAACCCCAGGCTTCACAACCTGGCGCTGGAATCGAAGAACCTGTTCGTCAAGTACGGCAAGAGCTGGTCCACCTACTACCAGGTGGCGGGGGCGGCTGACCGGTTTTCCATTTTCGGTGGCGATGCAGCGGGCGTGTACAACGCGGGGACGGACGGCGGAGCGACTGGTACCGGTCGCTCCGATGACGCGATTCAGACCAACGTGTTTCTGGATTTCAGTCGCTGGGCCCACATCAAGCCGTTCAAGCTGAACGCACAATACCAGCATGGCGAGTCGATTCCACACGCGGAGGGCTTGAACTATGGTTCCGCCTACAGTCTGAGTGCCTGGTTCGAAACCCGGCAGAACATCGGTTTCGGCCTGGCATGGCATGACGCCGGGATCGATTCGGCCGACCGGTCAGCCTTGTCGGCCATCGGCATCGATGGCGACGCACAGGCATTGGCCCTGGCATTCAAAGCCTACGGTGATCGCTGGCTGGCGAGCCTGGTCCTGGTGGACATGAAGAACCTGGAGACCACCGACCAGGACCTGTATTTCGATGGCAGGGGCGTCGAACTTTTTGCCCAATGGGCGTTTCGAAAACGCTGGTGGCTGATCGGGGGTGGGAACTGGCTGGTGCCTGATTCCGATGAACTGCAGGCTGGCCAATACGAAGTGAAATATACCGTGCTTGGACTGCGGTACGCACTCGATTCCTTCAAACACATGTTTTTCCTGGAATGGCGCGACGACCACGGCAAGAGAGCCGACGGCCTTCCCAACGAAAACCAGCTGACCGTCGGTTTCCGCTGGGACCTGGGCTGACGGATCAGCCGCTCCAGCTTGCAGACCCAAACCTGGACTTCACAAGCCTCAATTCCGTTTTGATACAGAGTCTCGAACGCTCACTCTGTTTCCAAAACCGGATTTTTAATCTGGTGTGATCGGGCTCCGCTCACGATTGGCCAGGGCTTCAGCCGCGTGAATCCCCCGCGGTCGGCGGGGGATTCACCGGGTCAGTTAGGGACTAGCGGTCGAAACTATGGCAGTCCCGGCAGTCCTCGCCTTTCTCACGGTGCTTCTTGTGATGCTCCGTGAACTCCTCGAAATCCCCAAATTCCCACTCATAGGATTTCTCAGCCTTGTGACAAGCTGCAGCACAGGTGGCGCGGTTGGCGTCGACAGGGGCAAAACCGAGATCGCCCTGCAGATCCATCCGGGCGGTGTTCATGTGGCACGCGGAGCACTTCAACGCATCGTCTTCGGGGCTCACCTGGTGGTTGAGCAGTTGATAGGTGTCGGTGGTCACCCATTGATACTCGTCTTCCCAACTGAAGCCCATGTTGACCAATCCGGCCCTGGCCGCGGCATCTGCGTCTGCAGTAGCAAAAAATACTTTGGTATCCAGGGCGATGAGCTGGCTGGACTCGGTCCGCAGCGGGTAATCGGATGTCTTGTATTTGAATGGATAGAGCTTGCTGTCGGGGTCGTCTGCCGCACCGTCCGGAACACTCGTGTGATACGTACCCGTCTCCCAGTCTTCATACACCGTGTCGAACAGCAGGTAGTTATCACTCGCGCGGTTCCAATGGCGGTATACGGGCACCTGGTCATTGGCTTTGCTCAACACCGGGTGAAAGGGTGGTTGAGCATGGTCGGAACCCGACTGCCAGCTGCGATGCAACTCGGTGGCCTCGCTTGCAATGGAATCGCTGGCATCCTTGGCATAGACGGGGATGTGGCAGGTTTGACAAGCGACCTTTTCAGTGTGCCGGTTGATGTTCGAATTGTCGTGTGGTGATGAGCCGTGACAACCACTGTTACTGCAGTTCAGATCCACACCCACCAGGTCGGTGGGGCGAATGTCGGAACCCTTGCCCGGGAATCGGTGATTTTCCGGCACGTGGCAGGACTGGCAATTCAGATCGGCGCCGCTTGTTGCCATGTGTACGTCGTATTGCTTGTCAGCAGTATGGGCAGTTGCCAATGCCAGGTCGCCCCGCTTCACGGCATCGCCGCCTCCAGCCTTTGCGTGGCATTGAAGACAGGACGCACGCGTGGGTTTGTGAACCGTTTGAACCGCCTCGTCCATGCTGATGACCATGTTGGCCGTGTCCGGTTGAAAAACGCCGTCCACTCTTTCGCGCTTGTATTCATCCTGGTGGCAAACCATGCAATCGATGTTTTCGAGTTGCGCTTGCGAAGGTAAGGGTTCAGGTTCAGCACCGCGGCCCACGTGACAACTGCTGCAGCCCTCCCAGTTGCCGGTAATATTTCCACAATAGGTATTCACGCCGCCGGCATGCTTGCCTTGCAACCAGCTGGCTTGGTTGAGCATGTCGGGAGCCTCCCCCTTCCACTGGTAGTGTGTCGAGTCGAATACATCAAGCGCGTGTTCAGTGTGGCATTCAAGGCAGGTACCGGGGCCGGCATACACCAGGCCATCGTGGCCGAGCGCGGTTTCGCCAACCTCGTCGTTCTGGCCACCGCAATCCGCCGGGGCTTCTTCAACCGAGCGGGTGGCGCTGCCGCCTTTGGTTTCGACCCGGATGTTGCAGGGTACGATTTGTCCCCGACTCAGGGCGATTTCTTCCTCCAACTTGCCTTTTTTCGTGGCACGGTAAGTCCCCAGGACCTGGCCGGTCTCCACTCCTGAAACCGTGACGCGCGCACTTCGCCCAGTCTTCACCACCTTCAACTGGATCTTGTTGTCGCCGTCCTCGTACGAGCTTTTCCTGATCACAGGGTCAGCTGCGTAGACGGAAAAACCGACCAGCAGCCCGCACACGAGAAGTACAAATTTTGAGAGCGCCAGACCATTTCTACCAGTGACATCCTTGTGCATATTCATAGAATTCTCCTCCATTAGACAGTCGTTTTTCGCAGCACGAGTTCTATGATTTGGCGAGACCTGCGAGGTGACTTAATATTATTATTATTTAATATATGCTATCACGTTCTGGAAGATCTTTGCTAATCAGGAATTTACAGCACTTGTTACCCTGATCAAAAAA
>JAZBOH010000060.1:0-2762 GCA_036351055.1 Lysobacterales bacterium
AACTGATGATCGGCCAGGACCAGCTGCAGAAGATGTGGATCCTGCGCAAGCTGCTGCACCCGATGGATGAAGCCCAGGCGATCGAATTCATGCTGGACAAGATGAAGTCGACCAAGACCAACGCCGAGTTCTTCAACTTCATGAAGCGGTAGTTTGTAAAAGCAAGCCTTGCTCGCGACCTGAAAACAGAAACCCCGGACCAGCGGCTGCTGACCGGGGTTTTTTTCTAAAGAAGGTTTTTTTCGTTCGAGACAAATGTCCCCCACGACCCAACTGAAGTCACTTGCCCGAAGCCGGCATCGTGTGCATAGTTCATCTGTACTCTGTCAAGATTGACAACTCTGGAAATGGGGGGCTCGAATGAAGATGAGATTCGCACTTTTAGCGGTTTGTATTTGCCTGGGTTTACCCTGTTGGGCGAATGATCGTGAAGAATCCCCAGCCGAGACAGCTTACAACCAAGCCTACGATCAATGGATGTTGGGCCTGACCGTTCACTTGACGGAGCGGGAAAGCCCGATTGTCAGGGTTCTTGGTAGTTGGGAATTGGACAGGCTATACCGTGAGCGCCCCGATCTCGAAGGTGAGGGCCGCAAGATTCGGGCGTCGGCACTCAAGGACGGTTGGTCTGATCCCGCGGTTGTTCTGAATGTTTATGGAGCCGATTGTGTGCATGGACGATCGACAGGGGACTGTGATCCATCCGCCGTCCAGGCCAGGATGCTCAGGATCGCTCCCGACAACGCCGTTGCCACGCTCATGCCATGGCTGTATCCGGTCGAGAAGTCACCGAAGGCTTTGGAACTCAATGACAGAAACGTGGCCACGCTCGCCGAGGCGGCGGAGAAGGAGTCTTTTGATCTTTATGTGACAGCCGGTGTTTATGACGTGTACCAGGAGATCGAGCGATACGAATTTCTGCAAGAACAACCGAAAATTCCACAGGAACTGTTGACGGAGTTCAATGAACGGGGGTTCTGGCCGCCGAATGACCCGATGTGGAGTCCCAGTGCGACGATACTGTTTGCTGCATTTGCCTACAACGGACGCGCCACATTTTCGAGACTGACAGATTTTTGCGGCCTTGCTGAATCGAAAAACCATGCTGAAGCCGTCCGTGCCTGTCTCGACCTTGCAGATCTGATGCAGGGTCATTCGAAAACGTTTATCGCGGAATTGCTGGGCAATAGTTTGCGCAAAAAGATTGAACGCCCGAAATACGTCGGCAGTACAAATGAGCTCCAGGATCCTGATCGATGGCGTGATCAGATCAGGCGATTGGTATTCGATTGTGCCCGTCCACGCATAATAGGCAGCTTCTTCAGTTTTGAGCAGATGCCGGCCGATCACTGGTCAACTTACGTCAGGGAACTACAGGAATCAGGAGAACGGGTTGCGAGCCAACGGGCAGCGGATCGCGAGTATGCCGAGTTTCCGGAACTTTATGAACTGGACCCCGCCGACTGCGCACGAATCCACGAGTTGGACGAAGAAACGCAAAAACGGCTTGCCAGGGAATATGAAACCAAGCTGCTTGGAGACGTACTCCGGGCGTTGGACAACGGCACCGTAATCGACTTAAGCGATTAGAAACAGTTTGAGGTCAGCCCTCAGTTTCGAACCTCAAAATGCGTCGCCCGGCACCCGCACCCAGCCCTCCATCAGCACGCGCGCGCTGCGGCTCATGCTGGCTTTGAGCACCCGCCACTCGCCGTTTTCCTCGCGGGCCTGCGCGCCGACCTTCAAGGTGCCCGAAGGGTGGCCGAAGCACACGGAATCGCGTTCGCCGCCACCCGCGGCACGGTTCACCAGCGTGCCGGGAATCGCCGCGGCCGTGCCGATGGCCACCGCGGCCGTACCCATCATGGCATGGTGCAGTTTACCCATGGACAGTGCCCGCACCAGCAGGTCGATGTCCGCCGCGTTTACTTCCTTGCCGCTGGAAGCAGTGTAGCTTGCCGGTGCTGCCACGAACGCCACCTTCGGCGTGTGCTGCCGCGATGCGGCTTGTGCGACGTCGTCGATTAGCCCCATGCGCACCGCGCCCCAGGCGCGGATGGTTTCGAAGCGAGCCAGTGCTTCGTCGTCGTTGTTGATGTCGTCTTGCAGTTCCGTGCCCGTGTAGCCGATCTCCCCGGCATTCAGAAAGATCGTCGGAATGCCGGCTTTGATCATCGTGGCCTTGAATTTGCCCACGCCCGGCACCTCGAGATCGTCCACGAGATTGCCGGTGGGGAACATGGAGCCCCCTGACCTGTCGGCGGGATCGACGAAATCCACCCGTATCTCGGCGGCCGGGAAAGTGACGCCGTCCAACTCGAAATCGCCGGTTTCCTGGACCTCGCCGTTCACGATGGGCACGTAATTGATGATGGTCTTGCCGATGTTCACCTGCCAGATCCGCACTTCGGCCACGCCGTTTTGGGGCACGCGCTGCGCATCCACCAGTCCGCGGGCGATGGCGAAGGCCCCGACCGCTGCCGAGAGGTTGCCGCAATTGCCGCTCCAGTCCACGAAGGCCTGGTCAATGGACACCTGGCCGAACAGGTAGTCCACGTCGTGGCCTTCCCTATCGCTTTTCGCCACGATCACCGACTTGCTGGTGCTCGAAGTGGCACCGCCCATGCCATCGGTGTGCTTGCCGTAGGGGTCGGGGCTGCCGATCACCCGCAGGAGCAGGCGGTCGCGCGCCGCGCCGGGCTGCCGCGCGGCCTCGGGCAGTTCGGCGAGATCGAAGAACACGCCCTTGCTGGTGCCGCCAC
>JAZBOH010000061.1:0-54019 GCA_036351055.1 Lysobacterales bacterium
ATCCGGGTTAACGGCACAGCGGTCACCCGACATGACCACGACCTGTCGGCGGGTGACCAGGTGCTTGTCGAAGCTGCCTTCCGGGGCGCCTCCAGTGTTCGTCCGCGGCTCGAAATTCTCCACGAGGATCGGGACCTGGTCGCCATCAACAAGCCTGCCGGTTTACTGTCGGTGCGCTCACCCGAGGGCAATGAACCTCATGCAATGGGCATATTGCGCGCGCAGTTGTCACGCCGGAACCGGTCGATAAAGCTGTGGCCGGTGCACCGCATCGATCGGGATACTTCCGGGGTGCTGCTCTTTGCAACCTCCAGGGAAAAGCGGGAGGCGGTGATGAAAGAGTGGGGCCGCGCGGAGAAAACCTACCTTGCGATCGTGCAGGGCTGCCCGGACCCTGCGGCTGGCACGATCGACCAGCCATTGCGCCTGGATCCGGAGATTTACCAGATGCATGTCGGGCCGCACCCGGATGCCAGGCGCGCGGTGACCCACTTCACAAGCGAACGCAGCGTGGGTCGGCGAACCCTGTTGAGGGTAGAACTGGAGACCGGCCGCCAGCACCAGATACGGGCCCACCTGGCGTGGCTGGGGTACCCGGTGGTCGGCGACCAGCGATACGGTTCGGCCGGTCCAAGAATGGGTCTGCACGCACTGCGGCTGAGTATCTGCAATCCGGGAACCGGTTCACCTTGGCTATTTGAAACCCCGGCACCAGCCGATTTCATGGCGCTATTGCGTTAGCGCCAGGCGCAGGCCCTGGGTTGTGACAGAATCCAGCAGGATCGATTATTTACAACAATACAAAACTCAACACCGCCACGAATGCGGTAGTGATGGCCAGCAATACCAGGTAGGAAATGCTGACGGCGGCGTACTTGGCAAGAGTCAGGCCCCAGCCCTGCTGGTAAACGCGCTTCAGTGACAACAGCAGGTAGATCGGGATCCATGCCAGCACGAGGGTCTTGACCCCATGCATGACCGTTGTCATCGGACCTTCGCCCGCCGGCTCACGCCAGTCGGTGAAAACGCCGAGAAGGATCAACACAATTGCCGTGACGAAGATGAATGCATGGTTGTGCAGGGCGAAAATCAGGTGCTCAACGTAGTATTTCCTGGCAAACAGGTACCACAACTTGAGCAGCAGGGCGACCAGGGGTAGTAATACGAACATGGTGCCAGGCAATACCTCGAGTACCTGGTCCAGCATCAGGTTCGGGTTTTCCTCGATGGCCCGGCCTTTCTGTGGAGACCCCTCTATCTCCTTGTTCAGCCGGTCATTGATCCAGTCAGGCATAAGGGGAATGTCGACCGGGTTGGTCTCCGGGTCCCAGGCTTCTCCATTGATATTGAATGAAATTTCGCCAGACTCTCCATCGTCCTGGGCTTCTTCGCCGCTGGCGGCCTGTTCGATTTCATTGCCGACCTGTTCGGCAAGCCCCGGTTGAACCCCGTCCAGGCCCCGCAAGGCTTCGCGCAGATCCTCCTTGTCGCTTTCATTCATCCTGACGACGAGGTCCGGGTTATCACCGTCCTGTTCGACTCCGAGCTCGATCGTGCCCGGGGCGATCACCGCGAAAAGAAAAAACATCGCGATGCTGGAGAAGATGTAAAGCCTGAGCGGCGGCACGTAGCGGAATCGCCGGCCGTCGAGGTAGTCGCGGGTCAGCTTGCCCGGTTTGAACAGCAGTGGCTTGATGGTGCGTACAAAACGCGAATCAAAGTCCATGAAATCTTCAAGCAACTCACGTACCAGGGCTGGAAAAAACCGCACCAGGTTCTTGTCCGGCTGTCCGCAGTAATAGCAGAACGGCCCCATGAGTTCCGTGCCGCAGTTCATGCACTCGGGCGACCCGGCCAGGCGGTCGGGACTGATGGTCAGCTTCTTGTTCGCCTTGATTTCGGAACTCATCGGGGTAGTTCTCTCCTGTACAATAAATCGCCTGCATGAACAGTATAACCAAAGATAAAAACCACCCCGCCGAGATCTGGCGCACTATGCAGATGGCCACGCCGGTGATCATCGGTCAGGTTGCCGTTTTCAGTATGAACTTTGTCGATACGGTGATGGCCGGGCGGCTGCCGGACAAGGAAATCGCGCTGGCCGCACTCGGGATCGGCGGCGCGGTGTGGTCGTCCATGCTGATGTTCGTGATCGGCACCCTGATGGCGGTGCAGCCCAGCGTGGCCCAGTTGGACGGCGCGCAGATGAAGTCCGAGGCCGCTTACCAGACACGCCAGGCCTTCTGGATCGCCCTGGCGCTTGGTTTGCCCTATTGGTTTCTGTGTTACTTCAGTGAACCCCTGTTGACCGCGTTCCGGATCGACCCGGTGATCGTGCCGCACGCAGCGGGTTACCTGCGGGCGATTTCCTGGGGCGCCCCGGGCCTGTGCCTGGTGCTCCTGTTGCGCTATTTCAGTGAAGGTACCGGGCATACAAATCCTACGATGTTTTACGGTGTCGCAGGGGTTCTTCTGAATATTCCCCTCAACTATGTGTTCATGTTCGGCAAGTTCGGATTTCCCGCGATGGGTACGGTGGGATGCGGTTACGCGACGTCCATCGTGATCTGGATACAGTTCCTGTTCCTGCTGCTCTACGTCGCAACGCACCGGCACTTCCGACCGTTTTCACTGCTGTCGCGGCTGGATATCCCGGACCTCAAAGCCATTCTTGCGCTTTTGAAGATCGGCCTGCCCATCGCCGTCGCGATCGCCGTGGAAGGCAGCCTGTTTGTCGGTGCGGCGCTGTTGATCGGGCAACTCGGACCCGTGCCTGCAGCGGCGCACCTGATCGCAATCAATTTCTCTGCACTGGTGTTCATGATCCCGGTCGGACTGTCGTCCGCGATCTCCATCCGGGTTGGAAACGCCCTCGGGCGGGGTGAACCCGAGGCAGCGCGGTACGCCGGGCGTATCGGTTTGCTCATCATCCTGGGTTTCCAGACGCTGAGCGCCACGGCCATGTTCCTGTTCCCGGAAGTGATCGTGCGCCTGTACACCGATGACATCGCGGTCGGTTCGCTGGCGGTAAGCCTGCTCTTCTATGCGGCCATTTTCCAGTACCCGGACGGTATCCAGATGGTGATGGCCGGCGCGCTGCGCGGCTACAAGGACACGCGCATGCCAATGGTCTACACGGTGATTTCATTCTGGATCGTGGGTATGACACTGGGCTACACCCTGACCTTCAACCGGGGCATGGGCCCGGCCGGCATGTGGGTCGGCATGATCGCCGGGCTGACGGTGGCCGCGGCGCTGATGCTGCGGCGTTTCCGGCATACTGGTGACCGCCTGATATCTGCTGGCTAGAACCAACCCGCCCGTGGCACCGTATATCCCTTTTCAGGGGGCACGCACGACGGCACTCAACAGGCACTTCTTCGCCTACGCGCAACGGCGCTCAGCAGGCTCTTCTTTCAGCTGCGCTGAAAACCGTTCCTGCCTCGTTGCCTGCGCTGCGAAACCGTACCTGCTTCGTTGCCTGTGCTCGCGCAGGGCGCGCACATCCCTGTGGTGCTTCTCTGAAAACATCCTGTTTTCAAGACCCCTGAAAAGGGATATACGGCACCACGGCCTGGACTCAATAGTCGTCCGGGATCGCGGTATCCGCCGCTCCGAGGTTTTACTGCCCTTCAAGTTCCTCGAAGCGTTTTTCCAGGTCTGAGATTCTGCGGCTGCGCTCGGACAATTCCGGCGAGGCCAGGCCTTCCGTGCCGTTCTTCTTTTCCCGGAGTTCGTTGCCGAAGTGGAACAGCAGGGCCAGGCCGGCATAGACCAGCACGGCCCAGAAGGTCTTGATCAGCAGGAAAGCGGCAAACAGCACCCGAAGCACCCAGACGTTCCATTTGAACGCCTGGGCGATTCCGGCACAGACGCCGGCGAGCAGTGCGCCATCGCTGCGGTTCATGCTCAGGCCTCGAGTTCTTCGCCGGAGGCTTCAGCTTTTTTGGCACCGTCCGGCTTTCCGGCCAGGCGCGCCTTCATGCGGCTGAGTTCCTCCTCGATGGCGGGGTCACCGGCTTCGGCTGCCGCGTCGTTCCAGACTTTCGCGGCTGAACCGCCGACTTCGTACGAGCGCACCCGGGCTTCCAGGTTGTCCACCTGGCCCTGCAGGTGATCGAACCGTTCCATGGCGCGCTTGATCTTGCGCTCACCCGGTGTGACACGTTCCTTAACCTCGGCGTTGACCTGGCGCGGGCCTTTGCCGGCCTGCATGCCCTTGAGCCGCGTTTTGGATTCGGCCAGTTTGACCTTGAGCGTGGCCATGTCCTGTTCCATCTGTGCAACCCGTTCGGCCACCCGCTTTTGCTCGTCGAGCGCGGCCTTGTGCTGGTCGGCCAGTTCGGTCCGGGCTTTCAATGCAGCGCGTGCGAGGTCATCGCGGCCCTGGGTCACGGCATTCTCCGCGCGGCGTTGCCACTCGTCGCCGTCTGCCTCGAGCCGGTGTTCAAGCCGTTGCAGGCGTTGCTGTTCGGCCAGCAGTTCGGCGCAAGCCATGCGCGCTTCTTCGCTGGCGTCCTCCATTTCGCGGATCAGTGCCCGGAGCAGTTTTTCCGGATCTTCGGCTTTCTCGATCAGTGCGTTGACGTTTGCCGCAATGACATAACGAAGGCGTGAAAAGGTTCCCATTGAAATCTCCTGTCTGGAATAATTTACCTGTAAGTATATATGCATCAATCGTGCCATCGCTTATAAGTCAATAAATACAAGGTGTTATGTCTGCGCAGGAAGAACATGGCCAAGCGGGTGTGGTGTTTTTCGCAACAAATTGGCGAGAGCCGGTCCGGGACTAATGGCATTGTGGTGGGCAGGGCCGGAGCCATAGAATAGGCCCCTGGTACACGGGGAACACGCCATGAAGTCCGAACGGTCGTTTATTGCTCGCTTATTCCTGGGCACCTGGCACTTTATCGATGGCGCCAGGAAAGTCGTGCTCAACCTGCTCTTCCTGTTGATCATGTTTGTCGTGGTCATGGCCATGATGGATACCGATGAACCGTTGGTCATCAAGCCGGACACGGCGTTGGTCCTGCGACCCTACGGCGAGGTGGTCGAACAGTACAGCGGCACCCCGCTGGACTACGTGTTGATGCAGGCGGCGGAAACCGGTCGAGCCGAGACACGCTTGCGCGACCTGGTTGACGCGGTGCGCAGGGCGGCCGACGACCCGCGCATCGTGCGCTTGGTCATTGATCCCGCCTTTATGCGCGGCGCCGGCATGGCTTCCCTGCTTGAAATCGAAGACGCCGTTGAGGAGTTCAAGGCCACTGGAAAACCGGTGGTGGCCCTGGCCGACAACCTCGGGCAACAGCAGTATTTCCTGTCTGCGATGGCCGATGAAATCTGGCTGAACCCGAAAGGAATGGTCTGGATCGACGGCTTTTCCTCGTACCGGCAGTTCTACCGTGAGGGCCTGGACAAGCTGGAAATCGAGGTCAACCTGTTTCGGGCGGGCAAGTTCAAGTCCGCCATGGAGCCGTTTATCCGCGACGACATGTCGCCTGAAGCCAAGCAGGCCAACCTGCACTGGATCGGAAACATCTGGTACCAGTACCTCGACGCGATATCGCGGCAGCGCGCCGTCCCGGCCGAGAGCCTGGGCGATGCGATCGACCACTTTGCCGACCGGCTTGAGGCGGTTGGCGGTGATTTTGGCCGCTTCGCCCTGGAACTGGGACTGGTGGACCAACTGATCAGCCGGCCCGAGGCGAACATGGAACTGGCAAGCCTGGGCGCCCCGGGTGAGGGCAGCGAAGGATTTCGCCAGATCGATCACGACAGTTACCTGGCCCTGACCGACCTGCAGCATTTGGGCAGCAGTGCGAACAAGGTTGCCGTAGTGGTGGCCGAGGGCGAGATCGTTCGCGGCCGACAGCCACAGGGCATGATTGGTGCCGTTACCCTGGCGGAGAAACTGCGGTCGCTGGGTGAAGAGCGGGATGTCAGCGCCGTGGTGCTGCGTATCAACAGCCCGGGCGGCGACGCCTTTGCATCAGAGAAAATACGGCGTGAAATCCAGGCCCTGCGCGAAACGGGCAAGACCGTCGTGGTATCGATGGGCAATGTGGCGGCTTCCGGCGGTTTCTGGATGGCCATGGGCGCCGAAGAAGTCTGGGCCAGTCCGGCGACCATCACCGGCTCCATCGGCGTCTTTGGCATCCTACCGACTTTCGAGAAGCCACTGGCGAAACTGGGTATTCACAGTGACGGGATCGGCACCACGGAGCTGGCCGGGAAGATGCGGCTCGATCGCCCGCTGGACCCGGATCTGAAACGTGTCTTCCAGCACGCAACGGAACGCGTATACGAAGATTTCATCAAGCTGGTTGCCGATGCACGCCCGCACCTGGACGAAGCCCAGGTGCGCGAGGTCGCCCAGGGCCGTGTGTGGAGCGGTGCGCAGGCACGGAAACATGAACTGGTCGACAATACCGGAACCCTCCAGCAGTCGATCGATGCGGCAGCCCGTATCGCGGGGCTGGGTTCGGATTACGACGTGGTTTACGACGAGTGGGAACTCAGTGCCTTCGAGGCCATGTTGTTCGAAATGGTGGGTTCGGCGATGCTGCGTTTCGAGCTGGGCATTTCAACAAGCCCGCTGATCAGCAACAGCCTGTTCGGCAAGATCCTGGATGACCTGCGGTTTCTTGCCGCCAGCAACGAAGGACTGACCATAGCGGCGCACTGTTTGTGCGAGATTGATTAGTGCTCAGTACCGCCTGGTCGGATCAGGCAAACCGCTGTGCAGGTACCAGCGCAGCGCTTCCTCGTCGTAACGCCATTCCTGATCGTCAACGATGGTCCGCTCCACGCCTTTGTTCTTGTTGAACATGCGAATTTCAACCGACTGCCGGGCCGTCATGCCTTCGTCGTAAATGCCGGTTGAACGCACCGTATAGGCAGTCACGCGAAACAGTCGCAGGCGGTCCATGTCCAGGCGCGTGATCGGGTTGTCCACCATGTACTCCGGTGCAATAAAGTCAGCCGCCGCGTCCCACTGGCTCCAGCGAATGATCGTCTCGTATTGCTTCAACGCTTCGCTGAGGCTCTTCTCGGCCGAATTGGGGGGGGTGCAGGCCGCCATGGTCAGCATGCAAAGCAACGCTGTGATAAAAACTTGCCTGTTATTCAATATACGGTGCAGTGCCTGTTTCATGATCCCTCTCTTGGCCCGGTGCTTGCGGCCTGATTGTATCGCATCCGCCTGGGGCCTTGCCCTCAATCCAGCCGTTCACTCTTGCATTCACCCTGGGTGAATTCGGATACACCTGCTGCTTTTGCGCTGCAGACGTTGGAATAGGTGACGCCATCACAGCCGCAGACGGGCCGCCACTCCATGGTGCACATCAAGGGTTGCGCGGGTGGTGAAATCTCACACTTGCCGGGCATGGCCCCGGTATGGGTGGAAGCATCCGCTACGGTGGCCGGCCTGTTGTCGCAGGCGGCGAGGCTTATCGCAAAAATCAGGGACAAACAGATCGTGGTCAATTTCATAAGTTTTTCCTCAAACCAGGTTTTGCCAGGCGGTGCTGCCCCAGAACCCGGCGATCAGCACCAGGCATATGAACACGGCGGCCGAGCCCATGTCCTTGGCCCGGCCTGACAGTTCGTGCTGCTCGTCGCCGACCCGGTCCACCACCGATTCGATGGCCGAGTTGAGCAATTCAACAATGAGCAACAGGAACAGGGGGGCGACCAGCATCATCCACTGCGTGTGGCTCTCGGCCACGAAAAAAGACAAGGGAAACAGGACGAGAACCAGCAGCAGTTCCTGTCGAAAGGCCGACTCGTGTCTGAAGGCCGAACGCAGGCCCTTCATGGAATAGCCGGTGGCGTCAAGCAACCGCCTGATGCCGGTCTTTCCGGGTTTCATCAGGGTGTTTCCGTTCGGGTGTAAAGTCCGTCGAAGATCACGTTCCAGCTGCCGCCATCATCCTGGCTGGCTTCCCAGAGTTGCCGTACGGTGCCATCCGGGTTGGGCGTCCACGCGATCCGGTGCCGCGTTGCGCCGGCGCCACCCGGTGCGGGCCTTTTGCCTTCCAGCACCATCACGCCATCTACCAGGCCGCCGTCCAGTTGCAGCAGGGTTCCGCTGGCGTCGACCCAGGTCTGGTGCCAGTTGCCGCTGTCGCGGTCGTATATATTGAAGCTGGTGCCGCTAATCCCGCCAATGCCAGAGCCCTTCCAGTGTTCCTGCAGGGCACAGCCACCCTGTATGGACTGCACGGAATTGGTGCCCGCCGGAAGGCCATCCGCACTTACGTTCCAGTCACCCAGCCAGAAATCGAACTGGTGATGCTCTGCCGTGTCGCAGCGCAGCGCTGGTGACGGGGCGGATGGCTCTTCCAGTTCCTGGGCCACAAGGGCTGTGGGCAAGAGCAGTGCAAGGATCAGAACGGGTCTCATGGCTTTCCCTCGGTGTTCAGCCATCCATGCTACCATTTGCCGCTGTTTCATTAGAAGAGTTTGACCCCTTGCCGTCGATGACAAACCCACTGCGCCAGTATGTCGAGGAGAATCGCTTACCCGGGTTTCCCGAGATCGAACCCGGTCACGTCATGCCGGCGATCGAGGAACTGTTGACCCGCTACGAGGACGGCATTGAACACTGGCTGGCCATGGATGAGGTCCCGGCCTGGGGCCTGGTCGAAGCGGAAACAGCCTGGGCGGATGCCCTGTCCAGGGCCTGGTCGCCGGTTTCTCACCTGAATTCGGTTGCCGATAACGACGAACTGCGTAAAGCCTATAACGAAGGGATTGAACGTCTCACGGAACACGGAAACTGGCGTCAGCAGCACGCCGGCATTTTCCGCGCCTACCGCGACCTGAAAGAGTCTCCCGGCTTCAAGAGCATGTCGCCGGTTCAACGCCGTATCGTGGACTTGGAGTTGCGGGACTTTCACCTGGCTGGTGTCGACTTGCCGCCTGAGGAGCAGTCAGAATACCGTGACATCACGATCCGCCTGAGCAAGCTGCGGTCAAAATTCTCCGAAAACCTGCTCGACGCCACGCAAGCCTGGACACGGCACTTCGAGAGCGCCAAGGCCCTGGAGGGTATTCCGGAAGCAGAATTGAACCTGCTCCAGGGTATCGCGAAGTCCCACGGCCTGGACGGCTGGATGGTGGACCTCAACGCGCCGTCTTTTCATGCGGTGATGACCTATGCCGAAGACCAGGCCTTGCGGCAGGAGGTCTATTCGGCCTATGTCACCCGCGCATCGGACCAGGGACCGTCGGCGGGCCGTTGGGACAACGGGCCCTTGATCGCAGAAATGTTGTCGCTGCGGCACCGCCTGGCCCGCCTGCTTGGTTTTGACAACTACGTGAGCTATGCACTGGCCAGCCGCATGGCGGACAGCCCGGCAGACGTCAACGAGTTCCTGGACAGCCTGGTCAGCCAGGCCGTTCCGGCCGCACGCGAGCAGTTCGCGGCGCTGGAATCATTCGCAGGACAACACGGTGCAGCGTTGCCGCTGGCGGCCTGGGACATCGCTTTCTGGGCGGAGCGCTACCGCCAGGACCAGCTCGGACTTTCGGACGAGGAACTGAAACCCTATTTTCCGCTGCAACAAATGCTCGCGGCGCTTCTGCATACCTCCAGGGCATTGTTCGGCGTGCGCATGGTCGAGGACGGCAGCGTGGCCACCTGGCACCCCGATGTGCGCTTCTTCTGGCTGGAAGACGAAGGCGGCCAGCGGTTTGCCGGTCTTTACATGGACCTTTTCGCACGGCGCGACAAGCGAGGGGGCGCCTGGATGGACACCTGCCAGTCGCTTCGACAGCACGAAAACGGGAGGCAGGCGCCGGTCGCCTACCTGACCTGTAATTTTTCGCCGCCGGTGGGCGACCAGCCCAGCCTGCTGACCCACAACGACATGCAGACCCTGTTCCACGAGTACGGCCATTGCCTGCACCACCTGCTCGCCGAGGTCGACTGGCCACAGGTCAACGGCATCAACAACGTGGAGTGGGACGCGGTCGAATTGCCCAGCCAGCTACTGGAGAACTGGTGTTGGGAGGAAGGGATCCTGGGCCGGTTTGCACGCCACCACGAAAGTGGTGAATCCCTGCCTGGTGACCTGAAGACCCGCCTCCTGAAGTCACGCCACTTCCAGAAGGCCCTGTTCCTGGTGCGTCAGTTGGAATACGGTATCTGCGACCTGAAACTGCACCGGGACTACGACCCGGACAAGCCGGCCGACCCGCTGGAGGTGATCAACACGGTACGCCGCGAGGTAGCCGTTGTGCCGGTGCCGGAATGGAACCGTTTTCTGAACGGTTTCAGCCACATATTTGGCGGGGGCTATGCGGCCGGCTATTACAGTTACCTGTGGGCCGAGCAGTTGGCGGCCGACGCCTGGGGCCGTTTCCGGGACGAAGGTGCATTGAACGGAGAAACCGGCGCTGCGCTGCGCAGGGAAATCCTGGCAGTGGGGGCTTCGCGCCCGGCAATGGACTCGTTTGTCGCCTTTCGCGGCCGCTTGCCTGCGCCCGGCCCCTTGCTGGAAATGTATGGATTGTCGGTGGAGAATTAGGATGATGAAAATCGCTTCCTGGAACGTGAATTCGCTTAATGTACGCCTGCCCCATGTGCTGGCCTGGTGCGATGTGGCGCAGCCCGATGTACTCGCCCTGCAAGAGACCAAGCTGACGGATGACCGTTTTCCGGTGGAGCAATTGCAGCAAGCCGGTTACCACAGCCTCTTTTCTGGGCAAAAAACCTACAACGGGGTGGCCATTCTGAGTCGCGAAGCCGCGCTCGACCCGGTGCTGGACATTCCCGGTCTGGACGACCCGCAGCGCCGCATCCTGGCCGCCACGGTCGGCGGTGTGCGCATCGTTGATCTCTACGTGGTGAACGGCAGTGAAGTGGGTTCGGAAAAGTTTGCCTACAAGCTGCACTGGCTGGAGAAAGTGACGGCCTGGCTTGCGGACGAGATGAAACAGCATGAAAAAGTGGTCGTGCTGGGTGATTTCAATATCGCTCCGGACGACCGGGATGTTTACGACCCCGAGGCCTGGCACGAGAAGATTCTGTGCAGCACCCAGGAACGCGATGCGCTTGGCCGTATCATGGACCTGGGGCTGACGGATACCTTCCGCATGTTCGAGCAGGAAGAACGCAGCTGGAGTTGGTGGGATTACCGTATGAACATGTTTCGCCGCAAGCTCGGCCTGAGAATTGACCTGGTGCTGGCTTCCGAGGCGATGGCGGCGAACTGCACCGCCAGCTACATCGACATCGAACCGAGGCGCCAGGAGCGTCCCTCCGACCACGCACCCGTCGTGGCTGAGTTTTCGCTGTCATAAAAAATCGGGGCCAGGCTCGTCAAACCTGGCCCCGGTTTTCCAGTCGCGAGCATGGCTCGCTCCAGCAATCAGTATGTCGGAACCGAGGGGTCGATCTCCAGTGACCAGGCATTGATCCCGCCGGCGACGTTGGCGACATCGGTAAAACCTTTCTTGCGGAAGTACTCGGCTGCGCCCTGGCTTGCATTGCCATGATGGCACAGGAAGGCCAGGCCGCTGTCCTTGGGCATGGCCTCGAGTTTTTCCATGATCTCACGGTCCAGCACCAGCGCACCGTCGATAAAGGCGCGGGCGCGGTCCGCATCGCCGCGAACGTCGACCAGCGTGATATTGCCGGCCTGCATACGTTCCGCCAGTTCCTGCACGGTCATTTGCTTGACCGCTGCGGGGGCTCCGGGCAGGTCGATGGTCAGGCCTTCGCCCTGCATATTGGATACCCAGTCGATGACTGCGCCGCTGGCGCGCTGGGCGGTGCCGATGTCCATGTAGACCTTGAGGCCATTGCTCTCGGAAACGATTTCGTGACCCTGTGGCTGGGCCAGGTCGAAACGTGCGTCCCAGTTGGCATCGATACTGAAAAACAGGCCGATTCCCGGGTGGTCTTTCATCACTTCAGCAATTTTTTCAACAGCCGCGTCGGTGACCGTGACCTCCGGCGGCGTCCGGTCCGGGGCTTCGGCGCCCAGGCACTGGTGCAGTTCGCCCGAGTTGAGCATGCTGAGCACGATGTCGCAGCCGCCCATCAACTCGCCATCGATATAGAGCTGGGGAATGGTCGGCCAATTGCCGTAAACCTTGATGCCTTCGCGAACCTCTGGATCGTCCAGCACGTTGACGGTCAGGTAGTCGGGAACGACGCTGTCCAGCGCGGCGACGGTCTTGGATGAGAACCCGCACATGGGTTGCTGACGCGTGCCCTTCATGAACAGCACGACCTTGTTGTTCTTGACGTATTCTTCGATTTTGCCTTTTACAGCGTCATTCAATTCCATAATATTTTCCGTATTTGTGCGCTTGATCTGTGGGATATGGCGGCGGCTGCCGTGGATATCAAGAATCGTCCCAACCGTAGTCGATGGTGATTTCGGTTCCCGCAGGAATCTCTTCCCGCGCGTAACAGTGAAGTCCGTCCATTTCCGCGTTCGGTTGCGCGGAATGGTTCATGAAACGCATCTCGTTGCGGCCGTCGTAGCCGGTCCAGCCGCCGCCGGATTCGTCCTCGACCCAAAGAACATGGGTGTCGTCGTCTTCGACCTGCGGTCCGTCGTAAACACCGATCAACTGGCCAACAGGTAAGGTGCTGGCGGCAAACAGGCCCTTACCATGGATCGGTGAACGGTCAACGTAAACCCGCTCGTTGTGGCTGTCTTCAGGCATGCTTTCAGTGGTGGGAGGGTTGCCGGGTGTCCGTGACGAGCCGGCGGGTTTCCTCGTCATACAGCAGGGTGCCGGGGAAAGAGATGGTGTGCCCGGGCGGTATCCTGCTACGGACCTCATCGTGCATGTCGTTCAGACCGGCTGCGCTGAGCGGGTAGTAGTGGTGCACGGTATCGCCGTCGACCACGGTTATCGCGATAACACCCAGCTCGCCAAAGCTGTGCTCGGTGACGGCGGTACGGCGGCTGCCGGGCCTGACCAGACCCTGTTCGGTGAAAAAAGAGCCTTCGAGTACCGAGCCGTCATCTGGGTGGTGAAAAATCACGTCCAGTCCGTGTGCCTTGAGGGTCGTCAGGTATTGGCGGATTTCCCGGGTCCAGTCCAAGTAGGCCGCGGTCAGTGCCTGGCGCTGGGCCGGCTCAGCCGAACCAGGCCCCTTGTTGGCCCAGTGGTCGAAGGTCTGGAACGGTGTGTGCACGGCCCCTTCCCGCCACTCGAAACGGATACCCTTCTTACTGGTGACTGCCAGGGGCTTGCTGCTCGCGGACAGTGCCGCATCGAGCAGTTCCCACATCGGCAGGAAGCCGAAGTGATCGAGTTGCATGCGCAGCATGGCGTTCAGGTCGGTCAGCGTCATGAAACGCGCATGGTTGACCGTGATATTGAACGTGGACTGAAACCAGCTGGCTGAATGGGGCGACAACTGCCCTTCCTCCAGGAAACGGTATTCCATGGCCTGGCCCAGGGCCCTGATTCGTTCTGACGGTCCATGCACGATCACCGGCAACAACAGCAGCATGCCCGGGGGGATGGCTGCATCGGGTTGTAATGCGCTGGCGGGCATCAGGCCGTTTTCCGCGCCAATACTTACCAGGCCGGGCTTGAAGCGGTTTGCGCGGTTATTGATGGAAACTTCCTCGAGCGCCTGGAACACGGGATAAGCCGGCCGCAGCACCTGGGTCTGGTCGAACAGGGCCCCGGCTGCTATCAGGCTGCAGGCGGGGATTTCAGGTAGCAGGGCTCCCAGGTCGGCCGCGATATGCGACATCAGCTGTTCTGCATCGGCTTTGCCGAGAATGGCCGGTCGCAACGCATCCGGGCCATAAAAGCGCGTGGCGTCGGTTTCGATTGCGACCAGGATTCGGTAAAAACCCGTTTCGTCCATTTTGCTACCTGCTGTCCTGTCCCGCAACTAGTGCGGTTTCTCACGAACCAGGCCCTTGGCCTGGGTAACCGCAGCACGGAAATGACCGGGTCTGCCGGGAACCGGGTAAAGGTAACCTTTCTGCTCAAAGCTCAGCTTGCCATCTTCAAGCGTGTGTACGCGGCCTTCCAGGTCGAATGAAAGGCTCTGCAGCTGGCCGCTGTCCAGCGACGTCAGCAGCTTGCGCGTAAAGTCATCGGGTACGGTTTGCGCCCGCACTTCCTCGGTGCTGTTGGCGTCGATCAGCAGACTGGCCTGGCTGTCGTACCGGGTGAGTTCCGAAGTGTTCACGAGCACGGCGATTTCCATGGCGTCGACGTTCATCGGTACGCCGTTCTGATTCGATATGACAAAAATCGCGGACAGCGAGTCCGTGGCCTGTCTCATTTCCGAGATACTGACAAACGGCGGCCGGCCCTTGATCACGTCGGGGCCGCAGGATATACCTGACACCGCAGCCAGGGCAATCAACAGCAGCGAGGCCATTCGAATAAGCCGGTCCTTTCTTCCGGTTTGCTTCAAGGATTCCATAAATGACATTTTACTCGGTGTTCCGTGGGGTCCGGCTCGATTCCAGTTATTTCCTGCTCCACCGGCTGGCGTGAGGAGCAGTTCGCTAACGCTTCCGCGCAACGCTTATGAAACACGCAGCCGGTGGGTGGAGTCAAGGGCAGAGAGGGCTCGCCTTCCAGAACCACCGGCGCTGCATGCCCCGGATCCGCAACAGGTACCGCTCGCAACAGGGCGCGCGTGTAGGGGTGTGCGGGTGACTTGAAAATCTGGCTGGCCGGGCCTGATTCGACAATCTGCCCGGCGTACATGACCGCGACCCGGTCCGCCAGTCGCCGCACGACGGACAGGTCATGGGAAACGAACAGGAAAGCCACGCCCAGCCGTTCACGTAATTCGAGGATCAATTCGACGATGTGCGCCTGCATCGAAACATCCAGCGAGGAAACCGGTTCATCGGCGACTACCAGGCTCGGTCCGCAAACAAGCGCCCGTGCCAGTCCGACGCGTTGGCGTTGCCCGCCTGACAGCTCATGCGGATAGCGATCCAGCAGCTCTTTTTCCAGCCCGACCGCCTCGATGGCGTTAGCAGCCCGGTCAACGCGGTCCTGTTTTGTCCCGGTTTTGAAATGATTCAACGGTTCGAGCAGGGTTTGCCGGATGTTGCGCCGCGGGCTCAGGGAAGCCAGCGGGTCCTGGAATACCGCCTGGATGGATCGGCGTGCTGCCCTCATCCCGGCTTTATCCAGGCCGCCCAGGTCGCGGCCCTGGAACAGGACTCGCCCCGAAGCAATGGGCAGTAGTTGCAGGATTGCGTGGGCCAGGGAAGTTTTACCCGAGCCGGACTCGCCGACGAGCGCGAGGATTCCGCCGCGCGGGATATCGAGACTGACATCGCGTACTGCGGCCAGCTTGCCCGAAGGGGACTCCGCCTCCGGGTACTCGATGGTCAGGTTGCGAACACTAAGCAGCATTTGGTCCGCCATGCCATTCATAGGCGCATCTCCCGGGCTGCGGAAACCAGGGCGCTGGTGTATTCGTGTTTTGGATTGGAAAAAAGCCTTGTCACGGCAGCGTCTTCCACCAACTGGCCCCGGCGCATAACCAGCGCCCGGTCACAATACTGGGCGACGACGCCCAAGTCATGCGTGATCAGCAGGATGGCGGTTCCGGTATCGCGCGCCATTCGGATCATCTGGGAAAGCACCTGCGCCTGGGTGGTGACGTCCAGTGCAGTGCTGGGCTCATCGGCCACCAGCACCCGGGGTTTGCAGGCCATCGCCATCGCGATGACCAGGCGCTGGCGCATGCCCCCAGAAAGCTGGTGCGGATAACTTCGCATGATACGGTCAGGGTCGGGGAAGCCGACGCGCCTGAGCATTTCGCGCGCCGAGTCACGGGATTGCTTGCGAGACTGGCCGCGGTGGCGCCGGTACTGCGTGGCCAGTTGGTAGCCGTTGCTGAACACCGGATCCAGCGCAGTCAGGGGTTCCTGGAAAACCATGGAAATCTCGCAGCCACGGATTTTCTGCAGACCCCTTTCCCCCAGCGCCGCCAGGTCCAGGTCGCCAAGCCCGATGGCATCCGCGCGGACCCTGCCTGCCGCCCCGGACACCAGGCCCATGATGGCCTCCGCGGTCTTGGATTTGCCACATCCCGACTCACCAACCAGCGCCAGTACTTCACCGGCCGCCAGATCGAAACTGATGCCATCGACAACGCTGCGCTCCATGCCGTCTTCGCGGACGTATACGGACAGGTTGCGAACGCTGAGTGCGGGGGAAGCGCTCACAGGGCGGCCTGCCTCGGGTCCAGTGCATCCTGCAGGGCGTCGGCCAGCAGGTTGAAGCCAATCAGCAGCAGGAACAGCATGCCGGATGCTGCGACAAAGTTGGCGAAATGTCCGGCCAGGACTTCCTGCGTGCTTTCCGCCAGCATCAGTCCCCAGCTGACTCCGTCCTGCACGCCCAGGCCGAGAAAACTCAGGATGACCTCGGTTTTGATGGCTGCCACGAAGGCGATGGTGGCTTGCACCAGCAGGATGTGCGAGGTATTGGGCAGAACGTGGCGGGCCAGTATCAGGCTGTCGTGCAGGCCGATGGACCGTGCCGAGCGCACGTAGTCCATCGACTTGATTTTCATGACTTCAGCGCGAACCAGGCGGCCGGTGGTTGTCCAGAAGGTCGCAATCATCGCCAGGTGCATGGCCCATGGTTGTCCCTGGAGTGCGAATGCAACCGCGGCGACAAAGAGGTAAAAGGGAATCGAATCGAGCACGCCCTTCATCCACATCACGGTTCCGTCCACCCAGCTGCCGCTGTACCAACCGGCGAGGGCGCCCAAAACGGCGCCGACCAGGGTCGAAAACAGCGCGACGACCAGGCCGATCTCAAACGCCGTGCGCACGCTGTACACCGCTCTCTGGAATATGTCCTGCCCCAGGACGTTGGTGCCAAACCAGTGCTCGGCGCCGGGGGCTTCCCAACGCCCGCCGCCGGCATCGGACCAGCCCTGGCCCAGCCAGCCCAGCCACACGCCCAGGGCAAGCAGAAAAAACAAGCTGACGATCAGGAAACCCGCCAGGCCGGCCCGGTCGTTCTTCAGTTTACCCAGGATATCTGTGCGGCCGCTCATCAGACCACCCTGGGGTCCAACAGGCGGTACAACATTTCGCTCAGTACCTGGATGGCGACAAAAGCGACGGCGGTGAGACCGACAACAGCCTTGAGCACCGGTTGATCACCGCTGGTGATGGCCTCGAAGGTCGCCAGGCCGATGCCGGGAATCCCGAAGTAGCTTTCGATCAGAAGACTACCCGAGATCACGACCAGGGGGATGGAAAACATGACCCGCGTGACGATCGGCACCATGCTGTTTTTCAAAACATGCTTCCACAGGATTTCCGCATTGGACGCACCGTACGCGCGAGCGGTGCGGATATGGTCCTTGCCCGATTCCTCGATGAATACCGCGCGGTAGAAGCGGGTGTTGTAACCCAGGGTCACAAAAATCAACGCCAGTGTGGGAACGGTCACGTATTGGAGATAGGAGCCAAAGCCCGAAACCTGCCATCCCCGCACCGGGAACAGATCGAGTCCATAGGGGGTGCTCAGCAACACCTGGAAAGCAATGATGACGACGAGGAAACTGATGCTCATTCCACCGACCGAAAGCCCACTGATCAGGCGGTCACGCCATTTCCCATGGTGGCTGGCCGCGGACAGGCCCAGTGCGACTCCCAGCAAGTTGCCGAGGATGAAGCCTGGGACCATCAGGGCCAGCGAGACGGGGACCGTTCGCATGAGAATCTTATTGACCTGCTCTCCGGATGCGTTCGACGTACCCAGGTCGAGCGTCGCCAGGCTGGCCAGGTAATCGAGGTAGCGCTTGAAAAACGGCTGATCGTAACCCAGTTGCTGACGGATATCGGCAATCTGTTCCGCAGTGGCGTTTTTACCGATCAGGGTATAAGTCTGGTCGGGCCCGAACCAGACCATCAGCAGGAAACTGATCAGGGTCACACCCAGAATCAGCAACAGGCCCTGGAGCAGTTTACGCAGCAGGGGCTTCACTGCCGGGGCGACTCGTTTTTCGTGTAGGCGGTTGGGTCCTCACTGCTGCCGACAAATCGGAAAAAGAAGCCGCCGACAAAGGAACGGTCCGGCAGCATGGCCATGTCGCGGTTCCACAACAGGATAAGGGTTCGCGCGATGCCACTGATGGTGACGCAGTCTTGCAGCAGGATCCGGTTCATGTTGCGGTAAATGGATGTTCGCATTGCCGAGGGCGGCAGGGTGGCGCTGGCGCGGTACAGGCGGTTGAATTCAGCATTGTTGTAGTTGGCGCTGTTGGATCCCGGTGATGAATTGGGGCCGTAAAACAGTTGCATGGTGTTTTCAGCGTCCGGGTAGTCCATCGTCCAGCCGGTCGTGGTCAGCATGACTTCGCGGTTGAGATAGGCGCGGGCATAGTCGCCGTACGTCGCGAAGGTCAGCGGTCGAATTTTCTCCGCCGGATAATCGATATCGGCCAGAAAACTGCGTAGCTGTTCGAACATCTGGCGTTCAGTGACGCTGGAGGTGAAACCGTATTCAAGCTCAGGCAGGTTGCCGGCGTGCCAGCCTGAATCCCGCAACAACTTCCTTGCTCCTGCGAGGTCGCGCTCGGTATGGACGCCGTGTTGTTCCGGATTGTACTCGCTGCTTACCGGCGGAATGATGCCGGGAAAAACCTTGCCGATGCCGTAATAAAAGACATCGTTACGTTTCTGCCAGTCAAACGCCTTGATGATGGCGCAGCGAAGCGCCTTGTTGCGGGCATCCTGGTCCGGGTTGGGGTGGTAGCCGATGCGGCGGTCGTCCATGTTGAAGTCGGTGTGCACAAAGCCGGATTCCAGGTTGGCCGCCAACTGGAATTGTTCCGCCATCTCTGCACTGAGAACCGGCGGGTCGCGCGCTGACAGGACCTGGTCGAACTGCGTCACCGGCACCTTGATGAAATCGGTCTCGCCGGAGATAAAGGTATTCCAGCGGGCAGCGTCCTCGGCGATGAATTCAACCTCGATCCGGTCGGTAAACGGAGGCACCTTCCCTTCGAGATGTTCCAGCCCGAGGTAGGACTGGGTCTCCGGATCATAACCCTCCTCCTCCAGTCTGAACGGTTGCTGCCTGAATCCCGCGTTGCGCCGCAGAACGGCGCTGGAGCTGTTGAAACTTTGCAGCTGATAAGGTCCGGAACCGACCGGGCGGATCGGGAACTCCCGGCCGTAGTGCTGCACGGCTTCGCGCGGAACAACGGCGGAAAATCCCTGGGCCAGGGTATGGGTCAACTGAGGAAAAGGTGAAATCAGCTGTATTTGCACGGTGTGCTCATCCAGCGCGCGCAGGCCGGACACCTCGCGATCATAGTCCGAACCCTCGTCCTGCCACTGGTCGAGGCCTACTATCCGGTCTTGCCACAACCACGCGCCCTGTGCCCGGGTGGCCGGGTCGAAGTGCCTTTTCAGCGAGTAAACGAAATCTTCGGCGGTGACCGCACGGCCTTTGCCGCCGGGAAAGGCCGGGTCGTCCATGAAATAGACACCAGGGCGGATCCTGATGGTGTAGATCAGGCCGTCTGCAGAGACCTGCGGCAAGCCTTCGGCCAAGTTGGGTGTAAGCTGGTAGGGCCTGGCCAGGTACTTGTAACGGTAAAGCGTGTCATACAGGTTGACGACCAGCATCTTGGCGTAAATGCTCGATGCCTGGGCCGGATCGAGACTGCGTGGTGCTCCATCCATAGAGTGACGGTAAATACTTTCCGCAGCGTCTGCCTCGATGCCGTCAGGCGCATCGCTGCACGCGGCCAGTTGGAGCAGCAGGGCGCCGGTAGCGAGCAGGGGAAGCAGCTTGCGGGCGGCTCCGACAGGCATCAATACTCCTCCAGCAGGGCGTCATAATCCGGCGCCGGCGGATCCCCGTCAAAAATCCTGAACTCGCGGTTTTGCAGGTACACGTCACGTACCAGGATGTAAGGGTCGGGCGCCGACTCCAGTTGCTGGTCGAAAGGCAACAACTCGGCGCGAAGCGTTAACAGGTCGATGGCCATCGGCCAGTAGTTGTCATATTCACGGGCCACGTAGCTGACCGGGTGAAAATAGCCGTAAAAACTTCGGCCGACAACGTCACGCACCGTGTAGGGGCCAAAAAGTGGCATCACCACGTAGCGGCTGTCCTTCCAGCCCCAGACTGCCAGGGTCTGGCCCAGGTCTTCGTCGTAGTCAGGGATCCCCACTTTGGTGGCGACGTCGAAAAATCCAGCCAGGCCCGCGGTCGTATTGATGAAGAACCGGCCTGTTGCATCCGCGGCGCCTTCGAACTTGCCCTGGGCCAGCAGGTTGAGGAAGGTGACCGGGAAGGCGAGGTTACGGAAAAAATTCCGCACGCCGCGCTGGGGCGCCTCGGGCATGATGTAGTCATAGCCCTTGGCCACCGGCCGCAGGAGAGCACGGTCGACACCCATGTTGAAGGCGTGGATCTTGCGGTTATAGGCTTCCCATGGGTCGCGTTCCGGGTCGCTCGGGGTGATCGGCTGACTGGAACAGGCGGTCAGCAGGATCAGCACAAGCGTGGCCAGTATGGGATTGACGGCGCGTCGCATGGCCTAGGGTCCGTCCCTGCCCGAAAGTTCCAGGAGTTCGACCGCCAGGCAAAGTTTGGCCAGTTGCAGCAGGCTATCCGGCGCACCGGTCAGCACCAGGCGGTTACCCGACAATTTGCTGGTGGCCTGCCATTCCAGCAGCAGGGCGAGGCCGGCGCTGTCCACTTCGCTGACTTCTGAGAGGTCAACCTGCTTGACGGTTTCTCCGCTCTCCAGCTGTCGTTCCATGGCGTGATACAGGCGCTTGCAGGTTTCAAAAGTCAATGGGCCGCCGAGGCAGGCTTGCCCGCCGGGGCCGAGTTCCAGGGTGCACTCCTCGCTCATTGCTTCATCCTTGCGCGCTATCGAAAGATTATTCCTCCAGCATGATATTACCTGCCCGAATGTCAGCGGTCACTTTCTCGATACCTTCTTCCGCGACACGGGGAGAGATTTGGTTACGATAGGTCATCACGTAGGAAATACCTTCGATCGTAACGTCGAATGTTTTCCAGCCCAGGTCGGTTTTGCGGAACGCGAAATCGACCGGTACGTAACCTCCGCTGTCCAGTTGGAAACGTGTGCGCACGCGGGTGAGCTTTTCGGTATTTTTGCCTTTCATGGGCAGGACTTCCATTTGTCTGCCCGGCTCGAAGCGGAGCAAACCTTCTGCGTAACGGGTAAGCAGGTGCTCGCTCATGGCGTTTGCAAAGTCATCCACCAGTTCCGGCTCTATCTCGCGCCCGGCCCGGCCGAGAATGAGCCGTGCTGAATAGCCCACGTCGATCAGCGGCAACATGTCCTGGTTGACCATTTCGGTGAGCCGGCCAGGGTTCTCCGTGAACTCATCTCGCCGGGATTCCAGTGTTTCCATGATATGCGCCGTGGTTTCTTCGATGATCACGGCGGGTTCCCTCGGGTCGGCCACGGGCACCGCGAACAGGCTGCCGCTGAGCAGGGCCAAAGGGATGATGGTCAGTAGATTTTTCATTTTTCTTCGCTTCCTGATCCGCCGCCGAAAATGAACTTGCCCACGACCTGTTCCAGGACAAAGGCGGATTGTGTGATAAAGATTTCGTCGCCGTTTTGCAGCACGTCCAGGGCGCCACCCGGCTCGAGCCCGACATAACGGTCGCCCAGCACGCCCGACGTCAGTATAAGGGCGCCGGTGTCGGACGGTATTTCATCAAAACGCGATGCAATGTTCATGGTGATTATTGCTTCGAATGAGACAGGGTCCAGTGCAATTGATTCAACCAGGCCGACCGTAACGCCGCCGATCTTGACCGGGGCCCGGTTGCGCAGATCACCGATATTCTGGAATCTCGCGGTGACCGAGTAGGTTTCCTTGCCGATGTCGCGTCCATAGTCCGTGGCAGTAGTCGCCAGCCACACGAGTGCGGCGACACCCAGCAGGAGGAAGATTCCGGATGAGATTTCAACCTTGTAATTGGCGCGCATGTCGTTACCTCAAGTCAGGAATGAAGTCATGATAAAGTCAAAAATCAGGATGAACACGGAACTGATAACAACCGTGTTCGTGGTAGCGGTTCCCACCCCGGCGCCTGTCGGCCTGGCGGCGTAACCAAAATAGGTGGCGACCAGGCTGGTAATGCCGCCGAAGACCAGGCTCTTCCAGATACCGTGAAGCAGGTCATCCTGGAAGTGCACACCGGTCTGAAGTTTACTCCAGAAAATGCCGGAATCGAGATTCATTACACCGATGGAAAAGACGACACTGCCCATGATGGCCATCATGTTGAAAACGCAGGTCAGCAAGGGAACAGAAATCACACCGGCTGCGAAGCGAGGCAGCGCAACCCGTTGAACGGGGTCGATTGCCATCAGTTCCATTGCCTCGATCTGGTGGGTCGCTTTCATCAGGCCGATTTCGGCCGTGATGGCCGTGCCGGCCCTGCCGGCGAACAACAGCGCGGTCAACACCGGCCCGAGTTCGCGGAACAGGGATTTACCCACCAGCAGGCTGACCTGGTCAGAAGCACCAAACTGTTCCAGTGCGTTGATCGATTGCAGCGACAGGACCATGCCGACAAAAAAGCCGCAGATCATGATGATGACCAGGGAACGCGCCCCGACCAGGTAGCTTTGTTGCAAGACGGCCATGGCCTGTGTGCCGCTGAGGCGGATGCCGGCCAGCATTCGCCAGAGGAAATGCATGCACTCGCCCGCCTCGGCAAAGGGCTTGGCAATTTTTTCGAGCAGCGGGTGCCTGTCGTCCATGCTCAATCCAACAGTCCCCAGGGCGTGCCCGGCGCCTGGTACTGGAATGGGATCGGGCCTTCCACCCTGCCGTTCATGAACTGGTCGACGCTAGGTTCTGAACTTGCAACCAGGTCTTGAGGCCGGCCTTCGCCGGCGATGCGGCCTCCGGAAATGATGTAACAGTAGTCTACCAGTTGGGCCATCTCGGTTACGTTGTGGGTAACGACGAGGCTGGTCATGCCCAGCGTGTCGTTGGTTTTCCGCATCAGGGTGCGAATGGTGGATACGGCGATGGGGTCCAGCCCGGTCATGGGTTCGTCGTAGAGCATAATGGCGGGATCAAGCACCACGGCCCGCGCAAAAGCGACCCGGCGGGCCATGCCACCGGAGAGTTCGTGTGGCATGCGATCTTCGGTGCCGCCCAGTCCCACGGCATTGAGCTTGCTCATGACCAGGCGTCGAACCAGGGGCTCGGGCAGGTCCGTGTGCTCGCGCACCGGTGTCGCAATATTTTCGAAAACCGTGAGGTCAGTGAACAGTGCGCCTTCCTGCAACAGTACACCGATGTTGCGGCGGAAGTGATGGAGCGCCCGGTTCGACATGGAGGATACCCGTTGGCCATCGATCTCGATCGTACCTTCGTCCGGCTTCAATTGGCCGGAAATGAGGCGCAGGATGGTTGTTTTTCCATCACCACTGGGCCCCATGAAAGCCACCATGGAGCCCCGTTCGATATCCAGGCTGATCCCGTCAAGAATGATCCTGCTGCCGCGGTGATACACCAGGTTCCTGATCCGGATGACCGGGCCGCCTGGACCGCTTTTATTTGCTTTATTATCCATGTCGTTTCATAGAACGGGCGAGGTGCAATTGTATTACGAAACAGATGGGGTCGCAGGTGACAATAATAAGGGGGCAATGTTACAGGCGTATAAAAAAAGAGAGGAGGCATAAGCCTCCTCTCTCGTGTAGAAGTATCGGAACTCCGCTTACAGAAGAACTGCAGATCTTCCTAGGCCTTTCCAACTCTGTCCGCTTTCCCATTACTCTGCCCTGGGCTACGGTACACGGGCCTTCTACTCCCGCCTTATTTTTCGACGTCTTCCGGCCTCCCGGCTCCGCCTGCTTTCGCCTGCTTTGCCGTCAGCTTCCGGGGTCTGCACCCTTTCCGCCTCTCGGGTCTCTCGGGCTTGCGCCTTCCTTACCCTGAACCATCCGTTGCCTAAGCTCCTTCCGGTTCCGACCTTACTCCAACCTGAGTTGTTTCCGGTCTTCCGACTTTCCGCGGTTCGCACCGCTTTCAGTCTCTGGGCCTGTCGAGGTTCTCACCTCCTGGCGTCTATCTCCAGGGATCGCGTTTCCCTTTCGAGTCACCCTTCTTGGCACGACCGGCTTCTTGCAGAGCCCGGCCCGGGTGACATGCTCAGTACCACGTGAGCATTCGGTTCCGCTTGTCTCAACCCCCCATTTTGCCTTCCGGCGGGTCGGCCGTCCGGCCGGTGGGTTTCGTCTCACGGGAGGATTAGATTACTCCTCGAAAATCCGGATTGTCAAATGCAAAATTCTGTCACTTAGGTGTCAGATCTCAACGCAAATATCATGTCCGCGATACAAGTGGCTGAATCGATGAGGGTCCAGGGTTTGAACACTGTGAAGCAATTTGCGACAAAACGAATTTGTTACCTGCCGGGTTGGTTTTCGTCCCGAAAACTGACTTTTCCGTGAGACCTTTCTGTGGCTAAATCGGCGACTGCAGTTGCAAAAGATGTTTAAATCCACATGGACCTGATTGGCAGGAGACGGGAAGACCCGGAGGAATGAGATATGACGGAAATGGCGTTTGAAGTGACGGTCAAGGCACCGTTTGAAGCGGCGCAGGAAAGGGTTATCGAAGCGCTCAAGGCAGAGGGTTTCGGGGTGCTGACCCGAATTGACGTGCATGACACGTTCAAGGCCAAGCTGGATATCGATTTCCGGAAATACGCCATACTTGGTGCCTGCAACCCGCCGCTGGCGCACAAGGCACTTTCGAACCGCCCGGATGCCGGTCTGATGCTGCCTTGCAATGTCATCGTGGAGGAAGCCGGTGAAGACACGCTGGTGCGTATCATCGACCCCCAGGCGATGATGAAAGCAGGTGGTTTCGAAGATGATCCGGCGATACGTGAGGTTGGCGGCGAAGCCGGTGCCAGGCTGAAACGCGTGGCGGAAGCACTGGCGCGCTGACCCCGGGGGAAACCAAGTGTCGAAATGGCTAAAAGAACCACTTGTTCACTTCCTGCTACTGGGGGCGGTCATTTTTTTCGTTTACGGACTGGTGGCCGAAAAAGGTCGTGCCGAGAACGAAATCTTCATCAGCCGCGGTCAACAGGAAAACCTGGTCAATACGTTTTCACGCACCTGGCAGCGCCTGCCCACACCGGTCGAATACCAGGGGCTCTTGAAGGACTACATTCGGCAGGAAATTGCTTACCGGCAGAGTCGTGAAATGGGGCTGGACCAGGACGATATCGTGATCCGCCGGCGTTTGCGTCAGAAAATGGAAATGCTGGCCGAGGACGTGGCGGGGCTGGTGCCGCCGACCGAAGAAGACCTCCAGGCTTACCTGGATGGACATACCGAAAACTTCATGATCGAACCCCGGATGAGCTTGCAGCAGATCTATTTCAGTTCAGACCGGCGTGGTGAACGGGCCGCCGCGGATGCACAGGAAGCCTTGCAGAACATTTCAGGGCAGGGCGCCATGGCCAACACCGAGGCCCTGGGTGATCCCTTGCCGCTACCGGCGGTCCTCGATGACGCCGGCGAGAGCGAGATTGCCCGGCTGTTTGGCTCGGTTTTCGTAGAGGGCCTGAGGGGCGTTGAGGCCGGCAGCTGGACCGGACCGGTCGCCTCCGGTTTCGGATTGCACCTTGTGCTTGTCATGGATCGACGTGACGGGCGGGTGCCTGTGCTGGACGAGGTTCGCCCGGATGTCCTGCGCGAACTGATGAACCAGCAACGCCAGGATTCGGTTGATGGCTTGTACGAGAAACTGGCCGAAAACTATTCGATTGAAATCGAGCCGCTGATCGATACGGATGCGGCAGGAACCGGTTCCCCTTGAGAACTTGCATTCTGCTCCTGCTCGCTCTGCTCCTGCTCCCGTTAGCGCAGGCCCACGAAGTGCGCCCGGCCTACCTGCGCATCCAGCAGGTTTCGGCGGAACAGTTCGACTTCCTGTGGCGCGTGCCGGCCCGCGGTGATATGAGGCTGGGTATCTATGTCGGTTTACCCGAACACTGCAGGAATTCCGGTGACCCCCTGAGTTGGCAAGAGGGTGGTACCCATATCGAACGCTGGTCGGCATACTGTCCGGCTGGACTGTTCGGCCACAGGGTCGAGATCCTGGGTCTTTCCGCCACGGTCATCGATGTGCTGGGACGCTTTGAACGCAGTGACGGCACGACCCAGGTAGAGCGGATAACCCCGGCAAAACCCTGGTTCGAGGTCAGCGAGTCCGAGTCCCTGGCGCAGGTCATCGCCACCTATACGAGCCTGGGCGTCGAGCACATCCTGCTGGGCATCGACCATCTGCTATTCGTTTTCGCCCTGCTGCTGTTGGTGCCGGACCGGCGCATGCTGGTGTGGACGATCACCTCTTTTACATTGGCCCACAGCCTGACGCTCGCGGCCGCAACCATGGGCTGGGTGCATGTGCCGCAGGCGCCGGTGGAGGCGGTCATTGCGCTGAGCATTCTTTTCGTGGCGATGGAGATCGTGCACTGGAAACAGGGCAGGCCGGGCATTACCCGCCGCTGGCCCTGGCTGGTGGCCTTTACATTCGGCTTGCTGCATGGCTTCGGATTCGCCGGCGCACTGAGCGAAATCGGCCTGCCGGAGCATGCCATCCCGGTGGCCCTGCTGTTTTTCAACGTGGGTGTGGAATTGGGCCAATTGGCCTTTATCGCCGCGATATTGCTGGCCTGGGCGTTATTGAAGCGAATCAACTGGCCCGACTGGGCCTGGCGGGTTCCGGTTTACACCATCGGTTCGCTGGCCGCTTTCTGGACCATCGACCGTCTATCCGGTTTTGCCTGATTCAGGCCCCGGGCAGGTTCAGTTCAGCGCACAATCCGCCATAAGTACTCTGGCTGAGCGTCAGTTTACCCCGGTACAATTCGACATGGTCCTGGACGATTCCGAGCCCCAGGCCATGACCCTGCTTGGATTCATCCAGCCGCTGGCCGCGTTGCAGAACGGTTTCGATCTGGTCCTCAGGTATGCCGGGGCCATCGTCTTCCACCAACAGGTAGCACCGCCCCGCGTGGCACTTGCAGTGGACAACAACACGGGTCTTGGTCCATTTGCACGCATTGTCCATCAGGTTGCCAAGCAACTCTTCCAGGTCCTGCGTTTCACAGCGCACCGCGCAATCTCCCAGCCCCGACAGGTCAAACATCAGGTTGCGGTACTTGTAAATCCGTTTCAGCGCAAACACCAGGTCTTCGGCGACCGGTTTGACCTTGGTTCGTGATCCCAGCACCTTGGTGGTGCCAAACGCGCGTGCACGTGATAGGTGATGGTCGACGCTGGCGGCGATATCGGCAGTTTGCTTGAGGATCAGCGGGCCTTTCTCCGTGCTCATGCCACGCGCTTCGTTGTTGATCACCGTGAGCGGATTCTTGATCGAATGGGCCAGGTCACCCAACTGGTTCCTGGCGCGCCGCAGCAGCACCGAGTTGTGTTCGAGCAGGTTGTTGAGTTCGTTCACCAGGGGCTGCACATCGCGTGGAAATTCACCCTCGACCTCGTCCGCATTGCCCTGGTGGATGTCGCTGATGCCGTTGCTGATGTCGTGCAAGGGTTTAAGGGCAATACGTATCTGCAAAACGACGGCCAGCAACAGGCCCAGGCCGAGTAGCGAGAAGCTGATGGCGATGTGTTCCGCTACATCGATCACATCATCGGTGATCCCCACCATGGGTGCAGAGGCGACCAGGATCAGGTGTTCACCGGGAATGCCGGCCGGAATCCTCATGGTCTGGACACGCAGAGAATTATTCGCCGGCCCCATGGTCACGTGGGTCCCCGGGTGTTCCGCTGACATGACCTCTCCCAGCTCAATCGTTTCGCCATTCAGCGAGGGAGAGCTTGCGAGAGTCTGATCGCCGTGCCGGATTTCCCAATACCAGCCGGAATGTTTCACCTGGTAGCGCGGGTCGCTGGGGGCGTAGGCCAGTTCAAGTTCGCCATCCTCCCCCAGCCTGGCGGCGCTGACCATTTCTTCCATGTGCATCAGCACATGGGCGTCATAGTGGCTTTCGATATGGTCGCGGTAAAAATTCACCAGCACGGCGCCGGTGCCGATCAGTGCCATGATGATCCAGGTCCCGGATAACAGGATGATCCGGAACGTCAGGGATTTGGATTTACCTATCATCTTCCAGCACGACGAGTTGGTAACCCAGGCCACGCCGTGTCTTGATCAGGTTTGGATCCAGCTTGTTGCGCAGGTGGTTGATCAGGACCTCGATCACGTTGGAATCGCGTTCGATCACCTGCTCGTAAATGTGTTCACTCAACTCGGCCTTGGAGACAACCTTGCCTTCCACCTGCATCAGGTATTGCAGGGCCCGGTATTCCTGTGCCGTGAGATTGACCGGGTTGCCGTTCATGGTGACGCGGGCAGAAGATGTATCGAGCTCAACCGGGCCGGATTTCAGGATCGGGCTGGAATGTCCCGTGGCACGTCGAAGCAGGGCTTCGATGCGGGCCAGTAGTTCTTCAAGCTCAAAGGGTTTGGCCAGGTAGTCGTCGGCGCCGGCACGCAAGCCAGCCACTTTTTCACGCCAGGTATCCCGGCTGGTCAGGATCAGCACGGGTACGTGGTTGCCACCCTGGCGCCAGCGCTGCAGAACGGTGAGGCCGTCCAGCTTGGGCAGGCCCAGGTCGAGGATCACGGCATCGTAAGATTCTGTATCACCCATGAACCAGCCTTTTTCGCCGTCCCCGGCGACGTCGACTACAAAGAGTTCACGCTCGAGCGTGTCTTTGAGCTGACGGGCTACTTCCGGGTTGTCTTCAACCACAAGAATTCTCATGCCGGCTTTTCCTCCTCAAAAGACCTCACAGGCAGGTATTAGATTCTGTATAACACGGTATCGGCAACATCAACCACGATCAGGGTCAAATTCGCGGCAAATCCCGGGCTAAAAAGCCGGACGCCGTGAGAACGATCAGAGTTGCACCAACAGCTTCTGGTAGAGGCCGCCGAAGTAGAATTCGGACTCCACCTGTGCTGGCTGGATTTCCTCAGGGAAGAAGGCCGGCAGTTCCTCGCGCCACATGTCCATGGCAAACGGCTCGAGCAAGGCCAGGATGGGCTTCATCACGTAACGCATCGGGTTGCTCTTTTTCGGGCCGTGATAGTCCACGAAGATGACCTTGCCGCCCGGGCGGGTGACGCGAATGGCTTCCGCGATGGTCTTGCGGCGGGCTGCTTCCGGTTGTTCATGCAAAAGGAAAAACACCACCGTTTCATCGAAGGCCGCCGCGGGAAACGTCATCGCGGTGGAATCCTGGTGGTGCAGACCGATATTGTCGTTGGCTCGGAGTTTCTCGCGGGCGTTTTTCAGTTGAATGGGCGCCACGTCCATGACTTCCAGGCGCGAGCCATTCTGGCCCAGGTGCTGCGCCAGCTTGTTGGAAAAATCACCGTACACGCAGGCGACCTGTAGAATGCGGCTTCCAGGTGCGACCGCCATGTCGCCGATGACCGCCTGGGTCAACTTGTTCATATTGCCCCAGAGGATGAGGTTTACCATCCACTCGCGCTCGAAAAACTTGAGCGCCTTGGGGTGCAGGTAAGCCCACCAGTAGGTTTCCTGCAGGTAATCGGGAATCTGTGGTGCGGACGGTACACCGGCAAGCTGCGGTTCCGGGTTAACCGGACTGCCGATTTCTACCTGTGTGTGGCCTTCCTGAAGTGCTCTCGGGTCGTCGTTCATTCTTACCTTATGACATACAAATAATAGGCCGTTAACACGGTGCCGATAGTGGCAATCAGGTAAACGGCCTTGGCTACAATCTTGTCTTTTCTGACCCCGAAATCGTGGAATACGACCCTGAGACGGTGTGCAGCATGCCATAAAGCGAGTGAAATTACGAAAAACAGACAGATTTTTCCAAACCAGCCAGCCGCAAAGGCATGGAGGTTTGCATAATCGAGCCCTTCCGGAACATGACCGGTGGCGACCATCAGGAACAAGGCGATCAGGGCCGGAAACAGGAAAGCAGTAACCGTTCCGCCGGCCGCGAACAGGCCCCAGACCACGGATTTTTTAGCGATTGCCATGTCAGATTACCCCCGCAAGCCAGAAGACAATGGCGGTGACCATAAACCATGCCACGTAATGCGCCAGTACGATGTAAAGGTCGGGCAGTTTTTGCTCACCCAACTGCACCGGCATGGCCTTGGGTGCGAGCTTGAACCAGTCGAAGGTCATGTAGACCAGGAAGTAGAGCAATGCGGCGGCGTGGAGAGCAACCATGAACGCGTTCTGCTGGGATGCCAGGAAGGACTCCCACTTCTCGGGTGATCCAGCGGCAAGGATGCCCAGGGCACAGATGACGAAGAAGCTGTAAAAGCCCACCAACAGGCAGGTAACTTCACGCAGCATGTATTTTTTGTAGCGTCCATTGCGCATGTACCAGGTGGTCTTGGACACGGGCCGGACATAGGGGTTGCGGCTCATGATTTACCTCCGGGCAGTTTCTGCAACCAGAATTCCTTGGCGCCGTCAATTTTCATTTGCTGCAGCGCTGCGGCGGGATCGACACTCTTGGGACAGACCTCCGAACAGGCCCCGACAAAAGAGCAGTTCCAGACACCGTCGTGGTCGGCCAGGATGTCGAGGCGTTCCGACTTGCCCTGGTCGCGAGAGTCCAGGTTGTAGCGGTGGGCCAGGGCCAGCACCGCGGGACCGATGAAACTGGAATCCAGCGCGTACTGCGGGCAGGCCGCATAACAGCACATGCAGTTCACGCACATCGTGTACTGCTTGAACTTGTACAGGGCGCTGCGTGACTGGGTGAATTCCTTGTCTTCCGGTGGCGGGTCCTTGCGGATGATGTAGGGCTTGGCCATCTGGAGTTTTTCCATCACGTCATCGAGGACGACGACGAGGTCCCTTTCGATCGGGAAATTTTCCAGTGGCTCGATGCGTACCTTGTCGGGCAGGTCGCGCACGAAGGTCTTGCAGGTCAGGCAGGGCTCGCCGTTGACCATCATGCCGCAGCTGCCGCAAACCATCATGTGACAGGACCAGCGGAACGCCAGGGTGGTGTCGAGTTCGTCCTTGATGTAATTCAGGGCATCGAGGATGGCCCAGTCGTGTTCACACGGTACCTCGTAGGTCTTGAAATGCGGTTCACTGTCCTGTTCCGGGTCGTAGCGCAGGACTTCGATTTCCAGTTGCCGAATACTCATTTGCCTTTACCCCCCGAGTAATCACGAACGCCCGGCTGCGAACGCGTGATGGTGACGTCCAGCCACTCGATACTCGGCCGGTCACCCTCCCTGCGGTAGGCCAGTGAATGTTTCAGGAAGTTCTCGTCATCCCGTTCGGTGTAGTCCAGGCGCTGGTGGGCGCCACGGGATTCGCGCCGCTGTAGGGAGGCCTCGGCCACGGTTTCCGCCACGGCCAGCAGGTTGCGCAGCTCCAGCGCCGATTGCAGGTCCGTGTTGAACACGTTGCTCTTGTCGTGAACCTCGATACCCCCGAAGCGCTGGTTCAGCTCGGCAATTTTGTCGCAACTGGCCTGTGCGCCCGCTTCCTCGCGGTAAATGCCGGCGCCTTCTTCCAGGGTGTTGCGCATTTCGCGCCGGATCCCGGAAATGGATTCACCCGAACCGGTCTGCTGCAGGAGTTCGCGGATATAGGTGACGGACTGTTCAGCCTGGGCCATGACGGCCATATCCTCGTCGCGGCGACCAGCCTCTTTGGCATAAGCCGCGGCGCGGTCGGCCGAACGCTTGCCGGATACCAGCAGGTCGGTCAGGGAGTTCGAACCAAGACGGTTGGCGCCATGCAGCCCGGAGCAGGCGGTTTCACCGATGGCGAACAAGCCCGGCATCGGCGTCTCGCCGTTGATGTTGCTGTCTATGCCGCCCATCATGAAGTGGATCACGGGCCGCACCGGCACCGGTTTTTCGACCGGGTCGTGGCCGACGTAGGACGAAGCCAGTTCACGAACCAGGGGCAGCCGTTCGTTGATCTTCTTCTCGCCGAGGTGGCGCATGTCGAGCAGTACGCAGTGGCCCCACGGGGTCTCCACGGTATTGCCTTTCTTGTGTTCGTGCCAGAATGCCTGGCTGAGGCGGTCGCGCGGGCCCAGTTCCATGGTCTTGAGCACCGGTTCACCAATCGGGGTTTCCGGCCCCATGCCATAGTCCTGCAGGTAGCGGTATCCGTGCTTGTTCACCAGGATACCGCCTTCGCCGCGGCAGCCCTCGGTGAGCAGGATGCCCGTACCCGGCAGGCCGGTTGGATGGTACTGCACAAACTCCATGTCCTTGAGCGGAACACCGGCCCGGTAGGCCATGGCCATGCCATCACCGGTTTTGATTGCGCCATTGGTGGTGAAGGGGAAAACCTGCCCACCGCCGCCGGATGCCATGATCACGGCTGGCGCATGGTAGGCAAAAAACCGCCCGCTGCGCATTTCCATGGCGACCACGCCGCGGCATTTACCGTCTTTATGCAGCAGGTCGATGGCGAAATATTCGTCGTAACGCTTGATGTTCGGAAACTGCAGGGAGGTCTGGAACAGCGTGTGCAGGATGTGAAAACCGCTCTTGTCCGCCGCGTACCAGGTGCGCTTCTTCTTCATCCCGCCAAAGGCTCGAACGGCGACCGAGCCATCGTCCTCACGGCTCCAGGGACAGCCCCAGTGTTCGAGCTTGACCAGCTCGCGAGGCGCCTGGGAGACAAAATACTCGACGACTTCCTGGTCACACAGCCAGTCGCCGCCGCTGACGGTGTCGTTGAAATGCATTTCAAGCGAATCGTCCGTGCCTTTGACACCTGCTGCACCGCCCTCGGCGGCGCAGGTATGGCTGCGCATGGGGTAAACTTTTGAAATCAAAGCGATTTCAAGTGATGGGTCGGATTCGGCGATAGCGATCGCTGCCCTGAGACCGGCACCCCCGGCGCCAACGATGACTACATCCGCGTGAATCGATTCCATAGCAACTCCATTCAGGTGCAGCAACCTGAAGATTGCCGCTGACTGACAGGCCTCAGCCGGTTTTTAGTTGTTTTTTGCGCCTTGTGCGATCCACAGCCTGATGGTCGCGATATCACTGGCGGGCACCGGGTCCATGCTGCCATGCGGCATGCTGATCGAGGGGTCGGCCCGGCCTTCCATCAAGACCAGCATATTGCTGCCTTCGACATCGCCGGCGATGACCATCGGGCCAGCGTTCGTGCCCTTCATCAGGTCACCATGGCTGACCATGCTGAAACCACTGGCCACATAACCGCTGCCGCCGGCCTGGTGGCAGGAGAGGCAGTTCTTTTCAAGAATCGGTTGTACGTCCTGCGAAAAACTGACCGCCGGTTCATTGCTGCAGGCAGCGAGCAGGGCAGGCAACGCGGCCGCCACTAACAGTTTTCCCACGATTCCAATCTTTGACATGTTTGACTCCCAGGTCCTGAAGGCTTTCCAAAATTACGCTGACGGCGCGGGTCGGAGGATGATACACGTCAAGAAAACGAAATTATTGAAAAGCTGCAATCTGATACAGGTAAAATCCGTGAACAATCATATCACCGGCGGTGAGGCGAAGTGAAAATCGGAATTGTTGGCGCGGGTATTTCAGGCTTGGCTACAGCACAGGCAATTCTGTTGCGTGAGCCCGGTGCGGAACTCGTGATTTTTGAGGCAGGCTCGCGCACCGGCGGCAAGGTATTCACGGAAAAAACGGCACAGGGTTACTTGTGCGAATGGGGTGTCAACGCCTTCCTGGACAAGAGCCCGCGAACCCTGGAACTGTGTTCCGAGCTCGGGATTTCGGCGCTTCCCGGCGATATCTCAGCCAAGAAGCGTTATGTCTACAGCGAAGGCGCTTTGCACCAGTTGCCGGAAAAACCGCCACAGTTTTTTACTTCCCGGTTGCTCAGCGTACCCGGCCGCTTGCGCGTGGTAGGCGAGATCTTTTCCGGCCGGGCAAAAAAGCCTGATGAGACCCTGGAAGAATTTGGCACGCGCCATCTGGGACGGGAGGCTTTTGAAAAACTGATCGATCCGATGGCGTCCGGTGTTTTCGCCGGTGACGCCCGCAACATGAGCCTGAAGAGCTGTTTCCCGCGCATCAACGAGGTGGAAACCGAATACGGCAGCCTGATCCGGGGCCTGATCACCTTACAGATAGCAGCGCGCAAGGCCGGCAAGAAGGACACCCCGGGCCCCGGGCCAGGCGGCATGCTGACCTCGTTTGACGGCGGCATGTCGGAGATGACCGATACGCTGGCCGCCCTGATGGGACAGCGCCTGCGCCTCAACGCGCCGGTTTCCGGTATTTCCAGGCAGGCAAATCGCTATTCCGTCCACCTGGCCGATGGCGGCAATGAAGCGTTCGACTCGGTGGTGCTGGCGTGTCCTGCCTACGCGCAGGCGGCCATGCTGGCGGACCTGTCTCCGCTGTTTGCTGAACTGATCGGCGGAATCGCTTATCCACCCTTGTCCGTGGTTTGCCTGGGGTACGAACGGGGCGGGATGGGGCCGGGGTTGGATGGCTTTGGCTTCCTGGTGCCATCGCGAGAGAACCGCGGCATTTTGGGCACCGTGGTCGATTCCAATGTATTTCCCAACCGTGCCCCGCAAGGCCGGGTCCTGCTACGGACCATGGTGGGTGGTGCACGGGTCCCGGCAAAAGCGGAACTGCCCGACGACCAACTGATGGACCTGGTGCGGTCCGACCTGCGCGACATCATGGGGATCGAGTCGGACCCGGAGTTTGCCAGCATCTACCGACACCAAAAAGCGATCCCGCAATACCGCGTAGGGCACGCGGCCCGGCTGGAAGCGATTGATAAGGAACTGGAAAAGTTCCCGGGGCTGGTCTTGACGGGAAACGCCTACCGCGGCGTCAGCCTGAACGACTGTGTGCTCAATGCACAGAAAACCGCCGGCAGACTTGTGCCGGCGGCGGGGTAATTCTGGATTCAAACCTCTATTGAGGGGTTTCTTCGTGGCAAGCGAGGCAATCGACCGTACGTTCTTTATCGGAATCGTGCGGAATGGCTTCGATGTCGACATGACAGTCGACGCAGGACCACATTTCATGCGCTTCCTGGGTGAAAGAGCCGTCCGGGTTGTGGATCTTTGCGCCAGGCACGTCCATGGGCTCGTCAGAACCGCCGCCGTCGTGGCATTCGGTGCAGGTAGCGTTATCGGTCAGGTCCTCGGCGATGATGGCTGTTGAAAATACGGACAGCGCTGCCAGCAACGCTACGATGATCGCGAGTTTCTTGAAATCCATGGTT
Source organism: Lysobacterales bacterium (assembly GCA_036351055.1). Classification (GTDB taxonomy): domain Bacteria; phylum Pseudomonadota; class Gammaproteobacteria; order Xanthomonadales; family SZUA-36; genus JABDPF01. The sequence continues at coordinate 35,272 of JAZBOH010000061.1, forward strand.
TTTCCTCGTCATTTCAAACCGGGTTGAAGGTCAATAATGCCAACGCCGCCAGGATACTTCCAGATAAATCTGACCGTGACCAGGGCGCCAGAGGGCAAAGAATAAACGCAGATCGTTACATCAATTCTGATCTGGGTCATAATTCATATTAAGTTTGGCGAATATAGTTGTGTCCAAATTTTGACTATTCCGGCGGGGAGATCAATGGAATCGTTTGCTTACACCCGGCCATGGGGTCGGCAGGTCGGTGCTGTTCGCGGTAAAGCCGTCATCGGGGGGTTGTTGTTCCACTTTTTTGTGCTCTTTGCCAGCCTGTTTTTTATCGCGGAGCCTGTTTTTGCCGAAAAGGCCGTGGTGACCGGCAACGACCGGAAATGCGTCATGTGCCACCGGCGCCTGAGTTTCAAGGAACCGCCAGCGCCAGGCGAGGAACGCCTGGTCCATATCAAGATCGATGAATACATCCAGGGTGCGCATGTCGAATTGCGTTGCCAGGGCTGCCATGCCGATATCCAGCGCGTGCCCCACCGGCAGGATCGGGAACACAGCGTAGATTGCGTTTCCTGTCATCGCCGCCATCCCGAGTTCATGCTGCGGGACGAGGAAGGTCTCTCTGTGCTGGACAGTGGACAGCCGCTTTCCACGATGAAAACCTGTGGTCATTGCCATGACACGGAATTCGTGGAGGCCAACAGCGACCACGCCGACGCCGGCGCCAGCCACCTGTATTCAAACGGGCGCCCGCACCCCTGGAAGGCCGGGCCCGGGTTCTATGGTGGTTGGGACGCACTGCGTTATGACGCGGACGTGCTCGATGCTGACGGCGATGTCAACCCGGTGGCGTGGCTGGAGCGCTATGGTTCCCTGCATATAGGCGGTGGCCCGGTTGGCGATGAGACCGAGATGAATTGCCTGATGTGCCACTCCGATATCGAGGACCACTCGGCCCGCGCCGAGGCGCTGGTCTCCGGAGAATTCGATTGGGCCAATTCCATTCCGCTGCAGGAAAAAGACATCCTGGACTCGACCGAAACAGGCTGGCAGTGGAACTCGGAAGTCTTTGCCGAAGACGGAAAGCTCAAAGTCGGCGTGATGGACATCCAGACACCGGCCACTGAAAAATGCGCCCAGTGCCATGGCCAGGCAAGCAGCCGGGCCGGCGAGCCCCTGGTATTGGAAAGTGACCCCCAGAAACGGCGGTTTACAGAACGCACCGGTCAGATCGTGGCGCCGCATACGGTGGCTACCAGTGGTCTCAATATTCCCATCGAAGAGGGCCAGGACCACCCCCTGGACATCCATGCCAACCGGGGCATGGACTGCACGTCCTGTCACTATTCACTGAACAACCCGGTTTACTACCGTGATAGCAGCGAAGGCCGTCCGCAACACCTGCTGTTCGACCCGCGGCGCGTCAGCCGCGCGCAATACATGGACCGGCCGTCACACCAGTTTGCCAAGGGCCGTTCCATTCACGGCCTGGGGGACACCGAGAACCTCGACAGCCTGAGGCGCTGCGAATCCTGCCACGATGGCATGGCAGGACACGACTGGCTGCCGTACCAGGAAGCACACTTTGGCGCCCTGGCTTGCGAAACCTGTCATATCCCGAAAGTGTATGGGCCGGCTTTGAAGGCGATCGACTGGACCATGGTCGATGCCGAAGGCAATCCCATTCGCCAGTATCGTGGCGTCGAAGGTGATCCGGCCGCCGAGGGCGCCGTGATCGAGGGATACACACCCACGCTGCTTCCACGCCTGAGCGCCAACGGCAAGTTCAAGCTGGCGCCGTTCAATGCGGTTGCTTCCTGGTTCTGGGTAGCGGGTGAACCGGCGCTCCCGGTTAGCCGTGAAGAACTGGCGGCAGCCCTGCTGACCGAAAAAGGACATCATCCCGACCTGCTGGCGGCACTGGACTCTGACGGTGACGGTCTGCTGCAGGGCGGCGAGTTGCGGCTCGAAACAGCCGAGAAGCAGGACGTTGTGCGTCAGCGTCTCGCCGCTGCCGGGTTTGAAGGCCTGGCCGTGGAGACCGACTTCACACCGTATTCGCTCAACCACAACGTGGTGACCGGTGAATGGGCAACCAGGGAATGCATGGCCTGCCACCAGAAAGAATCCATCCTGCGCGCGGTTTTCCCGATCAGCGGCTACTTGCCGGGCGGGATGCCGCCGGGCAGCGATGGCTACGCCAGTGTTGACGTCAAGGGTGAAATGGTCGATACAGGTGACGGCGGAATCGGCGGTATTCCCAACGCCAGTGAAAGCGGTTTCTACATCATCGGCCTGGATTCTGTTCCCCTGGTCGATATTGCCGGCCTGCTGATGTTTTTCGGCGTGCTGGCGGGCGTATCACTGCATGGCCTGGCGCGCTACGTGGCCTACAAGCGTGGCAACGTGGCCCACCCCGAACTCAAACGGGTCTATATGTACGATGCCTATGACCGGCTCTGGCACTGGCTGCAGGCGGGATCCATCACGCTGCTGATCGTGACCGGCCTGATCTTGCACAAGCCACACTTGTTTGGATTCGTGAGCTTCCCCTGGGTGGTGGACGTACACAACATCCTTGGCTTCATCCTGATCATCAATGCGGCGCTGGCGCTGTTCTACACGGTTGCCAGCGGCACCATCAAGCGCTTCTTCCCCAACCCCGATGGCCTGTTCAACCGCATCATGGCGCAGCAGACCTACTACATCAAGGGTATCTTCAAGGGGGAACTGCACCCGCTGCAGAAGACCAAGGAAGAGCGCCTGAACCCGCTGCAGCAGCTGACCTACCTGGCCATCATCAACGTGCTGCTGCCGATCCAGGTGGTCACCGGCATCATGCTGTACTGGGGCATCAAGCAGTGGCCGATCTTCTTCACTTCCCTCGGCGGCCTGCCGGTGCTCGCGCCGCTGCATACCTTCGTCGCCTGGGCCTTTGCAGCCTTTGTCGTGATGCATGTCTATCTGACCACTGCCGGCGGCCACACGCCGATGGCGGGTATCAAGTCGATGATTACGGGCTGGGACGAAGTGGAGCAGCGGCCGAAGGCGGCGGCTCAGCCGGAAGCGGGAGCATCCGAAGGCAAATAGCGCACCAGCAGCGCAAACTCGTCAATTCCTGCCGGATCGACCTGGTCCGGCAGACGGACTTTTACCACGTGCCCCGAGCCGGGCGCCTTGTCCGCCGCCTGGCCGTCGCGCCCGATCAGTTCCTCCAGGGTGAATTTGCTGTTGCCGGCAGGGGTGACCAGTTCCAGCCTGTCACCCACGAAGAAGCGGTTCTTGACATCGATCGTCAGCCAGTCGCCAGCAACGTCCAATACGTCGCCAACGAACTGCTGCCGGTCACTGCGCGAAACACCCTGCTCGTAGTTCTGGTATTCCTTGGGCGGGTGACGCCGGTAAAACCCCTCGGTGTAACCGCGGTTTGCCAGGCCTTCGAGTTCATCCATCATGGCCATATCGAATTCGCGGCCGGCTACTGCATCTTCTATGGCCCGGCTGTATACCTGGGCGGTGCGCGCGGTGTAATAAAAAGACTTGGTACGGCCTTCGATTTTCAGTGAGTCGATGCCCATTTTCGCCAGGGTATGCACGTGCTGCACGGCGCGCAGGTCTTTTGAGTTCATGATGTAGGTGCCGTGTTCGTCCTCGTAGGCGGGCATCAGTTCGCCCGGCCGTGTTTCTTCCTCGAGCAGGGCCACCGGCAGTTCATCGACTGCTGTTTCAGACGGAGCAGCCGGTAAGGGCACGATATCGCCGGTACTGGTTTCCCGCGCTTCCTGTGCATTGTATTTCCAGCGGCAGGTATTGGTGCAGGCGCCCTGGTTGGAATCGCGGTGGGACATGTAACCGGACAGGAGGCAGCGCCCGGAATAAGCGATACACAGCGCCCCGTGCACAAAGACTTCAAGTTCGATATCCGGGCATTCCTCGCGTATTTCCGCCACTTCCATCAAGGCGAGTTCGCGCGACAGGATGATGCGCTTGAGCCCCATTGACTGCCAGAATTTAACGGTGGCGAAATTCACAGCATTGGATTGCACGGATAGATGGATCGCCAGGTCGGGCCAGCGCTCACGCACCATCATGATCAGGCCCGGATCCGACATGATCAGGGCGTCCGGCCCCATTTCCACGATGGGTTCCAGGTCGGCCAGGTAGGTGCGCACCTTGTTGTTGTGCGGCGCCAGGTTGCTGGCGAGGAAAAACAGCTTGCCCTGCCCGTGGGCTTCCTGGATGCCTTGCGCGAGTATGCTTTCCTTGCTGAATTCGTTATTGCGTACGCGCAGGCTGTAGCGCGGCTGGCCAGCGTAAACGGCATCCGCGCCATAGGCGAAGGCATAGCGCATGTTTTTCAGGCTGCCGGCGGGCGAAAGCAATTCAGGTTTTTTCATGGCGGCCATTCTACCCTGTAGAAGCGGCCTCAGACTAAACCGAGATAGTGTCCCAGGTAGAAAAGGAAAATGAGCAGCGCGCCCAGTACCGCGCTGAACAACACGCCCCGCACGAGAGGTACGATGTCCTCAGGATCATTTTTCCTGGCAAAAATCAGTGCGGTCACGATGAATATAATGACGGACAGGTCGCTTTTGGCGATCCAGTGGTGGCCGAAGCCACCCGCCAGCAGGGATTTGAAAGACGGGAAAAGCTCCGCGAGGATCGTGGACCATACGACGAACGCGATCACGGCATGGGTCGCATAGGCAAATGCACGAACGCTGATGTTTCTCATGCGACCAGTTGCTCCAGTGCTGACCGGAACCCGGAGGAAACCAGAAAACCCGTCAGCGCCATGAAGCCGGCCAGGATTGCCGCCGCGCCCGTGGCATACAGCCCCGCAGCCCGCGCACGCGGGTCAGCTTCCATCATGTGCCCGAAACGCTGCATCACGCTCCAGGCGAGCGCACCCAGGAAAGGAAGGAAGATAAAGACATGCTCCTTGGTTTCCATGGCGACGCCATGCGCCCAGGGCAGGGGTCCCTCCTTGATGAACGGTTTGACTTCGCTGCCGTAGATCCCGACGTAATAGAACCCCCCTGCAATCCAGGCGGCCACCAGGAACAGGACGCCGCACAGGACGGCAAAGCGGGCCCTGCGAATATTGCTGGCCTGGCCGCTGAACATCTCGATAAACGCCCAGATAAACATCAGGGCCGCAACTTCACCAAACCAGGCGTGAATACCGATTAGCGGGAAGTTCATTCGGCGCGTTTCCTTGTGTTACGGATGATCAAGGTCATGAAAGTCTCCGGTTCGAGATTAACATACCGTCGCTTTGAATTAAGCTGATGTTAAGGAAATTTTAAGGTTGTTTTAAGGTTGTATTAATATTTTGTAATATAAACGACCGGGTGGAAGCTTCCATGAAAGTAGCTGAAACAAGACGCGTCGAGGAGAAACAGAATGAAAACCATTTTCAGTAAACCCCGGCTGGCAACAGCGATGACTTACATTGCAGTGACGGCGGTGATGTTGTTGCTGCCGCTTGCGGTTTCAGCGCAGACCATTTCTGATGACTGCGCCGTTTGCCATAATGACAAGTACCAGGACTGGAAGGCTTCCGGCCACCCCTACAAGCTGATGAAGGGCGACATTGCCCAGAACCGGCCGATCCCGCTGCCGGAGGGTTATATGTGGGATGAAATTTCCTATGTAATTGGCGGCTACAAGTGGAAGTCGCGGTACATGGATGCGAATGGCTACATCATCACCCAGGGCAAGGGTGACGTACCCGGCAAGACCCAGTACAACTACATGACGGGTGAATGGGTTGATTACCATGCCGACGAGGCCAATGGCACCAAGCCCTATAACTGCGGTAGCTGCCACACGACCGGTTGGGTCGCAAACCCGGACCCGACGGATCTTAGCGGCAACCAGGACGGGCTGCCCGGAATCCACGGCACTTTCCAGGCCGGTGGTATCCAGTGCATCCAGTGCCACGGCGGTTCCATGCATGCTGACATCGGCATGATTGACCGGTCGGCGGAGGCCTGCGGCACATGTCACCACAGAACCGCGGCGCCTGGCGACGATAACGTGATTCCCGCCAGCGGCGGCTGGATCAAGCACCATGAGCAGTACAATGAGTTTCTGGCCAGCGGTGCACATGCCGAAGCCATGGACTGCACGACCTGCCACGACCCGCACAAACGGGCCGAGTTCTCGATCAAGGAAGGCATGGACTGCGAAAGCTGCCACGACGACATTGCCGGTGACTACGCCATGACCCCGATGGCTGATTACCAGGTTGCCTGCATAGACTGCCACATGCCATTGGCAACCAAATCCGGCCAGGTAACCGGTCCGCACCAGGGCGACGTACAGACGCATATCTTCCGCATCAACACGGATCCCGCGGCCAATATGTTCACCGAAGACGGCGCCTTTGTGGCACTGGACGATCAAGGCCGGGCAGCGGTTACCCTGGACTTCGCTTGCCAGGGTTGCCATGACACAGCCTCTCTCGAGGAACTGGCCAAGTTTGCCAAGGACTTCCATGACACGGAAATCGGTTTGCAGAACGTTGGCCTCAATGCGGGTTTGACTGGCACGTGGTGGGGTGGTCCTGATCGTTCCGGCGAGGGTTTCCTGCTCGAGTTTGCTTATGCTGGCCCGGCGCTGTATTTCTTCGGCTCCTTCTACACTTACGACAACGCGGGTAACCTGGTCTGGCTGACTTTTGAACCGGCAACGCAGGTTCCTGCGACAGGCACGACCATGGATGTCAACGTGTTCATCACCGAAGGCGCGAAGTGGGGCAGCGAGTTCAGCCCGAATGACGTGGTCAGGGTGCCATTTGGCAGCGGTACTTTCTCCTTCAGCACCTGCACGATGGGTAACGTGGCGATTCTGCCAAACCAGGACTTCCAGGCCGCTGGCTTCACCAATATGTCTTATGACCTGAACCGCTTGCTCGAAGCGGGCATCAGTTGCCCGTCATTCCAACACGATTCAGGAACGCCCGTGGTGGCCAACTGAGGCAATGCGCTGACATGCGTCAGAAACCGCAAGTAAACAACGCGCCGCTCGATTGAGCGGCGCTTTTCTTTAGAGAATTCGCCGCCCCATTGCAGTCGCCACGTAACGGCGCAGGGTGTCGATCTGACCGGCATCATCCAGCCGGGAAGGGCTTATGTCCATGCCTGCAAGAAGGCCGCTGCGCGCTGTCATTTCCATCGCCAGGAAGGTCTCGCGGCGGGTCAGGCTCTCGTTACCCCCGTCGGTGACATTCGAGTTGTAACGCAGAAAGACTCCACGGCTGCCGGATCCGGCCTGGTGCAAGGCCTGGCGCATGACCTGGCGCATCCCCAGCATGTCGATGTCTTCCATCGTGTAGGCCGTTATCCGGTGATCGGCGAGGAAGTCTTTGGCCTCCTGGTCAGCCTCGCGTAATCCCAGGACAACTGTATTTTCCGGGTATGGTAAGGCGGATTCAGCGCGCAGGTGTTCCATCAGGAAACTGCCTTCCAACTCATGGGTCATCCAGATCAAACCGCAGCCGGCCGCCTGGCCGACGTCATCGAGGATCTCCAGAAACCGGCCCAGGTGGTCCAGCAGAACCGGCCGGTAGTTGCCCAGCCAGTAATCGGGCCGTGACCTTGCTTCGATGCGGGTCTCTGATTCAGGCGCCAGGGCCGCAAGGTCGGTCGAAAACACGTCACCCAGTGGACGTTCAAGGTCCGGGTGCAATGCAGCCCAACCGGTTCCACACAACAGAAAGGGTCGCGGCTGCTCAGGTTTTATCTGGCCTGAGCGGTGTGCTTCTTTTCCCACGTACTCGGACGTCATGGCGGCCAGCAGGGCGCCGTAGTCCGGCAGAAAACCCAGGGTGTTACCGAGCGGCGCCGGGCTCGGGCCAAGCTCCACCAGAAGGTGGTCGCTGGAAGCGCCCAGGATGGTGACGGAGTTGTCAACCGGTGTCAGCCCATCCACCTTCACGTCTTCACGCCCAACGTTCAGGATTCCGCGGAAGTGCTTGCCGCGGTCCTCAAAGTCCGGTGTCTCGCCAAAAGCGTCCTTTCCCGTTTCCCCAATGGGCAAGGAGGGTTTTTCCTTCGCCTCGATCAATTCGGCCTCGATAACGAAAGCGTCTGTCCGGCTGCCGGGCCAGGTTTTCTGATAGGCGGTTTCGCGGCCCAGCATCAGTGACTCGCCAAGGCGCAGGTTGTTCACTTCGGCCGGTACGCCGCCCTTCGAGAGCAGGTCCAGCGAAGAGGAGTTGCCGCCGGAGAGGATGTCCAGACGGATTGAAAAGGTATCTTCGACCCGCTTCTTGTGGTCCACGAGTGCCCGCATGTTTTCCCGGCTGGGCAGAACGCCGCCATAACAGGTCAGGTTGGTGCCAAGACCACGCAGCCTTATGCCCGGTAATTCGATGATCTGCTCCACCACGGGCAACAGCTCATCCGGCCAGATACCCTCGCGCAGGTCACCCAGGTCCACCATCAGCAGGATGTCGTGAACCAGTGAGCGCTCCTCGGCGGCCCCGGATAACGCGCGGATCACCCCCAGTTCCGAGTTCAGGCTGAGCGAACAGGTTTTGACGATATCTTCCACGGCCGACAACGGCGGAATGCGCAATAGCCAAAAAGGAGCCGTAATGCCTGCAGCCCGAAGCCGCTTGATGTTGCGCAGGCGTGACTCGCCGATGCTTTTCACACCGCCACGCAACAAGGCGCGGGCCACGGCTGGCATGCCACAGGTGACCTTGGTGACGCCGGTTACTTCGATACCGTGTTCACTGCAAAGGGAGACGACGTTCCTTGTGTTCTGCTCGATGATGTCGAGATCGATGGTAATCTTCGGGTCGCTCATACCGGCACCTCCTGCCCGTCTGCCAATGACGCCTTGATCAGGGCGAGAGCGCCTTGTGGCCAGCGAGTGGAGAGCACGCCGGCGGCAGCCATGACGTAGTGGTTGTCAAAGGCAAGCGGCACACCAGGTGAAGGCACCAGCAGGTCTGCACGGAAGCTGCGCAGAACCCCGCCAAGCCGTGCGATACGATCAGGAAGCAGGGTGAGAGCGCCGCCGGTGGCGACCAGTATGCCGATTCCCGTCAGGTCTTTTCCTTCGGCTATCCGGGTCTTGCCCGTGGGTCCGTACAGGGTACGTATTCGCCCGGCATGCCGCTCCAGTGCCAGCCGTGCGGATTCGCGCGCCAGGACGCCGGCCAGTTCCTTTTCATCATCCGTTTCCGGTACGGCGGGCAGGCCGGCCAGTCGTGCCTGCAGTTCCGTTTCGTCAATATTCAGTTGGGTAGCGATTCTACGGCTCGTTCCCGGTTCGGCGTCCAGCACCGAAAGACGGCTTACGAATGTCCCGAGGTCCCCTTCCACGCTTCGCCTGGCCAGTGGTTCGGGTGCGATCAACAGCCGGCCGAATTCATCGGAGTCTTCGCATACGGCATGGATATCGGTCGTGGCACCGCCCACATCGATCACGGCCAGGTCGCCCAGGTCTTCGCGCAACAGCCGGGCAGCGTCCATGACTGCGCCGGGAGTCGGTACAATGCGGCCGCCAACCAGTTCGCGGATACCGGCCATGCCCGGAGCCTCGGTGATGTGCGCTTCAAAAACTTCCTGGATGACCCGGCGCGAGCTTTCCACTTCCAAGCGGTCGATGGCGGGATACACGTTGTCAACGATGTACAGCCTCCGGTGTCCACCGCCGAGGATGCGTTCGATCCGCGAGCGTGCGGCCACGTTGCCCGCGTAGATCACAGGGCAGTCCGGGCCCTTATCCGCGATCTGCTCTGCGTTGTGCAGCACGGTCTCTTTTTCACCGTAGTCCACGCCGCCTGCCAGCAGCAGGATATTGGGCTGGGTGGCGTGGATGTCTTCGAGGTCTTCGGGGCCCAGTTTGCCTGCGGTTACCAGGTGGATATTGGCGCCAGCGCCCAGCGCCGCTTCGCGCGCGGCCCGCACCGTCATGTCCTTGACCAGGCCATGCACGGTCATTTTCAGACCGCCTGCGGCACTCGAGGAGGCCAGGAAATGGTCCCATTCAAGTCGCTGTCCGAGTTTCTCTTCGAGCACCGATATCGCGGCGCCAAGGCCCGCTCGAACGTCCCCCTGCAGCACCGAGGTGGCTGCCGCGCCCTGGCCCAGGAGGCGTGGTTCATCGCTATCCAGGCCATCGAACGCACTCACCAGGGTGGTGGTGCTGCCGATATCGGCGACCAGCGCCTGGACCCGCCGGCTCATGTGGATTCAGGCTGCCTTTTCGCGGCGTTTCTCGACCAGGAAGGTCGCAACGTGGTATCCCTTGGTTCCGCGACCGAATCCGGCGTCGATGCCCTGCGCCACGGCAAGGTCCGGGGTGACCTGGGTTCCACCGGCCACCAGTATCAACTTGTCGCGGACACCCTTTTCGATGCAGGTTTCGTGCAGCCGTTTCATATTGCGGTAGTGCACCTCGTCATGGCTGATGATGGTGGAGGCAAGCACGGCGTCGGCGTCCAGTTCTATCGCGGCATCCACCAGCTTGTCCAGCGGCACGGAAGTACCCAGGTAGTGGCACTCGATGCCATAACCCTCGATGCCGCCGTGCTTGATGTCGATAATTTCTCGCAGGCCCACCGAATGTTCATCCTTGCCCACCGTGCCGGCCACGATCTTCATTGGCCTGGCCTTGATTTCGTCGCGAATCTCATCGTCGGACAGGACCTTGGGTTCCGGCGGAATGACCAGGTCGTTCAGGTCGATGGTCCATGGGACACAGCCTTTGAACTCGACACGTGTCCCCTCCGAGGGATGCATCTCTTCGACGTGGATCACTTCGGCCTCTTCCAGGCCCATCCTGCGCGCCACTTCCAGGGCCGCAAAGCGGGCCTGGCGGGCATCGGTGGGCAGGAACACGGTGACTTGCACGATGCCGTCACCCTGCCACTCCATTTCAGGCTTGATCAGCGAGCCGCCGCGCAACTCGGCAGTGGCTTCCATGCGTTTATGGACATTGTCCTCTTCGTCCAGCTCATCGATGTAGACGATCTTGTCCGGGTCTTCAAACGTGCAGCCGCCGATCAGGGTGGAGGGGTTGCGTACGGCCTCTTCGCCCCAGGGTTCAAGCTGGTTGTAACCGAAGTGAGCGGTTACAGGCGCCATGTAGTCTTCATCACGCTCTACCTCGGTGCCGGCACCGATGCCGCCGTCGATCTGGCGCGAGATTCCGTCGCCGTTGCGTTCCGGGTACTCGCCCGAGTCCACGAAAAACCCATCCTGTACCGCCTGGAAATAACCACCGGCCCCGACGATTTCTTCTAGAAACAGTACGGCGCGCTCCTTGAGTTCACGCACACGGTCGGCCAGTTCACCTTCGTTGCGGCGCAATTCCACCATTGATCCGAGACCATCCATGCCGTTGAAAGCCTGCTTGGCGGTATCGGTCCCTTCGATATTGTAGATATGCCAGGGAACGTTTCGCCCTTCGTCGGGCGTGATGGTGGACTGGATATCTGCGCTGGTCAGCTGGCTGATCAGCAGGTTGAGGGTGTGGGTGACCGTTGCCTCCCGGGTCGAGGATCCCATGTACTTGGTGTTCTGCTGCGCCCGCATCCTGTATTCGCGGAATATTTCGCGCAGGGCCACGGCATAGGGCAGGTCCAGGCGCATGCACGGAGCGGGTGGCGCGGTAGGCGGCACGGTCGACAGGCAGATGTCGTCTTTTCTCATGCCGCACATGACGCTGAAAATGGCATTAAGCCCGTGTTGCACCATCAGCTCCGGCATCACTTTCCAGGCCTCGCGCGCCGTGGCGTTGGCGTTGTGAGCGCCGTCGATCTGGGCGATGCCGGCCCAGGCCATCACGTGCTTGGCACAGGCTGCATCAACAAAGCTGCGCACCATGTTTACATTTCGGTACAGCACGTTGTATTGCGGGTCCTGGTGGGCACCGTTCATGCCCTCTTCTGCGAACATCACCGCAATTTCGGGTCCGGCTACGCCGCTGACGTAAGAGTGGTAGTTGATCGGGCGGCCGACCTCGTCCTCGATCAAGTCGAGGGCCTTGCGCTGTGCCCGGACCTGTTTGCGGGTGATCGGCACGCCGCCGATGCCCTGGGGTGTGCCCTCGATCAACCCGTCCATGTGGCTCTGACCGGCTGTGCGGATCACCATCAGGTGGTCAGCGCCGTGCCAGGCGGCCATGCGCATGCGGCGGATGTCGTCTTCGAAGCGGCCTGAAGCGATTTCGGTCGTGATGGTTGAAACCGGCTGTGGGTCGATATCGCTGAAGTAGTGGCCATTGGGCAGCGGCGTGCTGGCCTCCAGGTTCCTGCTTGATTCGTAATATTCGAAGGGACCCAGTTTCTGTGCGCCCACCACCGGCTCGCGCCAGTTCCAGCCTCGACGCCGCGGGCGGTAGTTCTCGAGGTCATGCAGGATGGCTTCAACATCCAGTTTCTCGTTGGGCTGCAATGCGGTCATAGCGCACCCCCGAAGCTCTTCTCGACCGTTTCCCAGCCCCGGCCTGCGGCCAGGGCGAGGCCGGCTTCGCGGATAGCCGTGCCCTCGGCCCGGGACAGCCTGAGAACCACGTGCCCGGCGCCTTTGCCGAGCAGGCCGCGATCCAGGCAACCGTTTACGATGGCGGTGCCTTCCAGGCTGGAAAATCCCATCCGCAGCAGCACGGACCGCTCGATGGCGGGCGAAGTGTGGCTGCGTGCCTGTTCCACCAGCGGCTCCACGATGGAGGCGGCGAGTTCCCAGAACCGTTGTTCCAATTGCTCTTCACTCAGCTTCGCCAGGTGTTTCCGTCGTTGCTGATAGTCGTCTTGTCGTTCCATGGTTTTCCTCCAGCCTCAGGCTGCCAGGGTTTGGCGGACGAAGGCCTCATCGCTTTTGGTTTCGTCCACCAGGAATTGGATTTCTGATTCACTCAGGGATTCGACCGTACGGCCCTGAGTGGCTTTTCGTATCAGGGAGGCCCGGAGGCGATTCATGTCCAGGTCGCGTGGCTGAACACCCCCGGGTTCTGAAGGCAGGATGATCGACGTTCCGGGAACTTCCTCGCGCGGGTTGCCAAAACGGATGTCGATGCCGTTCCGGCGCGCGAAACTCAGCTGCGGACCGATGTGTTTGCCGGCGCCGGTGTACTCCGTTTCCTGCACCACGATGACCTGGTCCTGGTCCATTTCGCGGGCGAGACCGAATGCAGCGGCCAGCGACGTGTTGCCGGCCGGGCCACGCTCCAGTCCTTCCAGCCTGGCCAGCGCCTCGGTGGCCCAGAACACCTCGCCCTGGCTGACCAGCAGGTAGCGGTCCATGTAGCGCAGCGGGCGTCCGGCCGAACGCGGTACGTCGGAGCGGTCCGGCCAGGTGGCGAAAGGCACGCCGAAGCCGGTGTGCCCGGTGGTGAAACTTTTACGATTGAAGTCGCTGTCAGAGGCCATGTGCAGGCCGGACAGGTCGACGCTGGCGCCCACCACGGCGCAGGACCCCGCACCCGCTTTTATCATGCCCCTTGCCGTGCCGGTGACATTGCCGCCGCCGGCGTTGGTGGCGACCACGGCGTCCGGGTCGCGACCGCAGCGTTCACGCACCTGCTGCACGAGTTCGTAACCCAGGCTCTCCACCCCGGCGATTCCGAACGGCGTGTACAGCGAGGCGTTGAAGGCGCCGGTTTCTTCCAGCAGTTCAAGGAATACGAAAAACAGTTCCGGGCCTACCGTCAGCTGGACGACCTCGGCCCCGTAAGCCTCGCATTTGCGGGCTTTTTCGATGATCTCGGGCTGGCCCTTGTGTTGCGAATCGTAGCACTCCTGGACGATGATGCAGTCCAGTCCGCGCATGGCTGCCTGGCTGGCCACGGCAGCGCCGTAGTTGCCGCTGGTGGCGGCCATGACCGTGCGGTAACCCTGTTTTTTCGCCTGGTACACCGACAGGGCGGCACGGCGCGCCTTGAAACTGCCAGAAGGGTTGGCCGCTTCATCCTTCACGAAAATGCGGGCGCCTTTTCCGGCGGCTGCCGTGCTGCGTGCCAGCGCGGTTAGGTTGCGCATCTCGAGCAACGGCGTATTGCCCACACCCGTTTCACCCTGGATGCGGATCACCTCTTCCAGCGAGTACCCGGCGCGATCCATCATGGCTTCATAGTCGAAGCCGATGCCTTCCTGCTCGAATGCCGAGTAGTCCAGCCCCATGGCCTTGCGGGTGATTTCCGCCTTGCGGGCCATGACCTGCTCGTAACGGCTCATGGCTTGCCTCCGTGTGCATCAAGCGCTTGCATCGCCTGTTTCAACTGGCGGCCGATCTCCTCGAGTTCCGGTACGAAATCGCCAAAACCATGACCCCAGACCGGCGCGGTATCGATAAGCTCGCCTGCCACACGCCGGCCGGTTGCGGTTTCCACTTCGACCCGTTCGCCCACTGAGGAATCGGCCTGGAGACGCCCCTTGACCCACAATTCAACCGGGGCCTTCCGGGTATCTTCGGGCAGGCGCCCAGAGCGGTCTGCGGCGCTCAGAACCGTTGTGTGGATACGTACCCAATCACCCTGTTTCGCTTTCACTACCGCTCCTCGATACGGTCCCGCATGTCACCCATGATTGCCCGCGGTACCGGCAAGTCCAGCATGGTTTTCAAGCCGGGTGTGGCGTTGATGACCTGCGGGATCATGTTGACGCACATGGCGATGGTGCCGATACCGCCTGGAACCTCAGGCTTGATGCTCATGTTTACATCGGGCGTGCCCTCGATGGTGATGTAGTCGCCGGTGTGCGTGTCTTCCAGTTCGGGTTCGATCTGTTGCGGGTGGATCATTTTCACTCGGGGTTTGCCACCGACATAGCCGATTCCACGCTGGTCGCAACCGGCAACGTCCCCGGCCTCGATGGAAATGTACTGCGTGCTGCGTGGCACCGAGGAGACGATGGCTTCCTGTGTCTGTTGCACGGGGCCGTCGAGTTTCCAGCCAATGCCGTCGGTGATCATGCCGACTGACTCGGGAAAGCCCACATGGCCAGCCAGGCTGCCGTTGGCTATGCCTGCCGCGAACTCAGCGGGTGTGCGCCCGACGCCCTGTTCCTCCATAACCGCAGGCCCAAAGGGTGACAGGCTGTTGACCCGTTCGGCCTTGATGGCATGGACCTCCCGGCAGGCCCCGGTGAGCAGGACGACGAGAAGGTCCATGATCAGCCCGGGATTGATGCCGGTGCCGAGTACGGAAACACCGTTTTTTCTGGCCAGTTCGTCGACCTGTGCCGCCAGGTCAGGGTTCTGTGCCTGCGGGTAGGCCATCTCTTCGGCCGTGGAGACAATATTCAGTCCATGTTCCATGAGCTTTTGCATCTTGGGCATGGAGTGGGCGGTGAAAGAATCAGTAGCCAGCAGGCAAACGTCGGCGCGGGTCCGCTGCAGCAGGGCATCGATGTCGGCTTCGACAAGCACGTCGGGGTGGTCGTTACGCGGCCGTCCCAGGATGTCGAACACGCTCTTGCCAACCCGTTCGGGGTGCAGGTCGCAGATCCCGACGATTTCCACGCCTTTCTTGTCGAGCAGCATGTCCGCCATGCCGCCACCCATTGCTCCGAGCCCCCAGATCAGGACTTCAACATTCTTCATGCCAATCTTCTCCCTGCCAAGATTTTCTATTGGAGTCGTAAAGCTCGGATTATAGGTTTTGGCAGACGCCGGTCAGGAATCCAGATCAAGTGATATACCAATAAAGGACGGCCATTCCGCCTGGCCGGGCGAAGGTGGTGGAAGCGAGCAGACCGGGGTCAGAGTAAGGAGCTTACTCTGACCCCTTGTTGACTGACCGGTCAGTCCTTGCGCGCGTCAGCCGGGAACTGCTCGGCGCTGCGGTGGGCCATTTTCTCGTAGACGTCCCAGCGCAGGCGTGCAGCCTGTTCGGCGATACCGGCAAGGCGTTCGGCCTCTTCCGGGTTTTCGCGGCTAAGTTGCTTGAAGCGGCCTTCGTGCTTGCGGTAGTCCATCAGCGACAGCGTTGGCCGCAGGCTGTCCAGGGTGAACGGGACACCGCCGGCTTCGCGCACCATCGGGTTGTAGCGGATCAGCGGCCAGTGGCCGCTGTCGACGGCACGTTTCTGCTGGTGCAGGCCGTGCTCCATGTTGATGCCATGGGCAATGCAGTGCGAGTAGGCAATGATCAGCGACGGACCCGGGTAGGCCTCGGCTTCGCGCAGGGCCTGCAGCGTCTGCTGCGGGTTGGCGCCGAAGGCGATACGGGCGACGTAGACGTTACCGTAGGCAATGGCTTGCTGGGCCACGTCTTTCTTGCCGATGGTCTTGCCGCCTGCGGCGAACTTGGCCACGGCGCCCAGCGGGGTGGATTTGGACATCTGCCCGCCGGTGTTGGAATACACCTCGGTATCCATGATCAGGATATTGATGTCCAGGCCGGAAGCCAGGGCGTGATCAACACCGGAAGAACCGATGTCGTAGGCCCATCCGTCACCGCCCACGATCCACACCGAACGGCGGATCAGGTGGTCGGCCATGGAAAGCAGGCCGCGGGATTCAGGCGTATCCAGCTCTTTCAGCCGGGCTTTCAAGCGGTCAACACGTACCCGCTGCGCCTGGATCTGGGACTCGGTCTGCTGCGGCGCCTTGACCACGGAATTCACCAGGTCTTCACCGATCTCGTCGCGCATCTTGCACAACATCATTTCAGCCTGTTTGCGGTGGTGGTCAGCTGACAGGCGGAAGCCCATGCCAAACTCGGCGTTGTCTTCAAACAGCGAGTTCGACCAGGCCGGCCCACGGCCCTCGTCGTTCTTGGCCCATGGCGTGGTCGGCAGGTTACCGCCGTAGATGGAGGAGCAACCGGTGGCGTTGGCCACCATCATGCGGCCGCCAAACAACTGGGTTACCAGCTTCAGGTAGGGCGTTTCGCCACAACCGGCGCAGGCACCCGAGAACTCGAACAGCGGACGCAGGAACTGCACGCCGCGCACGTTGGAGAAATCGATGTCCTCGCGTTTGTTCCAGGGCAGGCTTTCGAACCACTCGAGGTTGGCGCGCTGGTCTTCCAGGATGGGTTCCCTGGCGACCAGTCTGAGGGCGCGGACCTCTTCATCGTTTTCATCCACTTCACGCACCGGGCAGGCATCCACGCACAGGTTGCAGCCCGTGCAATCGTCCGGGTAGACCTGCAATACGTAGCGCATCTCGGGGAAGCCGCGGGCGCTGATGCCGGCCGACTGGAAGCTCTCGGGCGCGCCTTCCAGTTCCTTCTCATTGCAGAACTTGGCCCGGATAGCCGCATGCGGACAAACAAAGGAGCAATTGCCACATTGGATGCAGTTGTCGTCCAGCCACTCGGGGATCATCTGCGCGATGCCGCGTTTTTCCCATTGCGTGGTCGCGGTGGGGTAGGTGCCGTCGACCGGAACCGCGGAAACGGGTAAGAGGTCACCCCTGCCCGCCATCATCTCTGCCGTTACGTCCTGTACAAACACGGGTGCGAGCTCGGGCACAATGCGCCTGGCGCCGATGCCGCTGCGTTTCGCGTCGTCGATTACAACCTCGTGCATATGCGCCAGGGAGGCATCGACTGCCTTGAAGTTCATCTGGATGACCTTCTCACCCTTCTTGCGGTAGGTCTTGGCGATGGCGTCCTTGATCAGCTTGATGGCCTCGTCGGTTTCCATGATTTTGGCCAGTGCAAAGAAGCACACCTGCATCACGGTATTGATGCGACGGCCCATGCCGGTCTGCTTGGCCACTTCGTAAGCATCGATCGTGTAGATCCTGACGTTCTTCTCCACCGCTTTCTTTTGCAGCGCTTCGGGCAGCCTGTTCCAGACTTCGTCAGGGCCGTAGGGGCTGTTGAGAAGCAGGGTGGCGCCGTCAGCGGCCTTGTCCAACAAAGGCGTGTTGTACACGAACTCCCACTGGTGACAGCCGATAAAGCTGGCGGTCTGCAGCAGGTAGGGTGAGTCGATCGGCTCGGGCCCGAAGCGCAGGTGCGAAACGGTTTGCGCCCCGGATTTTTTCGAATCGTAAACAAAGTAGGCCTGGCCGTAACGGTCCGGATCGGCGCCGATGATCTTGATGCTGTTCTTGTTGGCGCCCACCGTGCCGTCGGCGCCGAGGCCGTAAAACATGGCGCGCACGACGTCCTGGCTTTCGATATTGAAGCCGTGATCGACATCGAGGCTGAGCCCGGTGACGTCATCGTTGATGCCAACCGTGAACTGGCGCTTGGGCTCGTCCGCATCCAGGTTGTCAAAAACGGCCTTGACCATGGCCGGCGTGAATTCCTTGGAAGACAGGCCAAAGCGGCCACCGCAAACCACGGGCATGCGGTCAATAGTTCCATTGCCCAGGGACTGGGCAAGGGCGGTCATCACGTCCTGGTACAGGGGTTCGCCGTTGGAGCCGGGTTCCTTGGTGCGGTCGAGCACGGCGATTCTCTTGGCACTCTTTGGCAGGGTAGCGATCAGGTGTTCGAAACTGAACGGCCGGAACAGCCGCACGATGACACCGCCGTAACGTCCGTCGGTATTTTCATTCAGCCACTCGACGGTTTCGCGCACGGTTGAAGCGCCGGAGCCCATGGAAATGATGATCGAATCCGCGTCGGGGTCACCGAAATAGTCGAACAGCTTGTAGGCGCGACCGGTTTCGGCGGCCAGTTCATCCATTTTGCGCTGCACGATTTCCGGGACGGCGTTGTAGAAGCTGTTGACGCTTTCACGGCCCTGGAAATAGGTGTCCGGGTTCTGCGCGGTACCGCGCATGACCGGGTTCTCCGGGTTGAGCGCACGTCCCAGGTGGGCGATCACCAGGTC
>JAZBOH010000062.1:0-8282 GCA_036351055.1 Lysobacterales bacterium
CCCGCAAGCAGTTGCTTGCCTCGGAACGCAGCCGCTTCCTCGACGAGGAGTGGCCGGCCATGATCAACCGCATCGAGCAACTGGGGCTCGACGTCGAAGAACTGCTCAGAAAGCTGAAAACGGATGAGAACTGAAAACGATGACTCCCATAATCTCCGCACGTGGACTGACCAAGCGATTCGGACGCACCCTGGCGGTCGATCACATTGACCTGGACATCCCCCCGGGCCGTATCGTGGGTCTGATCGGGCCCAATGGCGCCGGCAAAACGACGGCCCTGAAGGCCATCCTGGGCCTGGCGACCTACGAGGGCGAGCTTTCTGTGCTGGGCAAGAACCCTGCCACCCAGCGCGCTTCCCTGATGGAGGATGTGTGTTTTATCGCCGACGTGGCCGTGCTGCCGCGCTGGATCCGCGTCCACCAGTTGATCGATATCACCGAAGACCTGCACCCCGGCTTCAAGCGGGAACGTTGCATGGAATACCTGGCGCAGACCAAGATCACCACGGACCGGAAGGTAAAACAGCTGTCCAAGGGCATGGTCGCGCAGCTACACCTGGCGCTGGTCATGGCGATCGACGCCAAACTGCTGGTGCTGGATGAGCCGACCCTGGGTCTCGACATCATTTACCGCAAAGAGTTTTACACCAACCTGCTGAACGACTATTTCGACGAGCAGCGCACCATCGTGATCACCACCCACCAGGTCGAGGAGGTGGAACACATCCTGAGTGACCTGATTTTCATCCAGGACGGCCGGATTGCACTCGAGGCCACCATG
The DNA here is from genome assembly GCA_036351055.1 of Lysobacterales bacterium. GTDB lineage: Bacteria > Pseudomonadota > Gammaproteobacteria > Xanthomonadales > SZUA-36 > JABDPF01. The sequence continues at coordinate 782 of JAZBOH010000062.1, forward strand.
GAAGAAGTGCAGGAACGTTACGTCGAACTGATGGTAAAACCGGAGAAGGCCATCGAGGCCAGGCATTTGAAACCCCTGTATGAACGCGAAATGTTCGGCCGTCATATCTTCCTCTACGACAAGGTGAGCCGGGAACAGCTGCACGGGCTGGGCGAACTGCACACGCCCAGCGTGGCGGACCTGTTTGTTGCGACGATGAAAGGGGGTGCGTCATGAAACGCCTGCTGGCACTGGTCAAACGCGAATTCTGGGAGAACAAGGGCTCCTTCCGCACCACCCCGCTGGTGATCGGCGGTTTCTACATCGTTTCCATGCTGATGGGCATCATCACCATGAACCACTTCGACAGCGAGGGTTATACCACGCGCATGGCGGTCGAAGAGCTGGGCAAGATGTCGTCCGATATGCGCGGCGAAGTCCTGTACCAGGGCATGCTGGGCAGCTCCGTCCTGTTCAGCGTGGTGATGTCGTTCGTGGTCTTTTTCTACCTGCTCGGCGCGCTTTACGATGACCGCAAGGACCGCAGTATCCTGTTCTGGAAATCCCTGCCGGCCAGCGACACGCTGACCATCGCCTCGAAGCTGTTGACGGCCATGGTGCTGGTGCCACTGACCTTCCTGGTGGCCCTTATCCTGACCCAGTTGGTGATCGGCATCATCGCTGCGATCGCGGTCGCCACATCGGGCGGAAACCCGTGGACGCTGTTTATCGCCGAATCGAACCCGTTCAAGGTCTGGGGCATGGTCATGGCCTCCTGGCTGGCCCAATCGATCTGGGCCCTGCCCCTCTACGGCTGGCTACTGCTGGTATCGTCTTTTGCACCGCGCATTCCACTGTTGTTCGCCACCCTGCCCCCCCTGATTTTCTCGGTGCTGCAGGGCTGGATCGAGTTTTTGCAGACCTTTACGCTGAAAAACAACATCGGCAGCATGATCAAGGACTGGTTCTTCAACACGCCCGCCATCCTGACGGCCGAAATGGGCGATGACGGCGCGGGCATTGCACTGGGTGTGCCCCTGAGCGGTGACTTCGACCACGCGGTCACGATCGGAAACATGCTTGACCGCCTGTTTTCCCTGCAGATGCTGGCCGGGCTTGCTGTAGCCGCCGTGTTCCTGGCGGGCGCCCTCTGGTTCCGCCGCCGGGCAACGGAGAGTTAATCAAGCAACGCGTTTCCCGAAAGGCGTTCAACTGCCGCGGCTAAAGTGAGACAATGGTTTTTTACCCGACCCGCTGGCAGAACACGAATGAAACTCAGCAGCTTGACGGCCATATCGTCCGTAGACGGACGATATGGTTCCAAAACAGAAGCCCTCCGCCCCATTTGCAGTGAATACGGACTGATCCACCGCCGCACCATCGTGGAAGTCCGCTGGTTCCAGGCATTGTGCGCTCACCCCGGCGTCCCGGAACTGCCTGCCCTGAGCGAGGCTTCCAGCGCTTACCTCGATGAACTGCTGGCCAGCTTCGACGAGGCTTCAGCAGGCCGGGTCAAGGAAATCGAGTCCGTCACCAACCACGACGTCAAGGCGGTGGAGTATTTCCTCAAAGAGAAATTCAGCCGCGTGCCGGAACTGGCCGCCCATTCCGAGTTCCTGCATTTCGCCTGCACCTCGGAAGACATCAACAACCTGGCTTACGCCCTGATGATGAAAGATGCCCACCGCGACGTGATGGCGCTCAACATGGCGAAGGTCGACGCGGCCCTGGCGGCCCTGGCCGAGGCCAACAGGGACCGCCCCATGCTGTCCAGGACGCATGGCCAGACTGCCTCGCCCACCACGCTGGGCAAGGAAATCGCCAACGTATTGCACCGCCTGCGCCGGCAGGTCGCGGCCATGCAGCGGCAGCAATACCTGGGCAAAATCAACGGTGCGGTAGGAAACTTCAACGCCCATATCAGCGCTTACCCGGAAGTCGACTGGCCGCTGTTCGCCAGGGATTTCGTCGAATCCCTCGGACTGGTGTGGAACCCCTATACCACCCAAATCGAACCGCACGACTGGATGGCTGAGCTGTTCCATTCACTGGCGCGTTACCACACCATCCTGATCGACCTGTGCCGGGATATCTGGGCCTATATTTCCATCGGTTATTTCAAACAGAAGACCGTGGCCGGTGAAATCGGATCGTCCACCATGCCGCACAAGGTCAATCCGATCGATTTCGAAAACGCCGAAGGCAACCTGGGTGTATCCAATGCCCTGCTCGACCACCTGGCATACAAGCTGCCGCGTTCGCGGTGGCAACGCGACCTGACCGATTCCACCGTGCTGCGCGCCACAGGCACTGCCTACGGCCACTCGCTGGTTGCGCTGGCCTCCCTGCTGAAGGGACTGTCCAAGCTGGAAGTCAACGCTGCCCGGCTGGAGGCGGACCTCGATGCAAGCTGGGAGGTGCTGGCCGAACCCATACAGACCGTGATGCGGCGCTATGGCGTCGAGAATCCCTACGAGCAGTTGAAAGCCCTGACGCGCGGCAAAACCATCACCGCGGCCGACCTGGAACACTTTATCAACGGCCTGGACATAGCGGCGGAGGCCAGGGCAGCCCTGCTCGCGCTGACGCCGGCCAACTACACCGGGAACGCCGCCGCGATGGCGGCCGCGCTGGACGAGTACGAGGCATGACGCAAGCGCTGGGCGCCATGGACGAGCAGGAAATTCTGCAGGAATACTGGCAGAAAAAGCCGCTGCTGCTGCGCCAGGCCTTCCCGGCTTTCAGCCCCGAACTCGAGATCGACGACATCGCCGGACTGGCCTGCGAGGAACTGGCCGAGGCCCGCCTGATCCGCGGTTCCTACCCCGAACATGACTGGGAACTGGCATACGGGCCGTTCAAAGAGGAAACGCTGCGCAAGTTACCGGAAAACCGCTGGACCCTGCTGGTACAGGACGTGGAAAAGCACTATCCACCGCTGCGCCGCCTGGTCGAAAGCTTTTTTTTCCTGCCGCGCTGGCGCATCGACGACCTGATGGTCAGCGTGGCCGCGCCGGGCGGTTCAGTCGGGCCGCATGTCGACCAGTACGACGTCTTCCTGTTGCAGGCGGACGGCCGGCGGCGCTGGCAAATCGCGGAAAACCACGACAGCGAATTGCAACAAGGCACCGAACTGAACGTGCTGAAGTCATTCGAGGCGGAACAGGAGTGGATCCTGGAGCCGGGCGACATGCTCTACCTGCCCCCGGGCGTCGCCCACCACGGCGTCGCGCTGGATCGCTGCATGACCTGGTCCGTGGGCATGAGGGCGCCGAGTGCCGCCGACCTTCTGCAGGCGCTGGGCGAATGGCTGGCCGCCAGCCACGGCGAGGGACCGCGCTACGCCGATCCCGACCTGCGGGGCCCTGGTCCTGGCGCCCAGCTCGACGCGGACAGCATCCGCCGTTTTTCCGAGCTGGCCATGGGCATGGTTGAAGACGGCCCCGCTTTTAGCGAGTTCCTGGGTTCTTTCCTGTCACGTTACCGCCTGGCCCACGAACCGCTGGGGCCGGAACAGGCGCTCGGCCGGGATGAATTACTTGCGTCCCTGCGCGACGGTTGCACCCTGCAGCACAACCCCTGGACCCGGCTGGTCTGGACAAATACACAGGCCGGTGCGAAGCTGTTCGCCGCCGGATCCACTTTTCCCTGTGCACGGGAAACCGCCATAACCGTCTGCGAACCGGGCCAACTTGCCACGGCCGGACCGCAATTCGCCGCGGCAAACGCCGCCTTGCTGTGCGAACTGGTCAACGCAGGCCACCTGTACCTGGAGGCCCCGCCGTGAGAAAACTGTCGCTGATGGACCTGGCTTTTTTTATCGCCGAGTCGGAAGACAGCCCGAAACACGTGGCTGCCCTGATGCTGTGCAAAAAACCGGCAAACGCCCCGACCAATTACGCAAAAAACCTTCTGAACGAGGTCAGGAAATACAACAGGATCGCTGAGCCGTTCAACCAGGTCATCAACTTCCTCGGCCCCCTGGGCCCGCACTGGGAAACCTGCCGGGAGCTCTCCTTCGACGACCACGTTTTTTATCACCACGAAGGCAAGGTCATTTCCTGGGACGATGCCAAGGAAAAGGCCGCACGCCTGCACGAACCGATACTGGACCGCTCCAGGCCCTTGTGGGAATTCCACGTGATCGACGGCGTGCGCGGGGGAAAATTTGCCCTGTATCTCAAGTTGCACCACGCATATGCCGATGGCATGACGATGACCTCCTGGATGGACAAGGGTTTCAGCCATTCCGCCGATGACATGAACTTTACCCCGCCCTGGGCCATCAACGCGGAAAAGAGACGGCCCCGCGAGGCCGGCCGACCGCAGCCCGGCGACCTGCTGCGGGACCTTGCCGGGCTGGCAAAACAGCAACTGAAGTCGGCCGGGGGCATCCTGAAGCTGTCGGCCCAACAGGCGATCGAACGGGCCGGCTTGACCCACGATGCGGTCGCCCTGCTGTTCAACACACCGCGCGATACACCGCTGACCGGAAGTGCACGGCCCGGGCGCGGTATCGCCACGGCGGGCGTGCCGATGAAACACGTCTATGACCTGTGCGACGCCACCTGCTCTACCCTCAACCACGTCGCCCTGGCCTGTATCGACGGCGCGATCCACGGCTACCTGGCCGAACGCGGCATGGCGCTTACGCACCCGGTGTCGATCCAGATGCCCGTAAACCTGCGCGCCAACGGCGGCGGAGCGGGTGGAAACCGTATCGGCATCACCCTGGTCGACCTGGCGCAGCCCGGCCTGACCCCCTACCGGCGCCTGCGGGAAATCGGCTTCAAGCTGCAAAGCGTGAAATACCAGGTTGCCGGCATACCGGCCGTGGCCTTTGAGCAATTCACTTTCCTGGCCGGGGGCGTCAGCGAGGCGATCAACAAGCTGTGCCTCACCGACGTACTGCCCAGCAACGGCCATGCCGTGGTCTCCAACCTGCCGGGGCCGGGAACCCCGCGCTACCTGCATGGCAGCAAGGTCGAACACATGTACCCGATCAGCACCCTGTCGCCGGGACTGCGCCTGAATATCACCATGTTCAGCTATGACGGCATCCTGCATTTTGGTCTGGTGGCCACCCGTGACCTGAAGGACCTGCAATCCATGGCGGACCGTATCGTCGAGGAATTCAATACACTGGAAAGCTCCGTCGCGCGCCGCCGCAGCTGAGCGCAGCCGCCGGAAAAAGAATCCCGGGAGTGCATCTTTGCGGTACTGCCCGAACCGGTGCTGCGGTATAATGCGCCTCCTTTTCAAATTGGGGCACGGTAGCCCGTAACATGACACGACGAAGCCTGGAAGAACTGCAGAAATCATCCCACCTGTCGGGCAGCAACGCGGCCTGGATCGAAGCGTGGTACGAAGACTGGTTGGAAGACCCGCAAAACGTGCCCGCAACCTGGGCCCGCGTATTCGAAGAACTGGCCGGTGGAGACGAGCCTGCTGGCGGCCGCCTCGAAGTGCAGGAGAAATTCAGGCAGCTCGGCCAGCTGAGGGCCGTGCCGGCCGGAGACACCTCGTATTCCGATCACAAAGAAGCCGGCGTCATCAAGCTGATCACGGCCTACCGTATCCGTGGCCACGAAATAGCGAAACTCAATCCGCTGGGTGAACCACACCACGCACCGGTACCGGACCTGGATCCCGCTTTCCACGGCCTTGACGCGGCCGACATGGACCGGGAATTCGATACCGGCGCCCTGTTCGGCCCGGACCGGATGAAACTGCGCGACATCATTACACTGTGCCGGCAGGTTTACAGCGGCAGCATCGGTATCGAGGCAATCCACATCACGGATACGCAAAAACGCCGCTGGCTGCAGGAAAGGCTGGAGACCGGTGCAGGCCGCTACGATGTCGGGGACGCGGAAAGGCGGCGCATCCTGCACATGCTGACGGCGGCCGAGGGCCTGGAAAAATACCTGCACACGCGTTACGTGGGACAGAAACGCTTCTCGCTGGAAGGCGGCGACAGCCTGATCCCCCTGTTGCACGAGACCATGTTGCACGCCGGTTCACGCGGCGTGGAAGAGGTCGTCATCGGCATGGCCCACCGCGGACGCCTGAACGTACTGGTCAACATCCTCGGAAAGTCGCCGGCCTTGCTGTTCGACGAGTTCGAGGGTAAGAAGAAGTCCGACGCCCCCCTGCACTCGGGCGACGTGAAATATCACCTGGGCTACGCTTCCGACATCCAGACCCCGGGCGGACCGCTGCACATGGCGCTGGCTTTCAACCCGTCCCACCTGGAAATTGTCGACCCGGTAGTGCTCGGCTCGGCCCTTGCACGCCAGGTTCGGCGCAAAGATGAGAACCATGACAAGGTCATGCCAATCCTGATCCACGGTGACTCGGCGTTTTCCGGCCAGGGCGTGGTCATGGAACTGTTCCAGATGTCGGAAACCCGGGGCTTCGGCGTTGGCGGCACCCTGCATATCATCGTCAACAACCAGGTTGGCTTCACCACCAGCCGGCCCGATGACCTGCGCTCCACGCTTTATTGCACCACCGTGGCCAAGATGGTGCATGCGCCGATATTCCACGTGAACGGCGACGACCCCGAGGCCGTGCACCACGTGATGAAGATCGCCTGTGACTTCCGCAACCGCTACAAGCGGGACGTGGTCATCGACCTGGTCTGCTATCGCCGCCATGGTCACAACGAGGCAGACGAACCGGCCGCGACCCAGCCGCTGATGTACAAGAAAATCCGCGGCATGGATACCACGCGGCGCAAGTACGCAGACCAGCTGATCAAGCGCGGCCTGGTCAAAGAGGCCGAAGTACAAGCCATGATGGACGAATACCGGGCGCACCTCGACCGCGGCGAACAGGTCGCCGACGTCGAGACCGAACCACGCAGCAACCAGTTTGCAGCCAACTGGCACAACTACGACCATGTCGACGCACCCTGCGATATCGACACGGCCGTACCGCTGGATAAAATCCGCGAGTTGTCAGAACAGCTGACGACCCTGCCTGAGGGTTTCAAACCCCATGGCCGGGTGAAGCGCATCATCGAAGACCGGGTCAAAATGGCCCGCGGAGAGGTCCCGCTGGACTGGGGTTTTGCCGAAACCATGGCGTATGCAACCCTGGTCGAAGAGGGCACCAAGCTGAGACTGGTCGGCCAGGACTCGGGCCGCGGAACCTTCTTCCACCGCCATGCCGTTTTGCACAACCAGGTTGACGGCAGCACTTACACGCCGCTGCAAACCATAAACCCGGAGGTCGAGGTCTCCGTGATCGATTCCCTGCTGTCCGAGGAAGCGGTGCTGGGTTTCGAATACGGCTACGCCACGGCCGCGCCCGAGACACTGGCCATCTGGGAAGCTCAGTTTGGTGATTTTGCCAACGGCGCCCAGGTCGTGATCGACCAGTTCATCACCTCGGGCGAAGCCAAGTGGGGGCGCTTGTGCGGCCTGACCCTGTTCCTTCCGCACGGCTACGAAGGCCAGGGCCCGGAGCACTCGTCGGCGCGCCTCGAGCGGTTTCTCCAGCTCTGCGCAGAAGACAA